>NZ_PPCY01000010.1:0-1224 GCF_002959795.1 Veillonella sp. S13054-11
CGGAAGTGCCCAAAGCCGGTGGGGTAACCTTCGGGAGCCAGCCGTCTAAGGTAAAGTCGATGATTGGGGTGAAGTCGTAACAAGGTAGCCGTATCGGAAGGTGCGGCTGGATCACCTCCTTTCTAGGGAGACATACACCAAGCCGAGAGCTTGGATGTCACTTAGGTCGACACTTTGGCGAGTAAGTAGACGTAGCATAAGCGCTAGCTGTACTTACACACTTATCATTGTTTGGTTTTGAGAGATCTGTAAAGACTCTCAGATGGTTTAATACCATTTACAATTTAATAGATTTCGATGGCTATCTAGGCGCATGAGATGAACGATGTCGCCGCGTAATGGTAATTACGCAAGACAAGTGAAGCGAATGCAACGACGATAGACGCGAAATATATGAATTGTTTGTTCTTTGAAAACTGCATAGAAGATAATTATTATATATTTGTAAGGTCATCTCTTAGAATTTCTAAGTAGGTTGACCCGAGCACATAGGAAATAATTCTCTGACTTAATGGTGACGTACATGAAAATGTACGGCTACAAAAAACGACAATGTATCTAATGCATGTCAATAAAATCTAAAAATAGATTTTCGTCAGAATTTGATGGATAACGAGGCGTGCCAGTGAGGGAATGTCGCCGCGTACTTATGTACGCAAGACAAACCGAACGCAGCACAACGAAGTTAGCCGCAAATTATGGCGTAAAATAAGTAAAGATTTTAAGGGCGTACGGTGGATGCCTTGGCGATATCAGCCGAAGAAGGACGCGGTAAGCTGCGATAAGCTACGGAGAGGTGCAAGCAACCTGTGACCCGTAGATTTCCGAATGGGGGAACCCGGCAGTGGTTATGCACTGTCACCCATAGCTTAGACTATGAGGAGGGCACCTGGGGAACTGAAACATCTAATTACCCAGAGGAACAGTAATCAAACGAGATTTTCTTAGTAGCGGCGAGCGAACGGGAAAGAGGCCAAACCGGAGCGGGCAACCGCACCGGGGTTGAGGACAGTCATCAAGTGTAAATGAGGTAGAAGAATCGAGCTGGAAAGCTCAGCCGTAGAAGGTGAAAGCCCTGTAATCGAAACCTTGCATACATGGGATTGTATCCAGAGTACCACGAGACACGTGAAACCTTGTGGGAAGCAGGGGGGACCACCCTCCAAGCCAAAATACTGATATCGACCGATAGCGCATAGTACCGTGAGGGAAAGGTGAAAAGAA
>NZ_PPCY01000001.1:0-428033 GCF_002959795.1 Veillonella sp. S13054-11
AGATGTGTATAAGAGACAGCAATAAGAGATGTTTGTAGTTGACATTTTCTAAGTAGAGGAGATACATTATGAATCAGAACATTCGGTACATTACAGAGGTTGCTATTTTAACTGCCATGATTACTGTATTAGGGGCTATTAAAATACCTAATGTCATTCCAGGTATAGAGTTTCAATTATCAGCCCCGTTGGCGGTAGCGATATGTGCCGTATTCGGATTTAAAAAGTATATTATAAGTGGTTGTTTATCTAGTCTAATAGGCTTAGCATTAGGTACTCAAACTATTTTAAATGTTATGATTGCTATGCAATTCCGGCTCATTGTAGGATTAATCCTTTGGATGTGCCATAATCACATGATAGGTATTATGGTTTCTGGTCCAATTGCATCTGCTTTGGCGCGATTATCTTTGTCTTTATATGTTGGTAAGGCTGCATTACCTATGATAGCTCTCGCAGTTCCAGGTATGATCTTTACAGTAATTATGGCACCAGTATTTGTGAAAGTATTCCATAAAATTCACAACCAAGTACCTCAAAGTAATGTAGTTAAAGGTAAGGTATCATAATGGATGAATTATATAGTGTGCGTATGCGCGCAGCTCAAGGTGGTCCCCATGAAAACGGGGGCCACCATATTTCTGGCGCAGAACGCATTGTGACCTTAAATCAAGTTGGAGCTATCGCTCAGTCTTTAGCCGAACGAGCGCTGCATCATAGTAAGGGGCCAGCTGATTTTATTAATATTACAGTGGACTTGATTCCTTCAGAAACAATTACATATATAGAATGCTTAAAAGTAAATGAACATTTTGCAAATACTGTTGCTGAGGCGCATCAATTAGCTGTTGAACTTTTACAGGGCGCCGATATTAGTGAAACTGCTGTTAAACATGCTATTTTTCTATTAGAAGGTTTGGATTCATCTATGCGAGGTGCTATGTTAGTTGATGCAATTTCTGGTGAGCGCATAGATTCTGGTAATCGTGGTGTTCGCGTGAGTCATATGGATTCATTTGATTCGGAAAAACTAGGGGAAAATGAACATATGAGAGAGGCCTTAGTATTGGCGTCTAAGGTGCAATCTGCAGAAGGGATTGTAGGCGAATTATGTTGGTCTGATGATCCAGATTACACAATAGGCTACGTCGCTTGTAATGGTGTTTATCATCGTATCCCTAATATGAAGGAAACTGGCTCTAATTTAGGGGGACGTGTATTCTTTGTAAAGCCGAATATTGATTTGGAAGGCGTAATTGAGTACTTGGAAAAAGAACCTGTACTTGTTCAGTGGTGATCGTATGTATAAATTCTTCCAAGAACAATTAGATAGTAAAATAAATAACCATAATTTGCGTACTCTAATGGAATACTGCCCTATAGATGCAGTACGAGTTAAAAAAGATGATAAAGAATATTTGATGATGGCATCAAATAATTATTTAGGTTTTACCTTTGATCAACGTGTAATAAATGAAGCCGTTAAAGGGGCTCAACAATATGGTACTGGTTCAGGCGGTTCCCGTCTTGTATCTGGTACATTTCCCTTGTTTACAAAACTTGAAAAGGAACTAGCAAAATTTAAGAATACAGAAAAGGCTCTCGTGTTTAATACTGGATACATGGCAAATGTAGGTACTATTTCTGCTATAGCAGATAAAAATACGATTATCTTTAGCGATGAATTAAATCATGCTAGTATTATTGATGGTTGTAGATTGAGTAAGGCTACTGTAAATGCCTATGGTCACTGTAATGTAGAGGAATTAAAGTTTTTACTTAAACAAGTAGATCGTAATGTACGTAAGCTCATTGTCACAGATGGGGTCTTTAGCATGGACGGCGATATAGCTCCATTAGATAAGCTCTACGAGCTTAGCCGTGAGTATAATGCTTTACTTATGGTAGACGATGCTCATGCGACAGGGACCATTGGCAACGGGCATGGCACGGCTGCTTATTATGGACTCGAAAAAGAAGTGGATATTCAGCTAGGTACATTGAGCAAATCGTTAGGTTCTGTTGGCGGCTATGTAGCTGCTAATAGCACCATCATTGATTATCTTGTGAATATGAGTCGTAGCTTTATATTCTCCACTGCATTATCTCCTGCTGACATAGGGGCAGCCCTGGCTGCATTACATGTTCTTGAGTCTGATACATCTGTTTTAAGGCGACTACAAAATAATGTGAACTATATGGCAGATTGCTTAAATTCTATAGGAATATGTGCTACGAATGATACTCCAATTTTCCCAATACTTATCGGTAGCAATGAGGATACTCTAACAGTATCAAATTATTTATACAATGCTGGAATTATAGGTACAGCGATACGTCCTCCTACAGTTCCTATTGGTGAAAGTAGGATTCGTTTAACCATTACAGCTGCCCATAATAAAGAAGAAATTGATTATGTGTGCCAATCACTGCATAATGCTATGAAGCAATTAGACTCATGATAGTAGATAATATATCTAAATAAAGACAGTATTAAAAGAATCCTAAATTGATTGGTTAATTAGTCTATATCAGATAAAACGAGTAGTCTAAGAAGAGTGAATATATCTGAACTGTAAAGGTTTCATACAATTGACAGTAATACCAAATAGGCTTATAATTATTAAACCGACGCACGGGGATGTAAAGGTTTCGACAGGGGTGCGTGTGGTATAGATAGCGAGTCGGCGTTCCATGAGGCCGTTAAACGGTGGAAAAACATTTAAACGCAGAAGAAAATTTTGCATTAGCTGCATAAGCTACGTCCCTCATACTTGTGCCTACCAAGTGTGAATGGACGTCAAACAGTAGGCTGGTCTAATTTAGTTGTTCATATGAATTAGGCGAGACAATATGAACTGGGGTTGTGTAGCTTGTCTGTGAGCGATAGCAACCCGAGATTTCAATCATAGACTGTGCTCGGAGAAGTCTATATGGCAACACTCTTGGACAGGGGTTCGACTCCCCTCATCTCCACCAAATAATAAGCGGACATTTTAAGAAATAAGTCTGCGCTTATAGATAAATTTGTGATTATTCGGCCATAATAAATAGAGGAAAGTCGATTAAGTGGTTTTAAAACCGTCTAGGTAGATTCTTAGGCGGTTTTTTGTATATTAATAATAAAATTTTCAAATTAATTTAAATAAAGAATCTTAGAGGTGATAAAGCATGGAAATTTTACTTATGTCATATTTAGCAGGAACAAAAAATATAACAAAAAAGTATCTTTCAAAAATGATTTCGAATAAAATAGTTTTTATTCCTACTGCTGGAAATGTTGAACCATATACTGGATATATTGATGAAGGTGTTGAGATGTTAAAGTCTTTAGGATATGAATTGGAAATTATTGATATTTCTAAATATGATGAAGATTATTTAAAGGATAAATTTTCAAAGACTGAATGTATCTGTATATCTGGTGGTAACACATTTTATCTATTACAAGAGCTGAAAAAGAAAAATCTTATAGGCCTATTTTATGAAAGAATCAAAGAAGGCTTATTTTATATTGGTGAATCTGCTGGTGCAATTATTATGTCTGAAAATATTGAATATAATCAGATAATGGATGATAAAAGTATAGCATCTGAATTAGATGATTATATGGGTGTAAATGTATTTAATCATTATGTTGTGCCTCATTTAGGAGAGTATCCATTTGAAGAGACTGCTCAGAAAACATTAGATACTTATCAAGATAAGATATCATTAGTGCCGATAAACAATAATGAAGCAATCCTAGTTGAGGATCATGGTTATACAGTATTAACTGAAAAAAAGTAAATTAGTAATTTATAGTTTTATAGTTCTAAAACTATTTAAGTTTATGTTGAATATAAAATGTCAATAATTTTTAACATTTTTGTTGTATACAATATATGTGGGTTTAATCAGATTTTATCTATGTTCTACAAAGGTAGAGGGGTATCGGAAAAATTGACTTTATCTATTGAATCCTGTAAAATATATAAAGATATTTATGTAATTATGTGACATGAATGATTAGTTTCTGAAAAGGAGTACAGATAATGAAGTATCGTTATTCCCGTATGTTAGCAGCTCTCGTAATGTCTGCTGTGATGATTGCTGGGTGTGGCAACAATCAACAGCAAGCTGGTGAGATTAATGTTAATACATATAAACTTACAGCAAGTGATACACAAGTTGATCAAACATTTGCTGGTACTGTAGTTGCGGAGAACTCTGTAGCTGTACATGCTCGTGTAAGTGGTTATATTGTTGAGAAGTTTGTAAAAGGTGGCGAACAAGTAGTAGCTGGACAACCACTATATCGAATTGATTCCCGTCAATATGAAGCGAGTCTTGCCAATGCAGAAGCCCAAGCAGCTCAAGCTAATGCAAACTTGAAAAATGCAGAAGTGGATCTTCAACGTTATGAAACTTTGGCATCACAAGATGCGATTGCTCAACAACGTGTAGATACGCAACGTAGTGCTACAGAGCAAGCTAAGGCTACGTATGAAGCGTATGAAGCATCCGTAAAAATTGCTCAAGATAATATGGGGGATACCATGGTATATGCACCATATTCTGGTACATTACGTATGGATGACGTAGATACAGGCACTTACGTTCAGGCTGGCTCCACTACATTGGTTACAATCGATTCTATCGATCCAATCTTTGTTGAGTTTAGTATGACTGAGCAAGAATATCTTGATTTTATGAAGAATCCTACAACGGATGATTCTAATGGTCCAAATATTCAATTAAAACTTGCTGATGGCGAAACGTATAATGAACTTGGTTCTATCGTTCAAGCGGCTAAGAGTTTAGATCAATCTACGGGTAAGCTTGTATTGAAAGCATCCTTCCCAAATCCTAATCATTTATTATTACCTAATATGTATGCCACTGTTGTTTCTCCTGGTGAAAAGATTAAAAATGCAATCCTTGTACCAAGTCGTGCTATTTTACAAATCATGGACAAAAACTTTGTTTATGTTGTAAATGCAGCTGGTGTAGTAGAACAAAAGACAGTAGAGGTTGGTGGTACTAAAGGTAATGAAACAATCATTAAATCTGGTTTGGCTGCTGGTGATACAATCATCGTTGACGGCTTAACTAAGGTGAAAAATGGCGTAAAAGTAAATGGCAAACTACTAACTAAAGAACAGTTGAAAGCTACAAAATAAAAGGAGGATAGATCGTGTCGAAATTCTTTATTAATCGACCTATCTTTGCCATCGTAATAGCCATTGTTATCACGTTGGTAGGGCTTATCTCTATGATGAACCTTCCGGTAGCTCGATATCCACAAATTTCTCCACCTACAGTTCAAGTTAATACTGCTTATACTGGTGCAACTGCTCAAGTTGTTAATGATACAGTAGCCAGTGTTATTGAAACGCAGATTGTAGGCGTACAAGATATGGACTATATGACATCTAATAGTTCCAGTAACGGTAGCTATTCGTTGACTGTTCAGTTCAATCAAGGTACAGATGCTGATATGGATGCGGTTAATACGCAAAACCGTGTTCAAGCAGCACTTGCACAATTGCCTTCAGAGGTACAAGCTGTAGGTGTTACAACCACTAAATCTTCTGGTGATATGGCACTTATATTCTCTTTGAGTTCACCAAATGGCACATATGATGCAACATTCTTAAAGAACTATGGTACCAATTATATGATGGATACTATCAAATCCATTAAGGGTGTTGGTTCTGTACAAGAGTTCGGATCTGATTATTCTATGCGCATTTGGCTAGATCCTGCGAAGATGCAAAAACTTGGTGTTACTATCTCTGAAGTTACAGCGGCTATTAAAGGTCAAAACTTACAAGCTGCAGCAGGTACAGTAGGGAAAAACCCTACAAATGGTGAACAAGCCTTTCAATATCCTATCAAAATTGATGGACGTCTCGTAACACCTGAACAATTTGGTAATATTGCTATTAAAAGTACTAATGGTAAGGTATTACATCTAAAAGATGTCTCCCGTATTCAAATTGGGGCTGAAGGATATGACTTCATCGCAAAATCTGCTCATAAAGAGGTTGCCGGTTTTGCTATTTCCCTACAAAATGATGCTAATGCATTAGAAACAATTGCTAATGTTAAGAAAGTTCTAGATGAGCAATCTAAATCCTTCCCACCAGATATGCAATATAACGTAGTTGTAGATAATACTAAATTCGTAAGTGCATCTATTAATGAGGTTGAGCATACATTTGTAGAGGCATTACTCCTTGTTTTAGTTGTAGTATATGTCTTCTTACAATCTTGGCGCTCCACAATCATTCCTATGATTGCTGTGCCAGTATCTTTGCTTGGCACATTTGGCGCTTTTGTTTTATTAGATTTCTCTATTAACACTTTGACGCTTTTTGCCATGGTTTTGGCTATCGGACTTGTTGTTGATGATGCTATCGTAGTGGTAGAGGCTGTTGAATATGAGTTAAAATATAATGGTTTACCTCCAAAAGAGGCGGCTATTAAAGCAATGGAAAATGTGCAAGGACCAGTAATTGGTATTGCCTTTGTATTGACTGCTGTATTTGTACCAGTTGCTTTCATGGGTGGTATGACAGGCATCCTTTACAAACAGTTCGCATTAACGATTGCTGTTTCCGTTGTAATTTCAGCTATTATTGCACTTGTGTTGACACCAGCATTATGTTCTACAATGTTGAAACCACATATATCTAAAAATCGTGAAGATTGGTTACATCGCCAATTAAATAAGTTTAATGCTGCTCTAGAACGATTCAGTAATTGGTATGGCATCCAATTAGCGCGTTTAAGCCATCGTTTAAGTTTAATTGTTATTACATTGCTAGTATTTGCAGGTGGTACAGCCTTAGTTTTCCACTTCTTACCAACTTCTTTCGTACCAGCTGAAGATAGTGGTTACTACATGATTGCTATTAATGAGCCACCTGGTGCTACATCTGAACGGACTATGGCTACACTTGAAAAAATTGCATCTTTCTTGGAAGAAAAAAATGATCCTGAAAAACCTAAGGATGAACAATTATTCCAAGAAGTATTTACTGTCGCTGGTTTTGACCTTTTAGGTGGTGGTCAAAAGTCTAGTGCTGGTGTAATTTTTGCTACTATGTCTGACTGGAAATATCGTACTACTGCTGCAACTTCTATTAATGCAATGGTTGGTCAAACCTTTGGTTTTGCCGCTCAAGGTGTACCAGAAGCAACTGTAATTGCTATGAATCCACCATCCATTCCTGGTTTGGGTACAACTGGTGGTTTTAGTATGTACATCATCAATAAAGCTGGCGATAGTCCACAAGTTATGGCTGATCGTACTAATGAATTTATTGCGGAAGCTCGTAAGAGCCCAGCAATTCAATCCATTTATACTACTTTTGATACATCTACGCCGACATTACAATTTGATGTAAATCGTGAAAAAGCGGCTCAAGATGGTGTAGCATTAGCTGATATCTTTACCACTTTGCAAGGGTTCTACGGTAGTATTCAAGTTAACGACTTTACTACTTATGGTAAAAACTATAAGGTTGTAGTCCAAGCGGAAGACGCATATCGTCAAAATGCAGATCAGCTTAATATGTTAGCTGTTAGAAATAGTAATGGCCAAATGGTACCTGTTTCTAACTATATTACAAAGGAACAAACGGGTACACCATCTAGCATTACTCGCTTTGATAATGCGATGGCCGTACAAATTGGTGGTTCTCAAGCTAGAGGATATTCCTCTGGTGATGCTATCAATGCATTAAAAGAGGCCGCCGCTAAAACATTACCTGCTGGTTATACATATGATTGGGCAGGGCAATCTCGTGAAGAGTTAAAAGCCGGTTCTCAAACTATGTTGATTCTAGGTTTAGGGCTTGTCTTTGTATTCTTAATCTTGGCTGCCTTATATGAGTCTTGGAAGGTTCCATTTGCCGTATTGTTCTCCGTACCATCTGGTATGATTGGTGCTTCTTTAGTACCATTCTTATTGAACTTCACAGGCAGATATTTCTTAGCAAATGATATTTATATGCAGATCGGTCTCTTAACCTTGGTTGGCTTGGCTGCGAAAAATGCGATTTTGATTATCGAGTATGCTAAGATTCGCGTTGACGAGCGTGGTATGAATGTTGTTGATGCTGCTATCGAAGCTGCAAAAATTCGTTTGCGTCCAATTTTGATGACATCCTTTGCATTTATCCTTGGTGTATTACCATTGGCAGTATCTAGTGGTGCTGGTTCTGGTGCACGTACTTCTATGGGTATTACTGTAGTAGCAGGGATGACAACAGCTACATTGTTTGGTATCTTTATCATCCCAATGTTGTTTATCATCATTGAAACAATTGGACCTGGTTTGTTTACAAACCGCAAAAAGAATCACGACTAATCATTTATATTAGATAATTTTATAGAATGTTAAAAACACGTCACTACTTAGTAGTGGCGTGTTTTTTTGTATGATTTATGATATAATGATATAGTTAAAAATCGGATTGACGTAAGTCGATATTAAGTATGAAATTAATATAAAAGAGGTATATTATGAGTGATGTAAAAACATATGTAGCAGGTCATAAAAGCCCTGATACTGATTCAATTTGTTCTGCTATTTCCTTTGCTAACTTACTAACACAAATGGGGACACCAGCAACTCCAGTCTGTGCAGGTGAAGCTAACAAAGAAACAACATATATTTTGAACCATTTTGGCTTTGCTCACCCTCAAGTTGTTAAAAATTGGGAAGAGTTTGCTCCAGAAGGCGGTAATTTGTATTTAACAGACCATAACGAATCCAAACAAATAATTGATGGCTATAAATCCATGAATATGTGTGGTGTTGTCGATCATCACCGCATTGGTGACTTCGAAACTGATGGACCTGTATTCATGCGTTTAGAACCTGTAGGTTGCTCTAATACAATCATTACTAAGTTGTACATGGAGAATAATCAAGAAATTCCTAAAGGCGTTGCAGGCTTGATGTTATCTGCTATCATTTCTGATACTGTGTTATTCCGTTCTCCAACATGTACAGAAACAGATAAAGAAATGGCTCATAAATTAGCTGAAATCGCTGGCGTAGATATTGAGTCCTATGGGCTAGATATGTTGAAAGCGGGAGCAGATATTTCTGATTTAACTAACGATGATATTGTTCGTACAGACATGAAAGAATTCTCTGAAGCAGGTAAGACTATTTCTATCGGTCAAATTTCTGTTATGGATACAACTGATATATTGGCTAAACAAGGTGAACTAGTACAAGCCTTAGAAGCGCTTCGCAATGCTAATAACTACGATGCATCTTACATCATGATTACAAATATTCTCGATGAGAGTACAACATTGTTGTTTAGTGGCGATGTAGAAGCTGTAGTTACTAAAGCATTTGAAAAAGAAATAAAAGATAATGGTGTATTCTTACCTAATACTATGTCTCGTAAAAAACAAATTGTACCACCAATTCTTGGTGCTATGAAATAGTATACAAACTAAAAAAGAACGTTGCTCGCAACGTTCTTCTTCTCTATTTATAGGGCTTCAAGTATATTGCATGAATATTTTAATTGCTATTATAAATGTGTTTATTTACTTATAACAATTTAGCTTTTAACTATACATACTTGTTTCACAGCTTATTAAAGATTATTTATGTATATTTGGAGTTTATGTTGTATATGTAAGGGCAATAGGTGTATTCCGATGAATTCATTATTAACAGGTTTAAATAAAGAACAACAACAAGCTGTCCAGCATACGGAAGGCCCTTTATTGATTTTAGCCGGTGCTGGATCTGGTAAAACAAAGGTCTTAACAGTTCGTATTGCACATTTATTGGCACAAGGTGTTAATCCTTATGAAATATTGGCTATTACTTTCACCAATAAAGCGGCAAAAGAGATGAAAAGCCGTGTAGAATGTCTTGTAGGCGATGTGGCAAATCGTATATGGCTTAGTACATTCCATAGTTTTTGTGCTAAGTTTTTACGCTTTGAAATCGATAGTTTCTTAGGGTATAACAGCAATTTTACTATCTATGACACATCTGATTCTCAAGCTGTTATTAAGGCCGCATTGAAAGCGTTAAATTTGGATGATAAATACTATCCAGTAGGGGCTATGATAGCCGCCATATCAGATGCTAAGAATCAATTGCTTTTTGCTTCTGATTTTAGAAAACAAGCGCGAGACTTTTACCAACAAAAGGTAGCTGATGTTTATGAGTATTATGAGCGGGAGTTGCGTAAGAATAATGCATTAGACTTTGATGATCTTTTATTAGTAGCCGTTAAATTATTACAGTCTAATGCAGCTGTTCTTGATAAATATAGTCATCGTTTCCGTTATGTTATGATTGACGAGTATCAAGATACGAACCATGCACAATATTTATTGGCGAAATTATTAGCTTCACATTGGAAGAATATTGCCGTTGTAGGGGATGCTGACCAAAGTATTTACGCTTGGCGTGGTGCGGATATTCAAAACATCTTAGATTTTGAAAAAGACTATCCTAATTGCACATCTATAAAATTGGAGCAAAACTATCGTTCAACAAAAATTATCCTCGATGCAGCCAATGCTGTTATCGATAATAATGAGGGACGTCCAGAGAAAAATCTTTGGACCGATAAGACGGAAGGTGCGAAAATTCAGCATTTTACGGCTCAATCTGAACATGAGGAAGCTGCTTTTATCGGTGACACAATCGCAAAGAAACATGATATTCACGATGTTCCATTCGGGGATATGGCCATTTTATATCGTACAAATGCCCAGTCTCGTGTCCTTGAGGAAGCACTCATTAAGCGGGCCTTACCTTATACGATGGTAGGGGGCACAAAGTTCTATGATCGTAAGGAAATTAAAGATGTTTTAGCATATCTACGTGTATTATATAATCCTTTTGATGATTTGAGCTTGTTGCGTATTATCAATGTGCCTAAACGGAGTATTGGGGCCACTACGGTTGCTAAGCTACAAGAATATGCTCGTGCGAATGGTACATCTTTATTTATGACGCTTACGCAATTACATTTAATTGATTCTATTAAGGAAAAAACTAAGGAAAAGTTAGAAGAATTTGGTATTCTCATCTTTACTCTTGTATCTGAAATGGAGAATCGAACTGTACTAGATATCTTGGAATCTATTCTAGATAGAACAGGTTATTTGGCACAATTAGAAGAGAGTACAGACCCGCAGGATCAAGCTCGTGCTGAGAATATTGGCGAGCTTTTATCTGTGGCAAAAGACTTCCAAGATACAAATCCATCTGGTACTGTAGAGGACTTTTTAGAGCAAGTTGCGCTTGTCAATGATGTAGATTCTTTCGAGCAAGAAGAGTCTAAGGTGACATTGATGACATTACATGCCGCAAAAGGTCTGGAATTTCCTATCGTATTCTTATGTGGTTTGGAAGAAGGTTTATTTCCTCATAGTCGTACCTTGATGAACCCTGAAGAAATTGAAGAGGAACGTCGTCTTGCGTATGTAGGCATTACGCGTGCTGAAAAGGAATTATATATTTCTAATGCCACTACTAGAACAGTATTTGGCCGTACTAGTAGTTATTTACCATCTCGATTTATCGATGAAATTCCCGAAGAATTAGTAGATGGCTTACGTGCTAAGCGTAAAGTGCCTGATGATATTAAACGTCATGTACCTCAACATATGAGTGTTACTAGCCGCCCCGTGACGAAGCCAATCGTACGCAATGAAGTAATTGCCGACTGGAAGGTGGGCGATACGGCGATTCATAGTAAATGGGGTAATGGCAAAGTAATCAACGTAACTGGTGAAGGTGCTGGTATGAAATTGACCATTGAGTTTCCTACACAAGGTGTGCGCGTTGTAATGGCAAAATTTGCACCAGTTAAAAAGGGATGATTATCCTAATTATGTATATGGTTAAATGGGGAACATATACAATTATTTAAATAACTATATTTCTGTAAAAAAGGATATAAAATGGATCCGAAAGATAGAATTAAAGAGTTGCAACAGGAACTCACTCATGCGCAGTACTTATACTACGTAAAGGATGCTCCTACTATGAGCGACTTTGAATATGATAAAAAATATCGTGAGCTTGTGGAGTTAGAAACAGCTCATCCTGAATATATTGTGCCATCTTCTCCAACACAACGGGTTGGTATGAAGGTGGAAGGCTCCTTTGAAAAGGTCGTTCATGGACGTCCTATGTTAAGCCTTAGTAATGTATTTAATGCTGATGAAGTACGAGCATTTGGGAATCGTGTAGAAAAGAAACTTGGCCATAAGCCATCTGCGTATGTTGTAGAACTAAAAATCGATGGCTTAGCGGTTAATTTACATTATGAAAATGGTATGTTTGTTCGTGCTGTTACGCGTGGTGATGGTCGCGTTGGTGAAGATGTAACAGCTAATGTACGTACCATTAAATCTATTCCATTATTTTTAGATAATGCGCCAGAGTTTATTGAAGTTCGCGGTGAAGCGTATATGCCTCATAGTGAATTTAAACGTATTAATGAAGAACGTGATGAAGAAGGTCTCCCAACCTTTGTAAATCCCCGAAATGCTGCAGCAGGTTCCTTACGCCAACAAGACCCAGCTATTACTGCTAACCGGAATTTAGCATTTTTTGCATATGCTATAGGTTCTGAAGTGGGAGCCAATATTCATAGCCAAGAGGAATTGCTTAAGAGCTTAGAGAACTTTAAGTTCTCTGTAAATCCTCATTATCGTGTATGTAAAACAATTGATGAAGTAATTGAAGCCATTAATTATTGGGGTGATAAGCGCCATGAACTTCCATATGATACAGATGGAATGGTTATTAAGGTAAATAGCTTTGATGATCAAGAGGTTCTTGGTAGCACTGCAAAGGATCCTAAATGGGCCACTGCGTACAAGTATCCACCTGAAGAAGTGGAAACAATCCTTAAAGATATTACCATTAATGTAGGTCGCACAGGGGTTCTAACTCCTACTGGTGAGCTTGAATCCGTATTTGTATCTGGTACGAACGTAAGCCGAGTCACATTACACAACCAAGATTTTATCGATGAAAAGGATATTCGTATTGGGGACCACGTTATCATTCACAAGGCGGCGGAAATCATTCCGGAGGTTATCCGTGTTGTTCCTGAAAAGCGAAATGGTTCTGAAATTCCTTTTACAATTCCTAATACATGTCCTGTATGTGAATCTCCTGCAGTTCGTCGTGAAGGAGAAGCGGCAGTTCGATGTACGAATAAACATTGTCCAGCTATTGAAAAGGAACAAATTATCCACTTTGCCTCTCGTGATGCTATGAATATCGATGGCCTTGGTCCTAGTATCGTAGAAAATTTAATCAACAACAAGTTAATTACAAATGTGGTTGATTTATATCACTTAACTGTGGATCAACTTGTTACGATGGATCGTATGGGTAAAAAATCTGCAGAAAATTTGGTGAAGGCTATTAATGATTCTAAATCACGCGGTTTGGATCGAGTCTTATATGGTTTAGGAATCCGTTTAATTGGCTCTAAGGCTGCTACCACTATAGCTAATGTAGTCAAATCTATGGAACGGTTCATGACTATTACTAAGGATGAGCTAGTTGCAGTTGAAGAAATCGGTCCCACAATGGCAGATAGCATTATTGAATATCGTCAAGATCCATCACATGTGGCAATTATTGAAGGCTTAACTCAAGCAGGTCTTAAGATGACTGTAGATGTAGTAGAAGCTGCAGGCAATCAATTGGAAGGCGAAATCGTCGTTCTCACAGGCAAGCTTGAGGTGATGGGACGTACTGAAGCGGGTAAAATCCTTGAAGCTCATGGGGCTAAGGTTACTGGTTCCGTTTCTAAGAAGACAACACTTGTTATAGCTGGTGAAGATAGTGGTAGTAAACTCACTAAAGCAAATGAATTGGGTATTCGTGTGATAAACGAAGAAGAGTTCGTAGAGCTATTAAAAGAACTCGGAGAAGATATTTAATTTTTGATGGGGTCCCGTTTTATTAGCATTAATTAGTAAAAAAGAAATTACTATACCTGCTTGCTCCGTCCTACGTAAAGCCGTAGTACAGCTATAGTAATTCCTTTGAAAATAATACATCTATGCTTTATAATAAGTAATTATGAAAGGATGTGTTCCGATGAAAATCAGCCAAGAGGAAATAAAAAAAATCGCCTTGCTTTCACGTTTGGAAGTTAAAGAAGAACATATGGCACATGTAGAAAAAGAGTTGTCTGACATCTTGACCTATGTTGCTGAACTAGATGCATTAGAACTAGATGGTGTTGAACCAATGGCTCATGCTGTACCTTTACACAATGTATTTAGAGAGGATGAAAAGAAACCATCCCTTGATCATGAGTTAGCTTTATCCAATGCTCCAGAAGCAGAAGATGGGTACTTTAAAGTGCCTCGTGTTGTACAAGAATAGGAGATTTTGCTGTGCCGACAATTCATGAATTACATAAAAAACTTGTGAATAAAGAAATCAGTGCCGTTGAATTGACGAATGCTGTTATTGCTCATAAAGCTAAAGTGGAACCGACTGTGCATGCGTACTTGTCCGATTCTCATGACCGTGCTTTAACTATAGCTAAGGTTGTAGACGAAGCAATTGCTAAAGGTGAAGCGATTTCTCCATTAGCTGGTATTTCTGGTGCAATTAAAGATAATATTTGTATCAAAGACGAACCCGCAACTTGTGCGTCTAAAATGTTAGAAAACTTTGTTCCTCCATATAATGCGTCTGTTATCGAACGCTTACAAGACAATCATTATATTAGCCTTGGTAAACTTAATATGGATGAATTTGCTATGGGCGGTTCTACAGAGAATTCTGCATTAGCAAAAACGACTAATCCATGGAATATTGACTGTGTACCGGGTGGTTCTTCTGGTGGTAGTGCAGCTGCTGTTTCTAGTGGTTCTGCAATTTGGGCTCTCGGTTCTGATACAGGTGGCTCCATTCGTCAACCAGCCTCTTTCTGTGGCGTAGTAGGTTTAAAACCAACCTATGGTAATGTATCCCGTTACGGTCTTATTGCTTTTGCATCTTCTTTAGATCAAATCGGACCTGTTACACGGGATGTAACGGATGCTGCATTGGTATTGAATGCTATTTCTGGTTACGATGCAAAAGATTCTACATCGATTCCAGGTGCTCGCGTAGATTACACTACAGCTCTTGTAAATGATGTACAAAATCTTAAAATCGGTGTGCCAAAAGAATTCTTTGGCGAAGGTCTTAATAGCGAAGTTCGCAAAGCTATAGAAGAGGCTATCGAAACATATAAAAAATTAGGTGCTGAAATCGTTGAGATTTCCTTGCCTAACTCTAAATATGCGTTGTCTGCATACTATATCATCGCATTGGCAGAGGCAAGCTCCAACTTGGCTCGTTATGACGGCGTAAGCTATGGTATGCGCGTACCTGCAGATAATCTAGTAGACATGTCTACTAAAACACGTACAGAAGGTTTTGGCCCTGAAGTACAACGCCGTATCTTGTTAGGTACTTATGTATTGAGCGCTGGTTACTATGATGCTTACTATTTGAAAGCATTAAAAGTTCGTCGCCTCATTAAAAATGAATTTGATGAAGCATTCTCCAAAGTGGATTTGATTTTAACACCAACTGCACCTAATACGTCTTATAAATTTGGTGAAAAAGCAAATGATCCATTGGCAATGTACTTAGAGGATATCTGTACAGTACCAGCAAACCTTGCAGGTATTCCAGGCATTAGCATTCCAGCAGGTATGAGTAGCAGTAATTTGCCAATCGGCTTACAATTGCTTGGCCCTGCTATGGGTGAAGAAACATTGTTACGTGCCGCTTTCACATTTGAACAAGCACGTCCAGACTGTCAATTAGTAGCACCAACTGGGGAGGTTTCTCTATGAGTAGTAAATACGAAACAGTCGTTGGTTTAGAGGTTCATACGGAGCTTAAGACTAAGTCTAAAATCTTCTGTGGTTGTACCACTGAATTCGGCGGTGATCAAAATACACATGTATGCCCAGTGTGCCTTGGCTTACCTGGTGCAATGCCTGTGTTAAATAAACAGGTAGTAGAATTTGCTATTAAAGTAGGTTTAGCATTGAATTGTGAAATCCTTAACTTTAACAAATTTGACCGTAAAAACTACTATTATCCTGATTTGCCTAAAAACTATCAAACATCTCAATATGATTTGCCAATTTGCCTAAATGGTCATTTAGATATTGAGGTTAATGGTGAAACTAAACGCATTGGTATTACCCGTATTCATATGGAAGAAGATGCAGGCAAACTCATTCATAGTGGCAACACTATTTCCGACTCTAAATCTTCTAATGTTGACTACAACCGTACGGGTGTACCTCTTCTTGAAATCGTATCTGAACCAGATATTCGTTCCGGTGCAGAAGCGCGAGCATACGTTGAAAAATTACGGTCTATTTTGCAATATTTAGAAGTATCTGACGGTCGTATGGAAGAGGGCTCTTTACGAGGTGACTGTAACGTATCCGTACGTTTACGTGGCACTACAGAATTTGGTACACGTACAGAAACTAAAAATGTTAACTCTTTAACTGCAATTCAAAAAGTTGTTGAATATGAAGCATTGCGTCAAGCTAAGTTAATCGAAGCTGGCGGCAAAGTAGATCAAGAAACACGTACGTGGGATGATGCACAAGGTATCACGCTTGGGATGCGTAAAAAAGACGAAGAAAACGATTACCGTTACTTCCCAGAACCAGATTTGGTACCAATCGTAATTACAGACGAAAAAATCGAAGAAGTGCGCCGTGCATTGCCAGAATTACAAGATGCTAAAATTGCACGCTTTGTATCTGAATATGGTTTGTCTCGTGAGGATGCTACAATTCTCACAGTATCTCGTAAGACTGCAGACTTCTTAGATGCTACTGTTAAAGCAGGTGCAGATGCTAAAACTGTGGCCAACTGGATGCTTGGTGACTTATCTAAGATGATTAACGAAAGTGGTTTAACATTTGCTGAATCCAAGGTAAGTCCTGAAAACTTGGCTGGTATGATTGCCCTAATCGATAAAGGTACAATTTCCGGCAAAATTGCGAAAAAAGTTATCGTATCCATGTGGGAATCCGGCAAGGATGCTGATACTATTGTAAAAGAGGAAGGTCTAGTTCAAATCACAGATACTGGTGCTATTGAAGAAATTGTTAAGCAAGTTATTGCTAATAATCCACAACCAGTAGCAGACTTCAAGAGTGGTAATGGTAAGGCTATAGGCTTCTTAGTTGGTCAAGTTATGAAGGAATCCAAAGGCCGAGCTAATCCTGGTATGGTAAATGAATTACTTAAAAAATTCTTAAATGACTGATATGAGTGTTAACATATATTAGCATTAAGCAATATAAAAAATAATCCCTTCAGATATATGGCTTTATATCTGAAGGGATTTCTATTTGCCATTATGATGGTAAAATATGGTATAATAAATTGTATAAAATCAATTAGTATTTGTTCATATAAAGGAAATACATATGAATGATCAACACAATATAAACAATAATCAAAATACATATAGAAATGGTCAATCAGATGATACTTATAGTCGCAGTACTTATTCTGGTGAACCTAATACACGCGTATTATCCGACGATGAGAGACGAGAATTTGATGGTGTAACTATTGAAGAGGTAGGCGATTCCGTCCATGTAGATTCAACGCCAACTAATATCAATGACGAGCAACAATATTACGATGAAAACAATCAATATGAACCGAAAGTTAAGGTGTATAGCTTTAATAGTACAAGCTGGCTTAGTCGAATTATATTGTTCATTGTTTTAGGGATTATTTTGGCTGCTGTTGTATTCTTTGGCAGTATCATTCTCACTGTCGCATCTGTTGTTATTTTAGTGGGTGCTATTATTTCTATTATATTTAGTCTCTTTTAATGGTATAATACATATATTATGACTAGACGGTGGCTGAGCCATTCGATGATTTAAAGGGGACCTATGAACGTAGTTTTATCCACATTAAACTCAAAATTTATACATTCTTCTCTGGCTTTGCGTTATCTTAAAGCGTATGGGCAGGCTCACGGACAGGCATACGATATAGTAGAATATACTATTAATATGCCTGTTTTACATATTCTTAGCGATATTACAGAGCGCAATATAGATATATTGGGCTTTGCTTGCTATATCTGGAATATTGAGATGACTTTACATGTAGTAGACATGGTGAAAGCTGTGCGACCAGATATTAAAATTATTTTAGGTGGGCCGGAGGTGTCTTTCACAGCTGATGAAATCTTAAATCGTTGTGCTGCTGTGGACTATGTCGTACAAGGTGAGGGGGAAGAAGCTTTTTATCAACTTATTAGTGCACTAATCGCTGGCAAGGATGGCTTAGAAGAGCAGATTCCTGGCGTACGTGGTCGCCACATTTCTGGCCGACTCCTGGGCTCTACTGATACGGTGGAGGTAAAAGATCTGAGTACTATACCATTCCCATATGTAGAAGAGGATATGATAGATTTAGAACATAAAATCATCTACTATGAATCCTCTCGAGGGTGCCCATTCTCTTGTCAGTACTGTTTATCTGGCAATAAAAATACAGTTCGCTTTTTCCCGCAGGAAAGAACTTTTAAAGAACTACAGTGGTTTATCGATCATAAGGTAAAACAAGTTAAATTTGTTGATAGAACTTTTAACTGTGCGCCACATCATCATCGACCTATGATGGAATTCATGCGTGATGCCGATACGGAGACGAATTTCCATCTAGAAATGGAACCAGAGCTAATGACGGAATGGGAAACAAATATTCTCTGTGAAACACCACCAGGCCGTATTCAAATTGAGGTAGGGGTTCAAAGTACACATAAGAAAACCTTAGATGCTATTAATCGATATAATGATTGGCCGTATATTCAAAAGGCTATTCGCCCTATTATTGAAGCAGGCCGAACTCATGTGCACATGGATTTAATTGTAGGCCTGCCTTATGAGAATAAACAGCGATTTGGTTTATCCTTTAATGATCTTTTTAGTTTACAACCTCATGCGTTACAAATAGGGTTCTTGAAACTTTTAAAAGGATCTGGTGTACGTCGCATGGATGAGTATCAATATATTAGTGATCCTTTAGCGCCATATGAAGTACTAAGCACTCACGTGCTCCCTTATAGAGACATACGCTTTTTAAAACACTTTGAAGATGTCTTTGAACGCTTCTATAATAGCGAACGATTTAGAACTGTGTTTGGTTATATTGGTAGTAAGCTCATAAAGGAACATACTGATACATCTATAACTGGTGAGGATAGATTAACTACTAATCATGTACCACCTATGGAAAAGTACGATCCATCTAAAGTGGAGACAAAAAAAGATGCCTTTTCCTATTTTTGTGACATGACACAGGCTTGGCTCGATGCAGGTAATCATAAGATTAATTTGAAAGATATAGATCAAATAGAGTTCTTGTACAATTTTTTCTTGTCTAAAGGTGATACAGTAGCTGCCGAATTATTACAATATGATACACTCGTTAGCTATCGTGGTAAGGTCCGCAGTGAAGCCGTAGGTTTACCAAAACAGACAAAAGAACTTTTACAAGAAGGGGAAGCATTCTGGCGCAATGAAGAAATTGCATCTCAGTATATTCCTAACTATACATTTAAAGAGTGGCGCAAAATTCGCCAACAATATGTCGAAATGCCTATGTCTGAAGATACGGCTAAAGTGTTAGGTATAGAGAATGTACCAAATGTACCTTTTACAGTTGTAATCGACGTAAATAAAGAGGTAAAACCTTTTATACGTCCTGAAATAGAGGCTTGTTAGTAATATAAAAATAATTTATCTAATTTTTTATAATCAAAAGATTAGAGAATTTATGATAGTTGAAATATTACATAATAAGCGATGATTGGTTAGTTTAATAGGAGTATTATGACCGATACAACGAGACCAAAACGATACCGCATGGTATCTAAATATTATAAAGAAACATATGGGGAAAAGGTTTATAAATTACCTGTAGCACTACCCTTGACCTGTCCTAACAGAGATGGTTCGGCTGGTGTTGGAGGCTGTACCTTTTGTGGTGAAATTGGCGCGGGTTACGAAAATCGTCCTGCCTGGATGACTGTGCGCATGCAATTAGAGGAAAACATTGCTCACATAGGTCCTAAATATAAAGCAAAGAAGTTCATCCCTTATTACCAAAACTTTAGTAATACCTACTTGAATCTTGATGATTTTAAAAGCTATATTGAACAAGGATGCATCGATGAAGCCGTGGGCATTGCTATTGCAACAAGACCCGATTGTATTGCCGATGAATATCTTGAAATATTAGCTGATATTAGGGATCGTTTTCATAAGGATATCTATATTGAGCTAGGACTTCAAACGGTTAACTATGATACATTAGAGAAGATTAATCGTGGTCATGATTTAGCCCAGTTTATTGATGCCGTGTTACGCATCAAGCAATATGGATTTAATGTCACAACTCATATGATAGTTAATTTACCATGGGATACAATGAAGGACACAATCGAAGGGGCTCGTATTTTATCTGCACTCGGTGTCGATCAAGTGAAATTACATGCTTTGTATATTGTAAAAAACACATTGATGGCCAAGTGGTATCAAGAGGGTCAGTTTACCCTAATTAGTGCGGAAGAATATGCTGATCGGGTTGTTAATTTTGTACGTCATTTACACCCTGATATTGTTTTACAGCGTCTTGTAGGCCGAGCGCCTGAAGATAATACACTTTTTACAAACTGGTCCATGGGTTGGTGGCGCATACAAGATTTAATTGATGATAAACTAGACGAACTAGATGCTCATCAAGGTGATCTCTGTGATTACCTAAATGGTAAAGCAGTTCGTAAATTTATAGATTAGGAGGTTGTATGAGCGAACAAGTATTTACATTTCCTACATATGACCTAGCACAATCCATACTAGGTCAACATAATCGATATTTACATATGATGCTTGAGGTCATTTCTGCAGATGTAGTGGCACGTGGTGATACGGTAGTTATTAAGGGTGATGAGGACCAAGTCAATGCTCTCTATCGTACCCTTGAAGAATTAGTATTTCTCTACCGTGAAGGCAGTACCATAACTGAGTCTCAGGTGCGTATTGCGGCTAAACTTGTAGCTAATGGTAAAGCTGATGCCGTACATACTATGTTTGAGGATACTTTATCCGTTAATATGCGCGGTAAAAATATTACGCCTAAAACGGAAGGTCAAAAATACTATGTAGATAGTATCCGAAAAAATACTATTACTTTTGGTATTGGTCCTGCTGGTACAGGTAAAACATTCCTAGCCGTAGCGTTAGCTGCATTCTATTTAAAAAACCGCAATGTAGATAAAATTATTTTGACACGCCCTGCTGTAGAGGCAGGTGAACGGTTAGGCTTCCTACCTGGTGAATTACAAGACAAGGTTGATCCTTATTTAAGACCTCTTTATGATGCATTACATGAAATGTTTGGTATCGAGCAAGTACAACGCTTTATGGAACGTGGTACTATCGAGGTAGCACCACTAGCATATATGCGTGGCCGTACATTGGAAAATGCCTTCGTCATTCTCGATGAGGCTCAAAATACGACGGCAGAGCAGATGAAAATGTTCCTAACTCGTCTAGGTAACAATTCTAAAATGGTAGTCAACGGTGATAAGACACAAATTGACTTACCTCCACGTGTTGTGTCTGGTCTGGGCGAGGCTGAAAAGGTATTGCGTCATGTGCCTGGTATTAATATGGTTTACTTTAGCGATCAAGACGTTGTTCGTCACGATTTAGTAGGTCGCATTGTAAAAGCTTACGATGCATATCACGAACGTAAGTTAACAGAATCTAACGCAGTATCCAAAGAGAATGTAGCGAAAGGATAAGCATGTATATACACATTAGCTATGATGAAGAGATTCAAGAGGATTCCAATATTGAGGCTGTTATACGCAAGGTCTGCGATGAAGTGAGTCGCGTATATGGCCTCGAAGAAGATGAAATGAGTATTTTACTCTGCAATAATGCTAAAATTCATGAGCTTAATAAGGAATATCGAGGCATCGATAGACCTACAGATGTATTATCTTTTGCCCTCAATGAAGGGGATGATTATGAAGGTAGTGAAGAGGAACATCACTTACTTGGTGATATGATTATTTCCTTAGAGCGTACTCGTGAACAAGCTATCGAATATGGACATAGTTTTGAACGGGAATTAGCATACTTGACAACTCATAGCTGTTTACATATTTTAGGCTATGACCATATGAACGACGAAGATAAAAAAGAGATGCGCACAGAGGAAGAATTTATCCTAGGTAATCTGGGTTATGTGCGGGAGGATGCACCATATAATGAATAAGAACGAACATTTTAAATCAGGCTTTGTTGCCGTTGTAGGACGCCCTAATGTGGGTAAATCTACCTTAATCAACGCTCTTATTGGCGATAAGATTGCTATCGTATCCGATAAGGCTCAAACAACGCGTAACCGTATCATCTGCGTATATACGGATGAATCCAAACAAATCGTATTTATGGATACACCTGGTGTGCATAAACCTAAGCACAAGTTAGGCGAATTCATGGTAGATGCTGCTATTGAGTCCTTAAAAGAAACGGAAGCCGTTTTATTTGTCGTAGCAGGCAATGAAAAACGTGGTCCTGGGGATAATTTTATTATTGAACAATTGAAACGTGTAAAGGTTCCTGTATTTTTGGTAGTCAACAAAATTGATACACTCAAAAAAGAAGAGCTTTTAGAAGCAATCGTTTCTTATCAAGATGCATATCCTTTTGCAGGTGTCATTCCTATTTCAGCAAAAGATAAAGAGAACTTATCTGAAATTCTTAAGGTTCTAGAGGAAACCTTGCCGGAAGGTCCACAATATTTTCCGGAGGATATGATTACGGATCAACCGGAACGCCTTATTATTTCCGATATCATTCGTGAAAAAATCTTGTTAGCTACACGAGATGAGATTCCTCATGCTATCGCTGTAGACGTAGATGAAATGAAAACACGTGATGACGGTACTACCTATATCCGCGCTACAATCTACTGTGAAAGAGATTCTCAAAAGGGTATTATTATCGGTAAAAAAGGTGCTTTATTAAAACAACTTGGTGCTGAAGCGCGCGCAGATATTCAAAAGCTATTAGCTACAAAGGTGTACTTGGACCTTTGGGTTAAAGTAAAAAAAGATTGGCGAAATAAATCTGGTATGTTATCTGAACTTGGTTATAGAAAATAATTTGATATAATAAAAAGAAATAAGTGTTTCCATATTCATATGAAAGGAATAAAGATGGATAGTGTAGATGGCCTGTTACCCATAGGGTTTGGTCTGTTATGTATTTTTTTAATTAACTTTTTTGTGGTTGCAAAGTTCTCCTTTGCACGCCTTCGTAAAGAACATGTAGAGGATATGGACATCCTCTTGGAGAAGGATAGAGAATTTTTATTAAAGCTTTATCAAAATCCTGAGTATTTTTTAAATACTACACAGTTTTTGATTCTATTCTTTATTTTGGCCCTTGCAGGCACAGGTACTTTTGTATTCGATAATACTGTTGATCGTATAGTGGCGGTTCTTAATATTCATAGTACTTGGATGCATTTAGTGTTAGATATTATTCTATTACTATTAATTAGCTTAATCGTCTTAATTTTTGGGGAAATTGTACCTAAAGCATTGGGCCTATCCTTCCCTACAAAATATGTAAATACCTATAGCCGTATCGTCGTGGCTGCAGGTAAATTGGTGTATCCATTTATTTGGATTGCTAGTAAAATCTCCAATGTTATTTTAGGCTTTTACAAAACAAAATATTTAACAGAGCTTGACCTTGTGTACTCAGAAGAAGAAATTCGCATGATGATTTCTCGAAGCCACGAGGAAGGGCAATTGGACCAAGTAGAGTCTGAGTTAATCGATAATGTCTTTAACTTCGTAGATCGCATGGCGAAAGAGGTTATGGTGCCTCGTCAAGACGTAGACTGCGTATTCGTAGAAGATGGTTACGATGAAGCGATGAAGGTTATCCGCTCTAAAGTACATACACGTTATCCACTCTGTGTAGAGGATAAGGATCACATTATTGGCCTCGTTCATATTAAAGATTTAATGGAACGCCCTAATCAAGCCCGTAAGGATTTGCGCAATATTAAACGAGATATTCTTACTGTTCCAGAGGTAATGAAATTATCTACCTTGTTGCAATATATGAGAACGCGCCGTATATATCTAGCTGTAGTAGTAGATGAATATGGTGGCATGGTAGGTCTTGTAGGCTTAGAAGATATTATAGAAGAGCTAGTTGGAGATATACAAGACGAGCATGAGCCGCATTTACCAGCTACGATGTCCTATGCAGATGGTTCTTTTGAGTTTGATGGCAAGGTCCTCGTAGACGAAGTAGAAGAAATTATGAATATTGAAATTGATAATTCTGATTCTGATACAATTGGTGGCTATGTCTTTGGTTTATTAGAACGTACACCAATCGTAGGTGATACGGTGGATGCTCATGGTTACACCTTTGAAGTTACTCAAATGCAAGGATATCGTATCTCTCGCATTAAAGTAACACCTATACCAGTAGAGGAACCAACGGAAGAAGAAAATGAAGAAGCTTAATGGTGGTTTTAATACGCCAGCCATCGTTATCAGTAGAAAAAAGTATAAGTTGTATTCCGTATTTACATTTATTACGCCTAGTTTGGGCCTTATTAAAGCATCGATTCCACATAAGCGAATGATGACGATGCGCAACAGCTCCTATTTACGTCCATTTAGTGCCATGTATATTACAGTTGTACCCGATGGAGAATATGTAAATGTTACGCAAATTGATGGCTCCTATGTAGTGGAATCCTTAGATGTAAACCTTGATAATATTGCTTATGCAGCGGTAGCGAGTGAGCTCATTCAAGAGTTATTTGCCATGTATGACGTAGATCGCAAAGTCTTTGATACTGTTGTAAACTATTCCAAGCAAATTCGGCGCCGCAATGTACAATTGGGAACGATAATGCTTGGATGGCAACTATTATCCCTCGCAGGGGTTGTCCCTAGTGCTAATGCTTTTACCCATCAAGACGGAATTGAGCCATTCTGGATGCAGGTGCGGGAAACTACAAATCTTAGCATTTCTCGTTCTTTGAAAGCCGCATTACCTCAGATTTTAGCTTACCAGTGGGGCGAAGACGCGCCTATAGAACTTCCAAAAACAATATGGAAGGAACTAGAAAAGCTACTATTTGCATACTGCGAGCAAGAAATAGATAAGCCGTTGCAAAGTGTAAAGTTTTTAATGAGTATATAAAAATCAAATATATTTGGTAATTATGAAAATATAGTTAACTTATAATATTTTTTTCTTAATAAATAACAACCTAGCCTAAAAAGGTCTTATAAATCTTTTTAGGGTAGGTTGTTTCCTTATATAGAAAAAAAACAATTTGATATATACATATTTATCTTATTTATGCGTTAGAAATATTAAATCAAAAAGCATATACTACATACAGAAGTAAGTTGTTTTATTGAATTTAAAGAAAGTGTGTTGATAGAGTCCTTGTTTGAGACTCTATTTTATTTTTATATATAATACTATAGAGTATAGAATATCGATAAAGGTTATATAAGTTATGAATTTAGTAGAGTATTTAATGGGTTTTGGTAATATTGCAATCGCCCTATCGGGCGGTGTCGATTCAACTTATTTAGCATATGCAGCCAAACAATCTGGAGTTTTATGCAAAGCATATACTGTAAAATCTCAATTTGTGCCACAATTTGAACTAGAAGATGCTAAGAAAGTCGCAGAATTAATAGATATTCCCTTAAAAATAATAAATATTGATGTACTTGAATATGACGATATAACGAGTAATCCAAGTAATCGATGCTATTACTGTAAACATCATGTGTTTTCAACTATAAGTGAACATGCTAGACGTGATGGTTTTACTATTTTATGTGATGGCACTAATGCTAGTGATGATGTAGATGATCGACCAGGAATGAAAGCTATTGCAGAGCTATCTGTTAAATCACCTCTGCGAGAATGTAATCTAACTAAGACTATGATCCGAAAATTAGCTCATAAAGCTGATTTGTTTACTTGGGATAAACCATCTTATGCTTGCTTGGCTACAAGATTTCAATCAGGACAACGAATTACTTTTAATGATTTGATTCATATAGAACGAGCTGAGGGATATCTTTTCTCGCTAGGATTATCTGATTTTCGGGTTCGTTTGATGGGAAATAATGCCAAAATCCAAGTTCCAGAAAATCAAATAACTATAGTTATTAATAAAAGAAGTGAGATCCTCACATATTTTAAATCTATGTTTGATGATGTTGTATTAGATTTAGAGGTGCGTTCATGAGTGACAATATTAGAGCTCTTTTAGAGCAAGTAAAAAACGGACAGGTAGATGTGGATGCAGCCTTATTAAAGCTAAAAATAAAACCTATAGAAGACTTAGGGTTTGCGCACGTTGATCTTCATCGTCAAATACGACAAGGTGTGCCAGAGGTTATATATGGTGCCGGTAAAACTACAGAACAAATAATTGCCATTATCTCCTCTATGTTATCTTATGGGCAAGAGCAAATATTACTTACACGTTTAGCACCGAATGTGGCTGCAGAGGTTCAAGAACAGCATCAATTGACCTATATAAATGCTGCTCATATTGGTTATATTGGAGATCTTCCAAGTCAAAAAACTGAATCCGCTATAGCAGTTATTACTGGTGGTACAAGTGACTATAAGGTTGCCGAAGAATGTGCTATTACAGCAGAGTTTTACGGTAATACCGTTCATAGAATTTATGACGTAGGCGTTGCGGGTATTCATCGATTATTACAACATCTAAATACTATTATGTCTGCAAAAGTTATAGTTGTCATTGCAGGCATGGAGGGGGCCTTAGCTAGTGTAGTTGGGGGACTTGTGGATGTGCCTGTCATCGCGGTGCCTACTAGTGTTGGGTATGGAACAGCCTTCGGTGGTGTTACTGCGCTACTATCAATGCTAAATTCCTGTGCGAGTGGCGTAACAGTTGTCAATATAGACAATGGATTTGGTGCTGCTTATACGGCAAACATGATTAATCATATAGGTGAAAATAAATGAAACGATTATTTTTAGATTGCCAAATGGGCATTGCAGGAGATATGCTGACCGCTACATTACTAGGTTTAGTAGATAATCCTCAAACATGGATAAATCAACTTAATCAAATGGGAATACCTGATGTTACTTACTCACTAATATCTAAAGAAGATAAGGGAGTAGAAGGCTATCGCGTCGTGGTTACCATTAATGATATAGAAGAATCTGAAAACCATAAAGGTAGTTTTAATGATCAGTATCATAGTAATCATCATAATGATTATTACCTTCATGGTACTCATTATAAAGACGACAAACATACTGAGAAACATACGCATAATGAACATGTTCTGCACCATGTACATAGTGAAGAGCATATTCATGGTAGAGGTCTACAGGAGGTAACAAGTATAATTAATAGTTTATCTATTTCTGATGTTTGTAAACAAAATGCTATAAACGTATATCATTTAGTAGCTCAAGCGGAGGCCAAGGTTCATAAATCGACAGTGACACAAATTCATTTCCATGAGTTGGGCATGCTCGATGCTATTGCAGATATTGTGGCCGTTTGTGTTCTTTTAGAGAAATTGAAGTTTGATGAGATTATTATATCGCCTATACATGTAGGCACTGGAACTGTTCAGAGTGCTCATGGAGAACTACCTGTACCTGCACCAGCAACGATGGAGTTATTAGCTGGCATACCATTGTACGCAGATTATCAGATTAAGGGTGAGTTATGCACGCCTACTGGCGCTGCATTAGCAAAGTATTTTGGTACATCATTTAGTGAAATGCCTGTTATGACACCAACTATAGTTTCTTATGGATTTGGTACTAAACAATTTGAAAGACCTAATTGTATTCGCGCCTTTGTAGAAATGATAAATGATTCAGAAGATTCAATCATTGAACTGTCTTGTAATCTCGACGATATGACACCAGAAGAAATTGGCTTTTGTATAGAACAGTTACTACTTTCACCAGCACTAGAAGTGTTTACAACACCGATTATGATGAAAAAACAACGTCCAGGCACAATGCTAACTGTTCTATGTAAGATTGAAGATATTGAGATCATACGAAATTTAATTTTCAAGCATACTACTAGCCTTGGTATTCGATACTATCGATGTGAACGATATATTTTGAATAGGTCTATAGGAGAAATAGACTGGGAAGGTAGTACGATTGCTTTCAAAAAAAGCAGTGGCTTTGGTGTAATAAGAAATAAATATGAATATGATTCATTAGCTGCTATTGCTAAGCGTAATGATATGAGTTTATTAGACCTTAAACGACAATTGGGTAAGAAGGAGGATTGATTTGTCGTAGCGATCTATTTATAGTTTGGTAGTTTTTAGTTAAGGAGTGATTTTCATGAAAACATTTAAAGTACCCTATTCAAAAGGTTTTGTAGATATCAATATTCCTGATCAAAATATAGCAGGTATATTAGAATCTAAAGCACATTCTTATAAGGCTGAGCTATCGCAAGAAGCATTAGTAGAACATGCGCTAGATAATCCTATTGGTAGCCAACGCTTAGAGGAGTTGGTTAAGGGGAAATCCAATATGGTCATTATTACAAGTGACCATACGCGTCCAGTACCTAGTAAAATTACGATGCCAATTCTACTTCGTCGTATTCGTGAAGCCAATCCATCTATCGATATTACCATTTTATTGGCAACTGGTTTCCATCGTCCTACTACTCATGAAGAAATGGTAGATAAATTTGGCCCTGAAATCGTAGCAAATGAAAAGATTGTAAATCATATTTCTGGCGATGCTAGTCAAATGGCAAAAATTGGTGTATTGCCATCCGGTGGGGAGTGTATTATCAATAAACTAGCTGTAGAAACTGAGCTATTAATTTCTGAAGGTTTTATTGAGCCACATTTCTTTGCTGGTTTCTCTGGTGGTAGAAAAAGCGTATTACCAGGAATTGCTTCCGAAGTGACTGTAATGGCAAATCACTGTGCTGAATTTATTAACAGTCCTTATGCTCGTACAGGTATTATCGAAAATAATCCAATTCATAAGGATATGGTATATGCTGGTCGTACTGCGAAATTAGCATTTATTTTAAATGTAGTTATTGATGCAGAAAAACATATTATCAATGCCTTTGCTGGGGATATGGAAGACGCTCATGAAACTGGTTGTGCTTTTGTGTCTGAATTAGCAAGTGTAAAAGCTGTACCAGCAGATATCGTCATCACTACAAATGGTGGTTACCCATTAGATCAAAATGTATATCAAGCTGTAAAAGGTATGACCGCCGCAGAAGCATCTTGTAAAAAAGATGGTATTATTATCATGATTGCCGCATGTAATGATGGACATGGTGGGGAATCTCTATACGAAAATCTTAAAAATGCGAAAACACCTCGTGAATTACTAGATCGCATTACTAAGGTTCCTCGTAATGAAACAATTCCAGACCAATGGGAAATGCAAATCTTGGCTCGTATTTTAGATCAATTTACAGTTATTGTTGTAACAGACCAATGTGATCCTAAGATGCTTACAGATATGCATTTGCAACATGCTGATACATTCGATGAAGCATTGAATAAAGCTTTGACATTAAAAGGTAAAGATGCAAGCATTACAGTCATTCCTGATGGTGTATCTGTTGTAGTAAAATCTTGATTTACATCAGTAGATTGAATTATTAGATTGTATTTTAGAGGTTAATTTATAAACCACCTATCTTTTGTAGGTGGTTTATATTTTTATCTATATAATTATAATGATTTATTCAATTAGAATTCTAAGAACTATATAAAGTAAAATTAATATATTTTATTTAAAAGAGAGTTTTAAATATTTACTTAATGAGAGAATTAGAGCATATTAAAAATTGTTCTAATTAAAAAGGTTTAGTTTTATACATAGATATACATATAATGTTGACTCTATAAATATAGATTATATATAATGAAATAATATTTATAGTATATTTTTATAGGAGGTCATTATGCAGCTTTTGGGAAATCTCAAAATACATTTTCTAGCGCTCGTACTAACTGTAGTCGCTGAATTTATAGGCATAAAAAAACTAGGTCCTGTTGTATTGTTACCATTATTGTACACATTGATTCTAGGTTTATTAATTTCTATTCCTAAGTTTAAAATTCTTACGATTAAACAGATGGAAAAATCTGCTGATTATATCGGTATTGCCGTTATGATCTTGATGGTAAAAGTAGGTTTAGGTATCGGTCCTAATCTTGGTATTCTTACGAGTGCTGGCTGGGCATTGTTGTTACAAGAATTAGGTCATTTCTTTGGTACTATTGTATTTGGTTTACCTGTAGCTTTATTAGTAGGTATGCGTCGTGAAGCAGTAGGCGCATGTTACTCTGTAGACCGTGAGCCGAACGTAGCGATTATTATCGACAAATTCGGTTTTAGCTCTCCTGAGGGCCGTGGTGTTATGGGCATGTACATCTGTGGTGTTCTTATTGGCGCAATGTGGTCCTCTGTATTGGCGGGTATGTTGGCACAATCTGGTTGGTTCCATCCATTGGCATTAGCTATGGGCGCTGGTGTAGGTAGTGCTAGTATGATGGCTGCTGCTACAGCTCCAATCATTGCAGTATATCCAGATTATGAACAACAAATTATGGCTCTTGCTGGGGCGGCAAACTTGTTGACCACTGTGCTAGGCGTATACTTTGGTCTATTTGTTTCTTTACCAGTTATGGAAAAAACATACAATTTCTTTACAGGTCGTACCCGTGAACAAGATTTAGCAGAGGAGGCAGCACATCATGAGTAAAAGCGAAAAATTAACACAATTTGTCATCGTTATCTGTATTGCTGCTATCATCACTGCAGTAGGTAATGTAATGGATGGTAAACATCTATTTAGTGATAGTTTAGTTGGCGTAGCTATCTTGGCTGTCCTTGCTACAATTGGCGCTTTGCTCTCTAATTTGCCATATGCTAATAAATTACCTATGGTGTTCTGGGTATCTTTAGTTGGTGTTATTGCATCCTTACCAGGTATGCCTGGCCAAGAATGGATTATCGCTAAAACTAGCCAAGTTACATTCCTTGCCACTACAACACCTGTACTTGCTTATGCAGGTTTATCCTTAGGTAAAGACCTTGGTGCATTCCGTCGTTTATCTTGGCGCATTATTCCTGTTGCACTAGCTGTAACAGCAGGTACTTTCATCTGTGCAACAGCATTAGCCCAATTAGTACTTCATTTAGAAGGTTTAATTTAATACTAAATTATAATGTTAGATGTCTAAACTATGTTAAGATATAATTATAGATTTATATTTTAGAAGATATCTATACATTATGATGACATGATCGACCGTATTTTATACGGTCGATTTTATAAAGGAGATATTATGAGCCGTATGACAAAGGAAGAAGTAAAACAACGTGTTTGTAAAGTTATTGTTGATGCACAACCGCGTTTACGAGAACTAGCAGAATCTATTATGGCTGAACCTGAACTTGGTTTTAAAGAGGTAAAAACCTCTAAAAAGGTTCAAGATATGTTTGATGAACTTGGCATTTCTTATACTACTGGCCATGCACTAACAGGTGTAAAAGGTAGAATGAAAGGCCGAAATAGTAAATATACGGTTGCAATGGTGGGAGAATTAGATGCTATTCTCTGTCCTCGCCATCCTCGTGCCGATGATTTAACAGGCGCCGCCCATTGCTGTGGTCATAATGTACAAATTACAAATATGTTTGCTGTCGCTATGGGCCTACAAGCTGTGATGGATCAACTCGCTGGGGATGTCGTATTATTTGCTGTCCCTGCAGAGGAAATGATTGAAATTGATTACCGCAATAAATTGCGTGAGCAAGGTAAGCTTAAGTATATGGGTGGTAAGCAACAGCTCATCTATGAAGGAGCTTTCGACGATATTGATATGGCTATGCAAATGCATGTGGAGACAGCCAAAACACCAGCTGGTGAAATGGGACTTGGTAGTACCTCTAATGGTTTTGTATCTAAACTGATTGAATATCACGGTAAGGTAGCTCATGCGGCTCAAGCACCCCATGAAGGCATCAATGCTCTTAATGCTGCTTTGATGGGCGTAATGGGGGTTAACTCCATTCGTGAAACTTTCAAAGAAAGCGACTATTTCAGATTCCACCCAATTATTAATCAAGGTGGTACATTGGTTAACTGCATACCTGATTATGTTCAAGTTGAAAGCTACGTTCGTGCGTCCAATATCGACGCTATTGTAGATGGCAATTGTCGTGTAAACCGTGCCTTAAAAGCTGGTGGCGATGCAGTAGGGGCAACTTGTGTAATTAACGATTTGCCAGGTTATTTGCCGATGAGAAACGATGTTCGTATGAATGAAATGTTACGCCAAAACTCTAATCCGCTATTTGGTGAAGAAAATGTATTCCAAGGCGATCACATGACGGCAAGTACCGATATGGGCGACGTATCTCACTTGATGCCGGTTATCCATCCTTGGGTTGGCTGTATTAATGGCGTACTGCACAGCGCAGAATACGAAATCTCTGTACCTGATGTAGCGTACATTAAAACAGCACAAGCCTTGGCTATGACTATCGTAGACTTACTATACGATGACGCAGCAGGCGCTAAAGATGTATTAGACAACTTTACACCAGCATTAAACAAACAAAGCTATATTGAACTCTTAGACCGTATTGCTAAGGGTGAATAAAATAACCACCTATTGAAGATAAATTGATTATCTTTGGTAGGTGGTTTACAATTTTATTAAATGATTTTCAAAAAATCACTAATTGTTGATTAATAGAAAGTATACCTTTATGTATAGTAATTTATTGCATTCAGATGCGGCACTGTATATAGTTATTGGTTTATTGATATTTAACTATATGTTATTTAAAAATCAGCGTAATAATCTCAAAAAATTTATCATAGTTTTTCTATTTAGTAATATATGGGGAGGAATAAATCTTTATTCTATGTATAAGCATATTAATGGTATTGAAAAAATCAATACATTATGCACATTACTCCTTATCTTGGCTGGTGAATATATATTTTATTATCGTTATAAGAAGGGAACATTGGAAGGGATATCTAAAATATATTTTGATATAAATAATTCTTTGTCTATTATTATAATTGTTTCTTTTAGTATTATTGGAATAGCTTTTCTACTCTGGGAACTATTGAAGTGAATATTATGAAAAAATTATTTTTTTATGCATTTGCATTATTTTCATTGACATCAATTATATATGGAATATCTTATGATTTTATGACTGGAGCTGAGATACATTATGACTTTTACGGTGCAGGTTTTGTTAGTTGGTTAGTATTCTTTGGTATATTGAAAGCAATTCTGCGCTTATAAATGTCAATTATTTTAATTATTTGAGTTTTTATTACAATGATACAGCTAGCATTTTATGTGATCTTTTTGATTATATTATTCTCTATTATGGGAAAAATAATATATGACTATCTTAAAGGTCATAAGTTAAAATATGAATTTTATGGCCTTGCTTTTGTATGCTGGCTTATTATTTTTGCTTTATTAAAATTATTTTTTGAGCTGTAAAAAAATTTTTTCTCAAACAGAAAGTTTTCCAAATTATTCATCAGCTTGATTATAACTTTAATCTAATTAATAATACTTGTATTCAATCAATTAGGATTATAGAAATATTATAAAAGTAGTTGAGGATATATATTTTGTATTTACATCTAAAGAATTAAGGAGTTTTTATGCCCATTAGAAAGCTCATAAAGATAATTTGTACAGTAGTTTTATCGCTACTAGTAATTATTTTAATTTTTGTTGGAATTAGAATATACGAATATCAAATTTTTATAACCTCTCTTGTAGATTATGGCAAACAAACCGGGCTGAATAAAAATATGACTGGTTTTGCAACAGATTTTCCATATATATATTCTAATGGTGATTTCGGTATAGTTGTTGTTAACGTATTACCCTATGGTACAGTACGTATTATTCCAAATCATAAAGGCTTAAGTAAAACATTTGAATCTCCAGAAGATGGTAATTTAGAGTCTTTGCAAAGAGCATATGGTGATGAACTTATAATTTTAGAGAGTATTGATCAATTTTCAGAAGATGAAAGAAAGATTATATCTGAGATAACTAAGAAGGACTCCAAACCAAGATATGATCGTGATACTTGGGTTACTAGATCCTACTGATTTATGGTACGTAATCTTTATAAATAAGTTTTGCAACTAAGTATTTTATCTAAGTATAGTTATTTTAAATTGTCTTGAGGTCTAGCCTATTAAATTTATATAACTTACTTTTACAATAATCATTTAATATAGAACAAATCTTGTAAAAGAATGGTATTAACATTAAAAATCTGCGATAGAAGACTTTGTACCTTTGTATGATAATTAAGCTTTGGAGTTTGTCATGATTAACTTTAAATTTTTTGATGAATGGTTGTTATTAAAACATAATATTAGAAATCTTTTTTTTAATCAAAGGTTGACTCGTTTTTCGTATTTGGTAGGCTTAATATTTCTTTTTATAGAGATATATTTTGGTAACTTAATAAATCTTCTTGGGATTATAGGCTCCCTAAAATTTAACTTCAATGAAACTTTTCAGGAGTATTTTGATGATGTAATTTTTTCCTCTAATTACAAGATTGATGAACCAATGTTTATTATAATAACAGTTATTTTTAATGTTATAGGCGCTTATGTATTATCTGAATTAGTTAAGAGACGTTTGAATGATTATAGTAATACACGTATTGGACAATATATACAGTGTTGTATTTTAGCTTTTAATATAGGTGTTTTATGCTATTGGGGATATAATCAAAGTTTTGATCATATTAATATTATTGTAACATTTAACCTTTATAGCTATTTTTTCTATGAACATATATTAACTCTATTGCTTGTACTACTACCATCAAATAAAGAAGCAAATATACATGGTCTTTCAAATGGGAATCAAAAGAGTGATGATTATATTATTTTCTTTGAACCCTTTTATAGTCCTAGTAATACTACTGAGAAAGAAGATTACTGGGATGCTATTGGATTATCTCATTCTATAGATTCTTTTAAATCTATGTTTATTAATAAGCTATTTGATTACCGAACAAGAGCAAAACGACAAGAATTATATTGGGGCGTGCTTATGTTTCAGATTTTAACAAATGCTCTAAATTCTGTATTGTTCTTTTTTTATGAAAATATATTTAATATTGAAACAGCTATTGTTGCGAGTATTATTATATATTGGATATTTTGGGGTTGGTACATGTTAGCAAATTTAAGTTGTACTATAAGACGGTTACATGATACTGGGCATAGTGGATACTGGGTAATAACAATGTTTATTCCTTTTGTTAATATTTATGCTTTGTATATGATTGTTTTTAAACCATCAATAAGTAAGGTTGAATTAGTCTAGTATAGTAATCTTTTCTGTATTCATCAAAAGATTAAAAAAAACTAGTATAACATTTTTACTGATGAGGAAACTAAATTGATAAAAGAGTATATAAAGGAGGAAGAAGACGAATGGAAAAAATGGTAAATCTATTTTTTCTATTAGGTTTTAACTATCTTATGTTTAAAAGTTGGGGTACTCAGAAGGTTACACTTTTAACAGTAATTGGAAATTATTTTTTTATATGTATTTTCATAAAATCATATATTGGTTTACCTAAATTTATTGAGATATTTAATACCATTTTTATGTTCGGAATATGTATTTTAGGTACTTATAATTTATGGAGAAAAAGTAAAGCAGGAACACTAACTGATTATGAAAAAAGAGGATGGCGTTTGATACGTACTTTAGATGTTTTGATTATAATATCTGTATTATTACTTTTATCGTTTTTCTTATTTATAAAGTATTTTTAAAGAATATATTTATAATGTGATAATACATTCAGTTGTAAAGATACATTAGACAATATCACTTTAGCATTAAATAAACAAAAATACATTGCACTTTTAGATTATAATACTAAGGGTGACTAAACTACTATCGAGAATAAATTGATTATCTTTGGTAGATGTTTTACAATTTTATTAAATGTTTTTCAAAAAGATATATATTAATATAAGTATATATTTATCTATTATTGTAATTGTATATTCTAGTATTATTGGAATGGTTTTTTATTTTAGGAATTATTGAAGTGGATATCATGAAACGATTCTTTTTCTATGCTTTTGCATTATTTATTTTAATTTCAATAATATATAGTATTGCTTATGATTATATGACTGGTGCTGAAATTCACTATGATTTTTATGGAGCATTCTTTGTTTGTTGGCTAATATTCTTTGGTATACTAAAACTTGTTCTAAAAGTATAAATTTATTTTTGACTTAAAGTTAAATTTTTATAATATAACTAGCTTATTGAGAGGAAAATATAATGCGACGATTAATAGTATATGGATTTGCAGTATTAGCTATACTTAATATCTTATATGGAATAGTAGATGATATTTTAACAGGTAGTCCAATCCATTATGATTTTTACTTAACTTCTTTTGTTTGTTTCTCAATATTTTTTATTGTGCTGAAACTAGCTTTACGCGTATAAAATAATAGTTTGACATTCTTCCCCCTGTATTGCTACAATATTATCTATAATATATGCAATGAAGCAGAGTAGTAAACCTCTCTAGCGAGTGAGGATGGTGTAAGCTCACATTTGGTTGAAGGCGCTGTAGAGCATTGGCAGGAACGCAGGTATCTGTTAGTAAAGGCCAACATAGAAAAAAGAGGGCGCAAGCCAAATAGGGTGGAACCGCGGGTATACTCGTCCCTGTAACGTTTTTCGTTACAGGGACTTTTTTGTTTGTAACGAAATGGTTGATTTTATGTCGGTTGTGTAAAGTGGAGGCAGCAATGACATTTCAAGAGATTATTTTAAATTTACAAAAATTCTGGAGCGATCAAGGTTGTATCGTTCAAAATCCATATGACATAGAAAAAGGTGCAGGTACAATGAATCCTGCTACATTCTTACATGCTATTGGTCCTGAACCATGGGCTGTATGTTATGTAGAGCCTTCTCGTCGTCCAGCAGACGGTCGTTATGGCGATAACCCTAACCGTTTGTTCCAACATCATCAATTCCAAGTTATCGTGAAACCATCTCCAGATAACATCCAAGAATTGTACTTACAATCTTTGGCTGCATTGGGTATTCATGCTGAAGATCACGATATCCGTTTCGTTGAGGATAACTGGGAATCTCCAACATTGGGTGCTTGGGGTCTTGGTTGGGAAGTATGGCTCGACGGTATGGAAGTAACTCAGTTCACATATTTCCAACAAGTTGGTTCCATCGACTGTAAACCAGTTTCCGTTGAAATTACATACGGTTTAGAACGTTTGGCTATGTACATTCAAGGTGTAGAAAATGTATATGATCTTAAATGGAATGAAAATGTTACATATGGTGACGTTTGGCATGCTAACGAAGTTGAACAATCCGTATATAACTTTGAATTAGCTGATACAGATATGCTTTTCAAATTATTTGATATGTACGAAGCAGAAGCAAAACGCGTTTGTGCAGCCGGTTATGTATTACCAGCTTACGACTATGTATTGAAATGTTCCCACACATTCAACTTGCTTGATTCCCGTGGTGCTATTTCCATCAGTGAACGTACTGCTTTCATCGGCCGCGTACGTGCATTAGCTCGTATTTGTGCACAACAATACCTTGCTAAACGCGAAGAATTAGGTTTCCCACTTTTGAAAGGAGATAAATAAGATGGCAAAGGATTTATTATTTGAAATCGGTGCAGAAGAAATTCCTGCCGGCTTTATGCCAAATATCTTAGGTCAATTGAAACAATTGGCTGAAACAAAATTAAATGATGCCCATCTTCCTTTTGAAAGCATCGCAACATACGGTACACCACGTCGTTTGGCTCTTATCGTAAAAGGTCTTACTGACACATCTGCTGAAATCAGTGAACGTCATAAAGGTCCTTCTGCGTCTATCGCATATGATGCTGACGGTAATGCCACAAAAGCAGCTATCGGCTTTGCTCGTGGTAAAGGCCTTGATGTAGCGGATCTCGTTGTAGAAGACGGTTATATTTATGCTGAAACTAAAACTGCAGGCGTACCTGCAAAAGATATCGTAACTGATATGTTACCTCAATTGATTACAGGTCTTAACTTCCCTAAATCCATGCATTGGGGCAATTTAGATGCTAAATTTGTACGTCCTGTACGTTGGCTTGTAGCATTACTTGATGAAGAAGTAATTCCTGTAGAATTTGCTACTGTAAAATCTGGTAATGTAACACGTGGTCATCGATTCTTAGGTGCTGATGAAATTACTATCAAAAATGCATCATCCTATGTAGACACATTAAAAGAAAACTTTGTTATGGTTGATCAAGACGCACGTCGTGAATTGATTTCCAAACAATTACATGATATGGCAGCTTCTAAAAATGCATCCATCGTTTGGGATGATGATTTGTTAGAAGAAATCAATTACCTTGTTGAATGGCCTACAGCATTGTGCGGTGGTTTTGAAGAGTCCTACTTGGCACTTCCAGATGCAGCGATCATCACACCGATGAAAGACCATCAACGTTACTTCCCATTGGTTGGTCAAGACGGTAAATTGTTGCCAATGTTCTTAACAGTTCGTAATGGCTCTGATCATTCTATCGAAGTAGTTCAAGCTGGTAATGAACGTGTATTGCGCGCCCGTCTTGATGATGCTAAATTCTTCTTCAACGAAGACCGCAAGAAACCTCTTATCGACCGTCAAGATGGTTTGACTAAAATCGTATTCCAAGAAGGTCTTGGTAACTTAGCGGATAAAACTGAACGTTTGCTTAAATTGGGCCGTGTATTCGGTGAAGAATGTGGCTTACACGAAGATGCAGTTGTTGTGTTAGAACGTGCTACAGAGCTTGCTAAAACTGACCTTACAACAGGTATGGTTACAGAGTTCACTGAATTACAAGGTGTAATGGGTAAAGAATACGCTTTACTTGATGGTGAATCTCCTGAAGTAGCAGAAGCTATTTTCGAACAATATTTACCACGTTTTGCAGGCGATGTATTGCCTCAAACTGAAGCAGGTAAAGTATTGTCTATCATCGATAAAGTAGATAATATCGTTGCCACTTTCAGCCGTGGTTTAATCCCTACAGGCTCTCAAGATCCATATGCATTGCGTCGTCAAACAATTGGTATTTTGAACATCTTGCTTGGTAGCGAATGGAATATTAGCTTGCGTCCAATCTTCAAAGCATCTATGGAATTGCTTAATGTACCAGCTGAAAAACAAGACGAATTGCTTGACCAAGTAGAAGAGTTCTTCACACTTCGTTTGAAAAATATTTTCCTTGATCGCGAGGTTCCTCATCATGTAATCGACTTGTTGTTGTCCAACAACGAATTGTCCGTTGCTGATGTAGAAGGTCTTGTAAATGCATTGTTAGCTAACCGCATCGATGAAGACGTTGAACTTGTTCAAGCTTATACTCGTATGTACAATCTTGTAAAAGATGTGGAATATACTGGTGTTAATAGCGATTTGTTGAAAGAAGATGCTGAAAAAGCATTGTTTGAAGCTGCTTCTAAAGCATCTGAAGTAAGTAGTGCTGCTTGGGAAGCTGGCGATTATGATGCAGTCGTGGCAGTTCCAGCTACTTTAGTTCCAGCCATCAACAAATTCTTTGAAGATGTAATGGTTATGGACAAAGATGAAGCTATTAAAGCAAACCGTTTACAACTTGTTCGCTTAGCATACAGTGTAATGGCTATTATCGGCGATATTAGTGCATTAAAATAATATATTATAGTAAAAGTTTAAATTTTTACAATGATATACAAGAGAAGAGGTACCGTGTGTACCTCTTTTTTGCTTTTACGAAGAATATGCAAATTTTATGCAGGATTTTTAGAGACTATGGCGAATACTTTATAATATACAAAGTTGTATGAGGAGATAGATGATTATGAATCATGATGAATTATATAAAGCCTTATGTAAGGTGCCAAGCGGTAAAGAAAAGTCTCGTGATAGAATTATTATTGAATTATATATGCGTTCCCAAGGAGCATCACAGAAGCAGTTAGTAGATGCTCTAAATATGCGTCCTGCTACTGTGTCGGAGCAGACAGATATTCTCATTGAATTGGGATATGTTACAAAACATATTGATTATATGGATAAACGTATATCTGTAGTTACTTTAACAGATGAGGGGAAACGGTTAGGCAAAACTCTTTTACATACATATAACGAATTTCTTAATGTAATGTTCTCTGATTTATCGGATGAAGAACAGGAGAATTTATACCGCTTATTAGGTAAGTTAAAACGACCAATTATACGTAAATAATACGTAAATATTTGGATTATTAAAATAATATAGAAAATACTTGCTAACAGTACGTGATTTATGATACTATATTGCTGTTAATTTGAGACAGTCCGCTGCCTATAAGGTGTAGGTATTGAATGTCTGCAAACAGGAGGAAACAATGAACATTATTAACGTACTTGAACAAGAACAACTTCGTACAGACATCCCTACTTTCCGCGCTGGTGACACAGTTCGCGTACACGTAAAAGTAGTGGAAGGTACTCGTGAACGTATCCAAGTGTTCGAAGGTTTGGTAATCAAACGTCAAAACGGTGGCGTACGTGAAACTTTTACAGTTCGTCGTATTGCATCCGGTGTAGGTGTAGAACGTACATTCCCACTTCACAGCCCACGTTTAGCTAAAATCGAAGTTATGCGCCGTGGTGTTGTTCGTCGTGCTAAATTGTACTACTTACGTAACCTTACTGGTAAAGCTGCTCGTATTCGCGAAAAACGCTAATGTTCATAAAAGGCTGCCGTTGGCAGCCTTTTATTTTATTGTCTTTAGACTGGTTCGTGACGTAGTCGCGAACCATAAAACCACCCGCTATGCGGGTGCGGCAACGAAAGTTATACAAAAAAATCACCTTGCTTAAGTATAATGTAGGTGTTCAAGCCGCATTATATGCAAAAGAAAGGTGATTTTATATGGCAACAAAGACACAGAGTCTTGCGCACACAAAATGGTTATGCAAATACCACATAGTATTTACACCTAAGTATAGACGTAAAGTTATATATAATCAATATAGAAATAGTTTACGTGAAATACTGAGGCGTTTATGTGAATATAAGGGCGTCAAGATTATAGAGGGGGAGCTTATGGCAGATCATGTGCATATGTTAGTATTAATCCCACCTAAAATAGCAGTTTCATCTTTTATGGGATATTTAAAAGGTAAAAGTGCACTTATGATGTTCGATAAACACGCAAACTTAAAGTATAAATTTGGAAATAGACACTTTTGGTCTGAGGGATATTATGTTAGTACGGTAGGTCTAAATGAGGCAACAGTAAAAAAATATATACGTGAGCAAGAGTTACATGACCAAATGAAGGATAAGTTAAGTGTAAAAGAATATGAGGACCCTTTTAAGGGTAGCAAGTAATACATATCCCCTTTGAGGGGAAGGTTACGAGTCAATGGCTATGCGGCTTGAACGTAGTGAAAGCCAGCGCCTTTAGACGCTGGCCTAGTACTACGGGCTTATAGCCCGTGAGCAAACCACCCGTTTTACGGGTGGTTCTGATTTGCTAAAATTGGATATGAATAGTTCTATTTTATTATTCTATGAATTAAAGAGTTATAATAGAGGAATATAGAGCTGTAAAAAGATAAATATAAAATATACTAAGTATCTCTATGAGATGTATATAAAGTATGTAGAAAGGATATAAAATGGCAGATTCACCTATCGTACATTGGTTCCCTGGGCATATGGCGAAAGCTACTCGTATGATTACAGAGTACATCAAGAAGGTAGATGTTGTTATCGAGTTATTAGATGCGCGTATTCCTCGCTCTAGTGCGAATCCTGTAATCCTTGAACTCGTTGGTCAAAAACCACATATTGTACTGTTAAATAAAGTTGACTTAGCAGATCCTAAAGCCACAAAGGAATGGACTGAATTCTTTACTAAACAAGGCATTAGAGTATTGGCTATCGATTCTAAATCTGGCAAAGGCAATAAAAAATTACTATCTACCGTAGAACGTCTAAGTAAACCTATCATTGATCGTTGGGTAGCGAAAGGTATTCGCAGTCGTTCTGTTAGGACTATTATCTTAGGCATTCCTAATGTTGGTAAATCTACATTGATTAACTCTTTAGCTGGTTCTGCTGCAACGCGTACAGCTAATAAGGCAGGTCATACACGTGGTCAACAGTGGGTTAAAATCGGTAAAAATCTTGAATTGCTTGATACACCAGGTGTATTATGGCCAAAATTAGAGGACCAACGTGCAGCGGCTCGCCTCGCTATGACAGGTGCCATTTCCGATGATGTTTATGATTTAGAGCATGTTATAAAACAGCTATTAAATTACTTATTGACGAACACGTCAAATATTTTGGTAGAGCGTTATAAATTAAAAGAAGAAGAGATGACCGATGTTGATACGATTCTTGAAAGCATCGGACGTCGTCGAGGTTGTCTTGTAAGCGGTGGCATTGTAGATTTTGACAAGGCTCGCCGTATTATCTTGCAAGATTACCGCAATACTAAGTTAGGTACAATTACTCTCGATCAAGTTGATGAAGAACCGTACTATTCTACAGATGGTGAGGAGAGTCATAATGGATAAAGATGTATTTTCTAAGTTAAAAGTAGCAGATATTAAAGCTCTCTTTGAAACTGAACAAGCCTTAGAGATTTTGTCTTTTGCTCAAGAGGATACTCGTAGTTCTGTACAGAAATTGGCTGCTTCTTATATTAAGCGTCAAGAAAAAGAGTTAAAAGAACAGCAACGCCTCATGGGTATGTATGACTATGAAGGAATGTTCTATGATCAAGGTATCTACCATGTGGCTGGCGTCGATGAAGTGGGGCGTGGTCCTATTGCGGGGCCTGTTACGGTAGCTGCTGTTATCTTGCCACCTATGACATTAATTCCAGGCCTTAATGACTCTAAAAAGCTAACGGAAGAAAAGCGTGAAGCGCTCTATGATATCATCATGGACGAAGCTGTTGCTGTTAGCTGTATTTCCTACGGCCCAGAAAAGATTGATGAACTCAATATTTATGAAGCAACGCGACAAGCGATGTATGAGGCTATTCGTACGCTCAGCGTACCAGCTGAAGCAGTAGTGGCTGATGCTATGAAATTGCCTGATTTAACGATTCCTGTTGAATCCATTATTAAGGGCGATAGTAAAAGCGCTAATATTGCTGCTGCATCCATCATTGCAAAGGTTACGCGAGATCGATATATGAAGAGCCTTGATGTTGAGTTCCCTGGTTATGGCTTTGGTATTCATAAAGGTTACTATACGGAATTACATAAAGAAGCTATCGAGCAACAAGGGGTAACACCGCTTCATCGTAAGAGCTTTGAGCCTATTAAATCTATTGTACGTTGGGTTAAACCTGAGTAAATCTTAGTTATTTATATATGGGTAATAGATTTACTTTATGATTCGACTATTAAGTTAAGTCCTATAGTCGTATTAGTTTTATTCGTTATATCATTATAAATTGCATATAGTTTATATCCGTAAAGAGGTTCCTATTGGTCACCTATGTGACTATTAGGAACCTCTTTTGTATTTACTTTTGTTACCTCCATAATTTACGCTACAAGTAAGTATTACCTGTTGAAAGATTAATATAGTATAGATATTAAATTCTATGAGTTGTTGTTGCAGATACACCTTATTAGGAGGTATATATGAAAACGATTAGTACTGGTAAAGCATTTAATGAACTCGATTCAAAAGAACTGGGCAAATGGGGGGAACGAGTAGCTACCAATTATATTGAAAAAATGGGACTTACGGTAGTAGATACAAATTATCGAACCCGTTTAGGCGAAATAGACATCATTGCTAAACGTGATTTAGTCTATCATTTTATAGAGATTAAAGCTCGCCGAGGTATGCAACATGGACTAGCACGTGAGGCAGTTACCAAGAAAAAACAAAAGCATATTAAACGAGCTGCTATGTTGTTTCTATATGATTTAAATCAAAAAAAGCGCCGTTGGAAGGAAATATCCTTTGATGTAATAGAGGTGTATTTGCACGAGGACTTTCAAAGTTCTATTCATTATTTACCACAGTGCTTTTAGTGAGGTCAGTTTATGTACGCAAAATTAAATGGAGCCACCTTACACGGCATTGATGGATGTATCATTACTGTAGAGGTTGATATATCACAAGGTTTGCCGGTCTTTGATATCGTTGGACTACCTAATCAATCTGTTAAAGAGGCTCGTGAACGGGTACGAGCGGCCATTAAAAATAGTGGATACGAATTTCCAATGAGACGCATCGTAGTCAATTTAGCCCCGGCTACAATTCGTAAAAGTAGCGCTGGGCTCGATTTAGCAATCGCTTTAGGGGTTCTGCTTGCATCAGGACAGATAAATGGGCGTAAAGCTAAAATTTCGGCTTTATTTGATAAGAGTTTGTTTATGGGAGAGTTAGCGTTAGATGGTTCGTTATTACCGACCTTTGGGACTCTAGCTATGTCGCTAGCAGGATTAGATGCTAATTATTCAAAAATTTATACAAGTATTGAAAATGGTAAAGTGCTACAGTCTATTCCTAATTTAACTATATATGGTGGATCATCACTACAAGAAATTATTACTATTTTAGAGGAACAAATTAAGCCAAAGGTAGTTGATAAAAATAAACAAATAAGTATCAAAAAAGGAAAAGTAGATAAACACAATGCCAATAAATCAATTCTAGGGCCTTTAGAGTCTATGCCATTAACCGGAAGCAATGAAAATCTAGATACAATCAGTAAACCACAAGTAACTATGATTAGTAATAATTGTGTTGATACGTCTGTTACGGATGAAAGTATAACTATAAAGACTAATCAACCATATACAGTTGATTTTGGCGATGTACAAGGTCAAGAGTTAGGCAAACGAGCCATGCTCATCAGTGCTGCAGGTCATCATCATTGTATTATGATAGGGCCTCCAGGTGGGGGTAAAACGATGATGGCCGAACGATTGCCGACCATATTGCCTCCTATGACTTGGAATGAAATTGTTGAAGTGAGTCGTATACAAGATGTAATAGGTTTACTAGGTGATAATGGGCTAGTGAAATCTAGACCTTTTAGACATCCTCATCATACGGCAACTTTGGCTAGTATGGTCGGTGGAGGGATACAGGGACGTCCTGGAGAGGTAACATTAGCTCATGGAGGCGTATTATTTATGGATGAAGCGCCTGAGTTTCAACGCCAAGTAATCGATGCATTACGACAGCCTTTAGAGTCTAGAACGATTACTATAAATCGGTCTCAAGGAAATTATATATATCCAGCTAATTTTATTTGTATTCTTGCGGCCAATCCTTGTCCTTGTGGGTATTACCATGATCCTTATAAGGAATGTGTCTGTACAGAAACGATGGTTAAAAACTATCAGCAACGGTTATCAGGGCCGATTATGGATCGTATTGATTTGCATATTCCCGTTGAGAGACCGACCCTTGAACAGCTGTTAGATACATCATCTTCAAATATGACGAGTGAAAGTATGAGACAACAAGTTATCATGGCCACTGCTATGCAACAGAAACGATATGAAGGTTTTGACTTTAATTCGAATGGAGCAGTTCCCCATAAGGCAATTAGTGAACTATGCAATATTACAGATAAGGCTTGGAGTGTTTTAGGCAATATATTTGACCATTTTCATTTAAGTGGGCGAGCTTTTGATCGCATATTAAAGGTGGCTCGTACAATTGCTGATTTAGAAGAAAATCCAAAAGTAGAACCACATCATATTTCTGAAGCAATGTTATTTAGAACTGGCAAATAAAGTAATTATCTCATAAATTTAGTAGTTGTTTATTTGCCAAAAGTAGTTGTTTGATTCTATATAAAATTAATGATTATATACTTAGAAAGAATTACTAGGTGTTTATATGACTAGATACGATGACAATATTTATATTGCAGGATTACAAAGCTTATACAATGTTGGAGCCACATATGTAAGGCGTTTTATAGAGGATTTTGGATCCCCTTATGATGCGTGGCAAGCTATTAAGAATGTAGAAAACTTAAAATCTTATACATATATTTCTGCATCTGATAAACGTGCCATTTCAGCATCGGCTAAAGATGAAAAATTAGAGTATATTATCCATAAAGTAGACGAATACCAGATGGATTTTACTACCTTTTTAGACAAAGACTTTCCGTCTATTTTAAATCATATATATAATCCGCCAGCCATTTTATTTATGAGAGGTAATCGGGCACTCTTAGATGGACGCTTAAATCGTATTGCTATTGTTGGAGCAAGGAGTTGCTCCTTATATGGTCGGAATGTGGCGAGAATGCTCGGCAAGGAATTAGGTAAATATAGTACCATTATTGTTAGTGGTGGGGCGCGTGGTATAGACTCACATGGTCATGAAGGCCTTCTGGCTAGTCAGGGGTATGGAATCATTGTTATGGGATGTGGTTTAGATATTACCTATCCTCGAGAAAATGCAAAATTATTTGATCGTATATTACAAAATAATGGGTTACTTCTCTCCGAATACCCGCCAGGTACACCGCCGTCCGCAAAACATTTCCCAGCACGGAATCGTATCATTAGTGGATTATGCAGAGGTGTTATCGTAGTGGAGGCCAAGTCTAGTAGTGGTTCTTTGATTACGGCAGATATGGCGGTTAGTGAAGGTCGAGATGTATTTGTGGTACCATGTAATCTATTAGACCATACAGCAGATGGAAATAAATTCTTAATGAAAAATGGTGCATATGTACTTACTGGTTATGAGGATATAGTTGAACAATACCATTTAACAATGCGGGAATATTTTTCTAGTGAACATAAACTTTTACCAACAAATAATAAAGGTAATAAAGGCGTAAAAGCTAGCGTTCAAATAGGGAATCATAGTCAAAGTGTTGATAGAAAAGGGTGCTCTATGTTAAGCTTTAATGTGGATAGGAGTGTAATATTGAATGAAATACCTCATGATCGATGTATTACGGTTAGTGATATTTTGAAAGCGACTCGTATTCCATTACAACAACTACAGCCCTTATTACTAACATTAGAAATGGAAGGGGCTATAGAGAATCATCCGCCGAGAGGCTATATTAATATGACTAGGAGTGATATACTTGTCCATTAAACGATCTATCGTTATTGGCGAGCCGAAAGCAGCTAGTACTAGTAAAGATACAGAAAAGAAAAATACTAAGAAAGAGAGTACTACTATAAAGCGTAAGGTTACTAAAGAAGCCCTTACTCCAATGGGGATTGTACGGGATAAATCTGTACTACAAACTTCTGTGCCACCGGAGCAACGGGAACCTCGCGTATATAATCCGAACGGCAAAGTCTTGGTTATTGTAGAATCTCCTGCTAAATCTAAAACAATTGAAAAATTCTTAGGTCCTAACTATGTGGTAAAAGCAAGTATGGGCCATCTACGAGACTTGCCTAAATCTCAAATGGGCATCGATATAGAGCATGGCTTTACACCGCGCTACAGCAATCTTGTAACTCGTAAAAAGGTTATAGATGAACTCGTTTCCTATGCTGATGAAAGCAGTGCCGTATTGCTTGCAACTGACCCTGACCGCGAAGGGGAAGCCATTTCTTGGCACTTAGCGTACATTCTCAATGTAGATCCTAAGTCTACATGTCGTATTACGTTTAATGAAATCACTAAAAATGCCGTAGCAGAGGCTTTGGAGGCTCCACGTACCATCGATATGAATATGGTAGATGCTCAACAAGCGCGCCGTGTATTAGATCGTATCGTAGGCTATAAATTGAGTCCATTACTTTGGAAAAAAGTATGTAAGGGTCTCAGCGCTGGTCGTGTACAATCTGTAGCAGTTCGACTCATCTGTGAACGAGAGCGCGAAATCCAAGCCTTCGAACCACAAGAATATTGGACCATTAAAGGTAATTTTGAAACACCTAAAAAAGAATCTTTCACAGCGGAGTTGACACATATTAAAGGCGAGAAAATCGATATTACTACTGAAAGCGATGCACAAGCGGTGGTTGATGCTATTGGCGGTGAAGATGCAGTAGTGACAAATATTGAAAAGCGCAAACGTTCTCGTAAAGCGGCACCTCCGTTTACAACATCTACGTTGCAACAAGATGGTGTGCGTAAATTGAACTTTGGTGCTAAGCGTACGATGATGATTGCCCAACATTTATATGAAGGTTTAGAAATTGGCTCCTATGGCCACGTAGGTTTGATTACGTACATGCGTACAGACTCTACGCGTATTTCTAAAGAGATGCAAGTTATGGCTAAGGACTTTATTCTTCGTAACTATGGGGAGGAATATTATCCATCTAAACCAAATGTGTACGGTTCTAAAGGTTCTGCACAAGATGCGCATGAGGCGATTCGTCCTACATCTCTCGAGTTAACACCTAAAATGGTGGAACCATTCTTGAGTCGCGATGAACTTAAGCTATATACGTTGATTTGGAATCGTTTTATGGCGAGCCAAATGGCGCCTCAACAAAATGAATCCACAACGATTGAGTTGAATGTTAAAGATGACTATACCTTTAAAGCAACTGGCTCTCGTGTTATCTTCCCAGGTTTCAGTGCCGTTTATGAAGATGTGAAAAAAGAGGATGCACCTCAATTGCCAGCTCTGAAAAAGAATGATGCTGCCCATACGGTAGAGGTATTGCCTGAACAACATTTTACACAACCACCTCCACGTTACTCCGAGGCGAGTCTTATCAAGACATTAGAAGAACTTGGCATTGGTCGCCCTAGTACATACGCACCAATTCTAGATACTATCGTAAGCCGTAACTATGTGGAAAATACGAATAAACAATTCGTGCCTACAGAGTTAGGCTTTGTGGTGGTAGACTTCTTGATTACATATTTTGAAAAAATCATCAATACTGGCTTTACCCGTGATTTAGAAGAAGAACTTGATGCTATCGCATCTGGTAAGGATACGTATGTAAAAGTATTATCTGATTTCTACGAGGTCTTTGCGCAAGAACTAGAAGATGCAAGTGATGTAGACCGCATTGAAATTGCATCTATGGAAAGCGATGAGATATGTGAACTTTGTCATAGTCCAATGGTATATAAATTTGGTCGATACGGTAAGTTCTTAGCATGCTCTAATTTTCCAGAATGTAAAAACACAAAACCTATTACAGTGGGAACTGGGGTAACGTGTCCTAAATGTAAAGAAGGGGAAATCGTAGAACGTAAGTCTCGTCGTGGACGCATTTTCTATGGCTGTAATCGATACCCACAATGTGACTTTACACTATGGGATAAGCCAACCCATGATTTCTGTGAAACATGTGGTTCTATAATGGTTGAAAAGACATATAAAAATGGTACAGTTAAAAAGTTCTGTTCCAATGAAACTTGTCCGACTCGACCACCAAAGAAAACAAGAAAGAAAAAGAGCGAAGCTAGTGAAGAACCTGTAAAAGAATCTAAAAAGTCTAGTAAAGCTAAAAAAGAGGAAACTACAATTGAATAATAAAAATGTTATTGTTATTGGTGCAGGCCTTGCAGGCTCCGAAGCGGCTTGGCAACTCGCTAACCGAGGTATTCATGTAGACTTATATGAAATGCGCCCTGTGAAGAGTTCTCCGGCGCACCAAACAGATCAATTTGCAGAGCTCGTATGTAGTAACTCGTTGCGTGCTGGTAATATTGAAAATGCGGTAGGCCTTTTGAAAGAAGAAATGCGTCGTTTAGGTTCTATCATTATGGAATGTGCCGATGCAACTGCTGTACCTGCCGGTGGTGCATTAGCCGTTGATCGTCATTTATTTAGTGAAATGGTGACTAAGAAGGTAAAGAGCCATCCTAATATTACAGTTCATCACGAAGAGGTAACTGAGATTCCTACAGAGAGAACTGTTATCTTTGCTTCTGGTCCACTTACATCTGAAGCATTAGGAGATAAGATTAAAGCCCTAACTGGTGAAACAGGCTTTTACTTCTACGATGCTGCTGCACCTATCGTAACGGCTGAATCTTTAAACTACGATAAAGTTTTTGCTGCTTCTCGTTATGACAAAGGCGATGCGGATTATCTTAACTGTCCTATGACAGAAGAGGAATATAAAGCGTTCTGGCATGAGCTTAAAACAGCTGAAGCCGTACAGCCAAAGGATTTTGAAAAAGAAATCTACTTTGAAGGCTGTATGCCCGTAGAAATCATGGCAAGCCGTGGTGAAGATACATTACGTTATGGACCATTAAAGCCTGTAGGCTTAGTGGATAAACGTACCAATGAGGAATCTTACGCAGTGGTACAATTGCGTAAGGAAAATAAGGAAGGCACCATGTTTAACTTGGTAGGCTTCCAAACTCATTTAAAATGGGGTGAACAAAAGCGTGTATTCGGTATGATTCCAGGACTCGAAAATGCAGAATTTGTTCGTTATGGTGTTATGCATCGCAATACATATATCAATTCTCCTGATTTGTTAAATCACGCATTCCAACTAAAAAAAGAACCACGTCTATTCTTTGCTGGTCAAATGACAGGTGTAGAAGGCTACTTGGAGTCTGCTGCTAGCGGTCTCATGGTAGGTCTACAAGTATATCGTTATTTAAAGGAACAACCGTTTATTGAATTCCCTAAGACGACGGCTATTGGCTCTCTTAGCCACTATATTTCTAACTACGAAGGCTCTAACTTCCAACCAATGAATGTCAACTTTGGCATTATGGAGTCGTGGCCTCAAAAAGTACGTAAGAAAAAAGAAAAAAATGCACTGATTGCAAATCGTGCTTTAGAAGAACTGGAAGCTCTAAAAGCTAAAGAAAATTTATAAGAAATATCCTTTTAAGAAATAGTTTTATTTCAAAAAATAGTAAAAGTCCTACATTCAATGGTAAAACCAATGAATGCAGGACTTTTCTTTTTATATGTAATTTATTTACGTTTTTTAGTTTTTACTGTTGATTCTATATCAACAAGTACCTTTTGATTTTTCTTTTCTAGATAGCCTAGATAGATGAATACACAGATACCGACAATGATAGCTATTAAACTCGTCATTTGAGCAGATTTTAGACCTAACGTTACGTTTACGTAATCGCCACGTAAGAACTCTAAGAAAAAGCGAGCCGTAGAATAGAGAATGGCATATAGTACGAATACTTGACCCTTAGCATGCTTAAAAGATCCAAATAATAGAAGGGCCACAAAGATAAGAATATCGATTTGACCTTCCCATACTTCGGCAGGCCAAAGCGGTTGATTACCGTAGGTGCGGTATGCAAGGGTACTTTCAGGATAGATAATACCATAATTACCGCCCGTAGGATGACCAAAAGCATCACCGTTTAAGAGGTTTGCCATACGACCTACGGATTGAGCCAAAATCAATGCAGGGGCAAATAAATCGGCAAAAGCCCAAAAGTCAATCTTGTTTTTACGAAGATACCAATAGCCCGCAATTGTGCCTAGTACTACGCCACCTTGAATGGCCATGCCTCCTTGCCAAACAAAGGGAATTTCCAATAAATGATTACCGTAATAATCCCAATCAAAGAAAAAGACATCCCATAGGCGAGCACCGATGAGACCAGCTACGGCAACAGTAATGGAAAAGTCGATGATGTGTTCATGCCATCCGCGACCATCCTTTTTCAAAAGTACATAGGCAACAGAGGCACCACAGATGATAGCCAAAGCTAACATGGTACCATAGGCTCTAATAGGGAAGTCCCCTATGAAAAATAAATATTGATGCATACAAAACTCCTTATGTGATAATTTTTATTAGTACATAGATTAAATTATAAATTACATATATCCTTCGTGCAAGAAAAGAGATGAACTATATATAATATGGTATAATATAGAAATTGGTATTGTATCCCAGTATGGGACCTAGAATTAGGAGAGTACATGATTCGTAAATCTACTATTATAAAATCGTTAACGGCTTTAGTAATGTCCGCATTATCAAGTACATTCGTACATGCAGAAGTATTGGTTCCATTAGATCAATTTTTAGCTAATACTACACGTCATTACGAAGCAAATCAATATAAAACATCATATACCGTGTATGTTCCACAAAGTGAATTACAAGGTGATAAGGTTGTTTTAAATCCTACATCCGTAGGTGAACCTGTTAAATTGCCCATTACCAAAAAAGATGGTCTATCCTATGTAGATATTGAGTCTGAACCAGCTATGCTGGGTGTTAGTTATACAAAAAATAATGGTCAACTTATTTTAGGCCCTGCACCAGAAGCATCTACGGTGAAAGCGCCTTATACATTGCAAACACCATTGGCTTGGGCTTTTGATCCATGGACAACAGAGGGAATTCCGTATCAGGCAAAACTCAATACGAGTGGTGATAATATTATTTCTCCAAGTTGGTTTAAATTGCATAGCTTAGGTTTAGAAGCAAGTTCAAATGTAAATATTGATTATGTGAAAGCGTATAAGGATAAAGGCTATCATATTTGGCCGTTAATTACTAATCGGTTTGACTCTAATTTTACAAGTGGTATTTTGTCGGATCAATCGGTATGGAAGAAATTTGCTCATAACCTTGTTCAATATGCCTATATATATGGGTTTGATGGTTATAACTTTGACTTTGAAAACATTAATTATGCTGATCGTGATCGTTTAACAACATTTGTAGCATATTTGTCTAATCATTTACATCAGTATAATATTAAAACTTCTATCGATGTGACTGGCTATTCTGATAGTCCAGAATGGTCATTAGTGTATAACCGTAAAGCTTTGGCAGATACAGTAGATTATGTAGTTCTTATGGCGTATGACGAAACTTGGGCTAAGAGTACTACTGCAGGTCCTGTTGCAAGTTATCCTTGGGTCCGTAGCCATACAGAAAGAATGCTATCTGAAGTTCCTTCTCAAAAGTTAATATTAGGCGTACCATTCTATATGCGCTTATGGCATGAAACGAATGGTTATGCAAAAAGCGAGACATTGGCTATGAAGAATACAAGTAATTACTTTGCTAATTACAGAGATAAAATGACTTGGGACGATCGATTAAAGTTATACTATTTATCTATTCCAACAGCTTCTGGTTCAGATCGTATTTGGTTTGAAGATAATACATCGTTAGGCTTAAAACTTGATCTGGTAAAAGAATTACACCTTGGTGGGTTTGCAGCATGGCGTAAAGGGTTTGAAGATATTTCTACGATTACTATGATTCAAGAAAAAGACTTAGGACGTGGTATTCCTAAATCTCCTACAGCAGTTGTTCCTGAACCTGTAGTTCAAGAAGCTAAACCATTAACAAAGCTTGAACAATACAAATTACGCTTAGAAGAAAAAGAAAAAGAAAAAGCAGCTAAAGCGGAAGCAAAACGGAAAGCTAAAGAAGAGAAAGAAGCTGCTAAACGCAAAGCAAAAGAAGAAGTTGAAAAAGTAAAAGCTGAGAAAAAACGCTTAGAAGAAGAGGCTAAAGCTAGAAAAGAACACAATAAACAAACTGTTAAAGAGCAAAATGATTTATATACTAGTCATAGTTCTGATCAAAATACAAGCCCTAAAAATGATTTAATAAAAACTATTCAAGTCGTAAAACGCTAGTGTTTGACTGCTTTTACAGTACGTAGTAAAATAAAAATATTAATTATAAAATGGCAACCTATGAGGTTGACCATATGAGGAGGCCCCTACATGAACGAAAAGTATGTAGCCCAAGATATTGAAAAAAAGTGGCAACAGTATTGGGAAGATAACCATACATTTAAAACAGAATATGATGAATCTAAAGAAAAATACTATGTATTAGAAATGTTCCCGTACCCATCTGGTAACTTACACATGGGTCACGTGCGTAACTATTCCATCGGTGACGTAGTAGCTCGTTTCAAAAAAATGAAGGGCTTCAACGTGTTGCATCCAATGGGCTGGGACTCCTTTGGTATGCCTGCTGAAAATGCGGCTATCAAACATGGTTTTGCACCTAAAACATGGACTCTTGATAATATCGAGAACATGAAATTACAACAAAAAGCTCTTGGTTTGTCCTACGATTGGGACCGTGAAGTAGCGACTTGCAAAGAAGATTACTATAAATGGACTCAATGGTTCTTCCAACAATTTTATAAAAAAGGCTTAGCGTACAAAAAAGAAGCTAAAGTAAACTGGTGTGAAACTTGTCATACTGTTTTGGCAAACGAACAAGTCATCGATGGTGCTTGTTGGCGCTGTGATAACCCTGTTGAGAAAAAAGATTTGTCGCAATGGTTTTTACGCATCACTGAATATGCAGATCGCTTGTTAGCTGATTTAGATACTCTAGATCATTGGCCACAACGCGTTAAGTTGATGCAAAAGAACTGGATTGGTCGTTCTGAAGGTACAGAATTTTCCTTTGAAGTGCCATCCATCAATGAACGCGTATCTGTGTATACTACACGTGTTGATACTATTTACGGCGTAAGCTATGTAGTATTGGCTCCTGAACATCCATATGTGGAACGCCTCATTGAAAATGCTCCTAATAAAACTGAATTAGAAGCTTTCATTACGCGTATGCGCAATATGAGCGATATCGACCGTACATCTACAGAGGCACCTAAAGAAGGTATGTTTACTGGGTCTTATGCAGTAAACCCAATGTCTGGCGAACAAGTTCCTGTGTGGATTGCAAACTATGTATTGGTAGACTATGGTACTGGTGCTGTAATGGGCTCCCCTGCACATGATGAACGCGACTGGGAATTTGCTCATAAATATGATTTGCCTATTAAACAAGTCGTAACTCGTGAAGGTGAAGAATACAGCCTTGAAAAATGGCAAGAATGGTATCATGAAGATGGTATTCTTGTTAACTCTGGTGAATATAATGGCCAAACATCTGAAGAGGCTCGTAAAAATATCACGGCAGCTCTTAATGAACGCGGCATTGGTGAAGGTAAGGTAAACTTCCGTCTTCGTGACTGGTTGATTTCTCGTCAACGTTACTGGGGCGTGCCAATTCCTGTAGTATACTGTGAAACTTGTGGTGAACAACTCGTTCCTGAAGAAGAGTTGCCAGTACGCTTGCCAGAGGATGTTAAATTTGAATCTGGTGCTGTATCTCCATTGGCTACATCTGAAAGCTTCTTAAATACTACATGTCCTAAATGTGGTGGCCCTGCACGTCGTGAAACAGACACGATGGACACATTTATCGATTCCTCTTGGTACTTCTTGCGCTATACAGACGCTAAAAACGACCAAGCTCCATTCGATAAAAAAATTGCTAATTACTGGATGAATGTTGACCAATATATCGGCGGTATTGAACATGCTATCTTGCATTTATTGTACTCTCGATTCTTTGTGAAAGTTATTCACGATTTAGGCCTTATCGATGCAAATGAACCATTCCGTGGCTTGTTGACACAAGGTATGGTTCTTAAAGAAGGCAGTAAAATGTCTAAATCTAAAGGTAATGTAGTTTCTCCTGAAGAAATTATCAATACTTATGGTGCAGATACTGCTCGCTTGTTTATTCTATTCGCAGCGCCTGTAGATCGTGACCTTGATTGGTCTGACCAAGGTGTTGAAGGTTCTTATCGTTTCTTAGGCCGTGTATGGCGTATTGTTGATGCGTACAACGAAGAAGCTAAGAAAAATGTAACCGGTGATCTTACAAAAGACGAATTCGGATTGCGTCGTGAATTACACCGTGTTATCAAAAAGGTAACAGAAGACCTCGATAACAACTTCAACTTCAATACTGCTATTTCTGCTATCATGGAACTTGTAAATGCTATGTACGCTCATAAGGATAAAGCAGAAACAATCAATAGCGCATTAGCTAATGAATTGACACATTCCTTATTGCTTCTTTTAGCACCATTTGTTCCTCATATGACAGAAGAGTTGTGGCATGAATTGGGTGAAGCTACATCCATTCATACTGAAAATTGGCCTGTATACGAAGAAGCTGCGCTTGTAGTAGATGAAGTAGAAGTAGTATTGCAAGTAAATGGTAAAGTTCGCGATAAACTTACTGTTTCCGTAAATATTACGAAAGAAGAATTAGAAACAATGGCTAAAGAGTCTAGCCGTGTTCAAGAGTTTACAGAAGGTAAAAACATTGTAAAAGTTATTTATGTACCAGGTAAACTTGTAAATATCGTTGTTAAATAAATATAAATGATGATATTTTTGGTTAATAATGTAAGCCCCCAACTACATAGGTAGATGGGGGCTTATTTTTAAGAGAGGTAACTATGGCAAAACGTAACGATTATATTTCCTGGGATGAATACTTCATGGGTGTTGCCATTTTAGCGGCACAGCGTTCTAAAGATCCCAACACACAAGTAGGTGCCTGTATTGTGAGCAATGATAATAAAATATTGTCTATTGGCTATAATGGGATGCCATTAAATTGTAGTGATGATGATTTCACATGGGAACGCGATACGGCGGATGATAATAAATACTTTTATACCGTTCATAGTGAACTGAATGCCATACTTAATTATCGGGGCGGTTCTTTAGAAGGTTCTAAAATATATGTAACACTTTTCCCTTGTAATGAATGTGCGAAAGCCATTATTCAAAGTGGTATTAAGGCCGTTATCTATCGTGATGACCTATATAAGGATACGAAAGAGGTAAAAGCTTCTAAACGAATGTTAAAAACCGCAGGTGTAGAAATTATTGAATACAAGCCTACAGGCCGCACTTTGAATATCACATTGTAATGTAATAAAAATTTAATTGCTTTTAAAATCCCCTATATACAGTTGTATATGGGGGATTTCGTTATCTTTTATTTATGTTTATACTTGTAAGCGACCATCGATCATGATGTCTACTTCTTGGCCATCACGTGTATAGCCTTTGATATTCATATGTTCATGACCAATCATAAAGTCTACATGTGTTAAAGAGTGGTTCAAACCACGTTCTTTTAATTCGTCGTCAGATAAACCATCACTGTTTTTGAGGCATGTAGGGTAAGAGGCTCCAATTGCTAGATGGCATGATGCATTTTCATCGAATAATGTTTCATAGAAGATTTGATTAGATTGGCTGATTGGACTAAAATGATCAACTAATGCAACTTCGCCAAGGTAGTGTGAGCCTTCATCTGTCTCAACTAATTCTTTTAGTACTTCATAACCTTCTTTGGCAGTGTACTCTACAATTTTACCTTCTTTGAAAGTGAAGGAGAAATCAGAAATCGTATTGCCATGGTAAATTAAAGGTTTTGTGCTATATACAATGCCGTTTACACCATTGTACTGTGGTGCAGAGAAAATTTCTTCGGTAGGAATATTAGCATTGAAGATAGTACCATCTTTAGACGCTTCTTCACCGCCTTGCCAAATATGACCTTCTGGTAATTCTAGTAAGAGGTCAGTACCATTTTCACAAGTGTAACGCAATGCTTTTAAGTCTAGTTTATTAATTGCTTCGCGACGATGGCGTAATTTAGCCATGTGGTGACGGTATGTATCCTTTGCCTCAATGCCTTCGATGCGACAAAGTTTAAGCAAAGTTGCCCACAATTGGTCAATTTTTTCTTCATCGGTACCTTCATAACCGAGTAAATCTGCCCATAAGACAGTTGGCACAGAAGCAACGCACCAAGTAACAGACGAATTCATAATAGCTGTGTGATAGAAGGATAAGGCTTTGTTTAAATTACGAGAATGTAAAGAAATACGTTCTGTCGGGATGCCAGCAAGGGCTTTAGGGTTGGCACTAATTAAAGATAAGAATGCCGCTTTATCATCGATATATTGCTTATAGAATTCAGGAATCCAGTTAGCAGGTTTTTCTAAGACTGTTTCTTTGGCATGCATTAAACGTTGACGTGCAATAGGTGAACAGCGCCAGTTGAGGACAACCTCTTTAGCCCCCAATTGATAGGCTTCTTCTGTAACGATAACTGCAAAGTCTTTATTTTCCACATCAACAGAAATAACTAAAGTTTGATCTTGTTGTAAATTTACGCCGTATTGTAATAATGTACGGGCATATTTTCTTAATGTATCTTGATTCATTGAGTCTCCTTATATTCGACATCAATTATAAAACTCCTGCTTGTGTGACCAATAGAGTCAACGGTAGGAGTTTACTTTTATATTGGAAAATCCTTTAGTAGGAGGTGCATTATGAAAAGTAAATTGAAGCCGTATACGATAATTATATTAATCCTATGTATTTTAGTAGGAATTTATTTCCTATGGCCTATTATAACAGATGAAAGCGATTCTGTCCTAGCTGAAGGGGCAATAGATGGAAATTCTTCTATATCAAATGTAGAACAATTGCCCAATAAACCAATTGCGTATATTACAGGTGCTGTTGTATCACCAGGATTGTATGAATATGAAAATTCAGCTACTTATGGAGATATGGTAAAGCTTGCAGGTGGGCTACTACCTTATGCTGATATAGAATCAGTCAATATGGCAAAACCAGTAAATGCGGGAGATCATATCCATATAGTATTTAACTTTCACGGTAATCCAGAGGTTTTATTGCGCGGTAACAAGATTAATATCAATACGGCAACTGCAAAGGAATTAGATTCATTACCAGGTATTGGCCCAGCTATGGCGAAGAGAATTGAAGAATATCGTTCGCAAAAGGGTCCCTTTACATCCATTGAAGGTATTAAGGGGGTGAAGGGCATTGGTGACGGAGTATTTAAGAAGATTAAAGACAAAATTACAATTTAGTCATCAAGATAGCAAGAATGATGAACCCTTCTTTGATGCAAATGATGTTAATTGGAACACTAAGGTTTTAACCCATAGTCAATGGGCACATACTATATTGGGTTCTATAATTATGGGTACAATATTAGGCTATGGTCAGTATTATCCTGTACTTATGCAGATGCACTACATCTTTGCTATTGGGTTAGCTATTATAGTTGTGGGTATTTTCAAAGCATTACAATCGTCTGAAAGATGGCATTCACTTAGCAAGTTAATCATCTTAGTCTTTGTTTTAGTTGGTTTATCTTATTATCAAACAGATTTACAAATTATTAATTATAATAGTTATACATCATACTATTTACAGCAAGAAGGAGAATATCTAGGTACTGTTGTATCATCTCCTGAAATAGTAAATCTAGATGGACAGAAATATTACAAATATAATGTTACTCTTCATAGATTACATCCTTATAAAGATACCGCAAAAAACTCCTATATAAAGGCTCAAGGACGTTTGCAAGTATACTCTAAGGTATCAGCTACAAATAACAAAATAAAATTGGGAGAACAAGCCATTATTGAAGGAACTCCAAAGTCTTTATTTCTCATCGAAGAGGAAGGTCGAATCAATCTTCGAGGCAGATATATGGGTTCTAACACAAGAGGACGAATCTACGATGGAGTTTATCGACCTGCCAGTGCTAAAGATTTACAAACATTTTCATATAAAAAGAGTATTTATGAAGAAATATATAGGAGAAGTTTATATTTATGTGGTCAAATACGAGAATCTATTGAAAAAAATATTGCTAGTAATCTAGATGGCCCACAAAAGGTATTAGCACAAGCCTTATGCTTGGGTGGTCATTATAGTGAGCTAGGGGAAGAGCGAATAAAAGATTTTGCTTATACGGGTCTCATCCACATTCTTTCTATCTCTGGCTCACATATTGCACTGCTATTAGCCTTAATTTACGGTTTAGGAAGACTCGTTAAATTACGGAAGCGCACATGCTTAATTTTAGGTATATTAGTAGCTTGTACATATTGCTGTATCATTGGTGGAGATGCACCAGTTATACGTGCAACGATGATGAGTATACTCATGTGCATGGCTTATGTAAAAGGACGATTATATCAAGCTAAACAGGCTTTATGTATATGCGCTATTATATGTCTTGTATATGATCCTTTTTCTTTATTTGATGTAAGCTTTCAGTTATCCTTTGGTGCAACCTATGGTTTACTCATATGGGGAAAGGTACTATATGAACGGATACAGTGGTTACCAAGGTGGATAAAAACACCTTTTGTATTATGTGTATCCGCACAGTTACTCATATTGCCATTACAACTCTATTACTTTCACTATATTAGTATTGCTAGTTTGCTAGCAGCCTGTATAGTAGCGCCCCTATTAGATATATCCATAGTTTTAATTTTTGTAAGTACTTTAGTCAGTTACGTATTCCCTATATCGTTAATATGGTCTTTAGTAGATGTACTATTGCGAATATCTTTATATTTAAATCATGTGTTAGGACGTAGTTATAGTCTACTTTGGCTTGGTATGATGCATCTTTATTGTGTTTATATATATTATGCTCTATTAGGTTTATTTACGTATTTTTTGACACATAAGAATAAGTATACTGTATATATAGTGATGTCCTTATTATGTATGGTTGCAACCTTTGGTGCTTCATACTATGTGACTCAGTATCATAAGGACACAATAATCCATTATATTCCTATGAAACAGTGTAATGTGTTACTTTGCATAGACCCAAACCATAGAGGAGCATATCTATTAATCGATGCACCAGATTATATTAAAACTATACCTAATGAAAGACTTATTAATCAGGCCATAAGGGCATATGGTGTAAAGCCTAAAGATGTAAAAGTTGAGTACTTTCACAGTAACGGTTCTGCACAGGTGGTATATAAAAATGGTATGAACCAAATCGTCGTATATAATGGACAAAGTAGAGAAAAAAATCTAAAATTAAATGATAAGACTAATGTGTTATATATAACGAGTCGATCCAGTGTAATGAATGAAATAGGGCGTATTTCACCTCATAGTACAATTCTATTTGGTAGTCCCCACGGTGCGTTACGCGATGTGGATCCATCAACAGAACATATGTATATAATGGGATACGGCTATATCAAAGATATCTATCTGTGAAAGGAGGAAACATGGCACATATTCAACTCATTTATGGCGATGAGCCACAATTAATTGAAGAAGAGAAACGCAAATTTTTAAGTGCCTATCCAGACCTTCCAGTGACCGTATTAGACGATGAGGCGGGCCCACAGAAGATTAGTGAAAAGCTCTGTGAAGATTCACTCTTTGGGGATCAAAAAGTGTTTTGCTTAGTTAACTTGCCCATTATTCGTAAAAGCGGCAAAAATAGTGATGCTTGGGTCCCATTATATGAGCTCATCATGGAATATAATGGGGATAATCCAATTGTTTTGATTTATCATGACATGATAGATAAACGAATCAAGCAGAATAAAGAGCTTTTAAATAAAATACCGAATCTTGAATGCAAGCGCCTTGAAGGGGCAGACCTTGTGATGTGGATTCGTCAATATTGTACATCTCATGGCTTTAACATGACGCCTGATGCACAAGAATACGTAGCTCATCTCATCGATTTGTGGCAAGATGTACCTGTTTCTTTTATGAGAACTGAGTTTGACCGATATTTCTTGCAAATTACTGGGGAAAAAGTAATTACCAAAGAATTCCTAGAGGAAAATGGCAGTGACTATGGTGCTAAAAATATTTTCACCTTTAAAGAGGCTTTGTTGAAACGAGATATTGATACATTGCTTGAATTATTTCCGTTTATGTTCGGCTATAAAGAATTAGATCGTGCTATGAGCTATATTGAGGGGCAGTTACGTTTGCAGCTACTGGTTAGCGAATGTCGCCAAGCGGGAATGTCTGTTCAAGCCATACAAAACTTATGTAAGGACCATGATTCGTCATTTAAACCGTATCCGATTAAGTTGGCTTACGAAGCAAGTCCTAGAATTTCAGTTAAGGCCTTGCGAGCTTTATTAAAAGGGCTCTATGAGATTATTTTAGATAGTCGTAGTAGTAAGGGCGATATTTGGCGATTTAGAGATTTATGTATTACCTATTGTGGGTATAAAGGATAAAAATGAAAGTACGTTATCGTGTTGTACCAAAACGGAATAAGAAATCATCCTTCTATGTGAACTGTCATAGCCAACATGTGACGATTCAAGCAGCAGACTCTGCATTTTCCACATTGCTTAGTCTACGTGAAAGGTTGTCTGCATGGTATAAGGAAAAAAATATCTCTTTTGATGATATTCCAACAAATACAGATACAGCTTGTTGCTTTGCTTGGAAAGTAGATACTGAAACGGGTGAAGGGTTAGATACCTATTATTATGGCGGTGGCTGTGGTGCTGGTGAATGGATTGAAGCGGCTGAAGCACAACGTGAAGCTGAAGAGGCTAAAAATCAAGAACCTAGAGGCAAGTCTTTTGCGGGTTATGACCAACAAGATGAATATGATGATGTAGACGAAGATGATTTTGCCCCATTTGTAGAAGCTATTGAATTAGGCTATTTCAACAATAGTCCAGTTGTTGTGTCTCGTTCTAATCATACGGCTGCCGAATCTAGCAGTAGTGATACTATCGCATCTGTGAGTAGTACACCTAAAGCAAGCAAAGGCTTTGGACCTAAAAAAACTACAAAATCTACGGCTAAAGGAAGTGAAGGGGATGGTAAATATCCTCGTCGTGTACCAAAGGATGCACCTACTGATGAAGGCATGATTTTAGGACCTAAAATTGAAGGGGTCACATCTAAAATCATGGGGACCTTGGATACACCTAGTGTAATTTTTGAAGGTGTCTTTGTTGGTTTAGATAAACGTGATACTAAGACGGGTAAAAGTATCGTTAACGGCAGCATTGTAGATGATACAAATAGCATTAAATTTATCAAGTTTACGAACAGTCCTGAAGAAGGGGATGAATTATTAAAACAACTAAAAGGCTTACAACGGGTTCGCGTACAAGGTAGTGTCAGCTTTGATGATCGTTTTGACAAGGATTATATCCTTTCTATTCGCAGTATTGAAGCAATAGAAACTACTAGTGTGGAACGAACTGAAAATCGTCCGGACTCTCGTGTGGAACTCCACTTACATACTAAGATGAGTGATAAAGATGCTCTCGTATCTGTAAAAGACTTGTTTAAAACAATTAAAAAATGGGGTCATCCTGCGGTGGCTATTACGGATCATGGCGTAGTACAAGCCTTCCCAGAAGCGCAAGCTCTTGGTAAGGAGTTAGGTGTTAAAGTTATCTATGGTGTAGAAGGTTACCTCATCGAAGATGAAACGGTAATAAAAGATGAAGAGCCTGTACTAGATAAAAAGAAAAAGAAAGAAAAAGATAAACGTTACCATATTATTTTATTAGCTAAGAATATGGTTGGTTTGCGTAATTTATATAAAATGATTTCCATTTCTCACCTTGAACATTACAAAGTTCGTCCGCGTTTGCCTCGCTCCGTTATTGAAGAACATCGTGAAGGTATTATCATCGGTTCTGCCTGTGAAGCAGGGGAGCTTATGCAATCCATTGTTCGTGGAGCTACAAAAGAAGAGCTTTTGGAAGTAGCATCCTTCTACGATTATCTTGAGATTCAACCACATACTAACAATACGTTTTTGGTTCGTAAAGGTCTCATGCCCGACGAGCAGGCACTTATTGATATGAATAAGACCGTTATCGAATTAGGAGAAGCCTTAAACAAACCTGTATGTGCTACTTGTGACGTTCACTACCTGACACCAGAAGAAAAAATTTATCGTGAAATCATGTTAACTGCATGTGGTTATCCAGATGCAGACGAACAGCCAGATTTACATTTACGTACTACAGATGAAATGCTTGCGTCCTTCCCTTATTTAAGCGAAGAGAAAGCATACGAAGTAGTCGTTACTAATACACGTGCTATTAATGATAGCATTGAAGATATTAAGCCAGTGCCTGATGGTACATATTCACCTAAGATTGAAGGTGCTGACGAAGCTTTCACAGAAATGTGCTATAGAAATGCGAAGGCTATTTATGGTGATCCATTGCCTCGTGTCGTACAAGAACGTCTCGATTATGAATTGGATTGTATTATTTCCAATGGTTACGGCGTATTGTATTACATCGCTCATAAGCTGGTAAAAAAATCTCTTGATGATGGGTATCTCGTAGGTTCCCGTGGTTCCGTAGGGTCATCCTTTGCCGCTACCATGTCTGAGATTACAGAGGTAAACCCATTACCGCCTCATTATGTATGCCCTAACTGTAAATATTCAGAATTCTTTGAAAAGGGTGAATATGCAGGGGGCTTTGACTTGCCTCGTAAAGACTGTCCTGAATGCGGTCATGCTTTACAAACAAATGGACATGATATTCCATTTGCAATTTTCCTTGGTTTTGAAGGTGACAAGGTTCCAGATATTGACCTTAACTTCTCCGGTGATTACCAAGCAAAAGCTCACAAATATACGGAAGAACTATTTGGTCGTGACAATGTATTTAAAGCCGGTACAATTGGTACTATAGCTGATAAAACTGCTTTTGGTTATGTTAAAAAATACGCCGAAATTCGAGATATACAAGCCCGCAATGGATTCTTTGAACATTTAGCGAAAGGCTTTACAAATGTAAAGAATACTACGGGACAACACCCTGGTGGTATTATGGTATGTCCTCGAGATATGGATGTGCATCATTTTACGCCCATACAACATCCAGCGAATAAAAAGGAAAGTGGCGTATTAACGACACACTTTGATTATCACTCCATCGAAGGTCGTATGACTAAGCTTGATATTCTGGGCCATGATGATCCCACAATTATTCGTATGCTAGAGGATTTGACAGGTATCGATGCTAAGACAATACCATTTGATGATCCAAAGACATTGAGCTTGTTTTCCTCTACAGAGGGGATTGGTTTAACACCTGAACAATTGCAAGGTGACCAGGTAGCCAGCTTAGCCGTACCAGAATGTGGTACGAAGTTTGTACGGGGCATGTTGGAAGACTCTCGTCCGCAAACCTTCTCTGACTTAGTACGTATCTCTGGTTTCTCTCATGGTACGAATGTATGGCTCGATAATGCGCAAGACCTTATTAAAAATGGAACTTGTAAGTTAAACGAAGCTATTTCCACCCGTGACGACGTAATGAACTTCTTGATTCATCGTGGTATGGATAGAAAGCACAGCTTCTTCGTTATGGAAAACGTACGTAAAGGGAAGGGGATTGAAAAACGAAATAAACAAGGTCAAGCTACAACGGAATTTGAAGCAGAAATGCGTGAAAATAATATTCCTGAATGGTTTATTGAGTCTTGTAAAAAGATTTCCTATTTATTCCCAAGGGCCCATGCGGTAGCATATGTAATGATGGCCTTCCGTATTGCATGGTTTAAGGTATACCATCCATTGGCATTCTATGCAGCATATTTCTCCATTCGCGCGAAAGCCTTCGACTTACGAATCATGACAGGAGACCTTAAAACACAATTGACCGAGTTTAACCGTATCAAGGCTCTTGATCGTGCTGCCAGCCCTAAAGACAAGGACCTTATGAGTGCCTTGGAAGTATCTATGGAAATGTATCAACGAGGCTATCGTTTTATTAATGTAGATATTCAACATTCTGAAGCTAGACGCTTTAGCATTAAGGATGGAGCTTTATTGCCACCATTCTTAGCTATTGATTCACTTGGTGAAACAGTGGCTGATGCTATCGTCGAGGAAAGAAATGAACGTCCATTTACATCTCTAAAAGACTTACAACGCCGTTGTAAAGTATCAAATACCATCATTGATCTTATGAAAGACCTCAAATGCTGTGGTGAACTACCTGAAGATGAACAAATGTCACTCTTTGGAGCATAACAAAATACAAGGTAAGACTCAAATACAAAGTAAGCACTATATCTCAAATGTCGATATAGTGCTTATTTTTATGTAGTTTGCTACAATATAATTAATATATATCATTGGTGCAAGGGAGTGTTGGGAAATGATAGGTAGTTTATTAAAATTATTAGGAATCTATTCATCAAATAGTAGTGTTTCTAAAGTGCCTAAACTAAATACAAAAGTAGAAGAAAATAGTAATACTTTTAACATAACTGATCGACTTTCGAATCAAGCTGATGATATTAAACTTTGGTATATTAAGCCAGAAGATAGTCCTGAATTAGAAGAATCAGATATTCCAGGTGTATACTTTAACGAATTCCGGGAATATGTAGATGAAGAGGGAAATGTATTATCTCCATCGGAGGTCAATGCAATACGGTATAAAGACGATTACGAGGATGATTATTATAGATAACAAGAAATAGTTAATCTGTTATATGTATATTGAATCAAGTTGGTGAATTATGAGAATTCCAATATATGAAGCGTTAGCACACTATAAAAAGAATGAAGAGCTACCTTATACAGAATATTTTGGATTAGGATTTTTTTCTGATATATCATTAGCTGAAGAGGCTCTAGTTGAATCTAAAATATTGTCTGGATTTTCTAAGTTAAATGATAATTCCTTTTCTATAAAAAATCACTATTTAAATGATTGTGCTCATATAGGTGATGATATTAACTATGAAATAGTAAATAACAAAATTTATGGTGTTTGGTATGATTACGATATAGATCCATATTATTCCAGTTCTGGATACATAGGTTTATTTAGCACTTTAGAATATGCAGAGAAAGCATTAAAGTGGTATAAGACCTGGGATATATTTAAAGTATATGGTTTAGATTGTTTAGGAATTGATACAATTACTCTCAATTTAAGGGGCTGGACTGAAGGTTTTATAACAGTATATGATTAAAATTATGCAATAAAAGAGGTATCATCGAATGATGACACCTCTTTTTGAAAGTTTTGCAGTTTATTTATTTTGGCAGATTTTGTAAATTTTGCAATATTAGTATAAGGATTTATATTTCATCCAGTTTGTTTTGGCCATTTCTTTAAGCTCTGTACCACGGCCATCAAGGATTGCATTTATTAAATATTTGCTAAAGCCTTTAGCTTGTTGATATGCAATTTTAGGAGGCATAGCAAGTTCTTGTTTATCTACGCGAACGTTAACGATGACTGGGCCATTATGGTTAAGGGCTTCCATGATTTTTTCATCAACTTCGCTAGAGTTATGAATGCTCACACCTTTGATACCAGCAGCTTCAGCAAGTTTACCGAAATCTGGATTTACAAAGTCTGTAGCGTAGTCTAGATAGCCGGAAGCCTTCATTTCCATAGCGATAAAGCTAAGTTCTTCGTTATTGAATACAAAGATTTTAATAGGTAAGTTAAGTTGTTTTAATGTTAACATTTCGCCCATCATCATTGTAAAGCCACCATCACCAGAGAGGGAGATGACTTGACGATTTGGACAAGCATTTTGAGCGCCAATAGCATGCATCATAGCATTAGCCATGGAGCCGTGGCTAAAGGATCCTAAAATACGGCGTTTACCATTTGTTTTTAGATGGCGAGCAGTCCAAATAACTGGAGTCCCTACGTCAAAGGTAAAGATCGCGTCTTCTGCTGCTAGTTTATTGAGGCGATTTACGAAGTATTGAGGGTGAATTGCTACACCATCTGGCTCGGCAACGGCATAACTATCTAAATCACCTCTAAATTTAGTGTACGCTTTACGCACTGTGTCGATAAATTCAGTATCACCACGTTGGTCTACAAGAGGTAATAATTCTTTTAACGTATCTTTTACAGTACCAATGATACCTTGTGTAAGAGGTACGCGACGACCTAAAGCACTAGGATCTCTATCTACTTGTATTACTTTCGCATTTTCTGGATAAAATGGACGGTAAGGGAAGTCTGTACCAAGCATTACCAATGTATCACATTGTTCAATAGCACGGTAGCCAGATGTATAGCCTAATAGGCCAGTCATACCTACATCATATGGATTATCCCATTCAACCCATTCTTTACCTCTGAAAGCATGTACAACCGGTGCTTGCAAGCGTTTTGCTAATTCTACCACTTCGTCATGGGCACCTTCACAGCCGGCACCACAGAATAGGGTAATACGTTTGCCTGTTTCTAAATGAGCAGCCATTTCTTCAATATCTTCTCGTTGTGGAACGATATGAGGTAAACGAGGTGGGGTCCATACAGGTAATTCGTCAATTTCCATTTCCATAACGGCAACGTCACCAGGAAGAACGATAACTGCAACATCTTGGTTACCAACAGCAGCGTTCATAGCACGGAATAGAATTTCCGGCATTTGTTTAGGATTGGATACAAGTTCGCAGAAACAAGAACATTCTTTGAATAGATTTTCTGGATGTGTTTCTTGGAAATAGTTCAAACCTACTTCAGATTGAGGAATGTGAGAAGCAATGGCCAATACTGGAACACGATTGCGATGACAGTCGAAGAGACCATTAATCAAGTGTAAGTTGCCAGGACCAGAGCTACCAGCACATACAGTTAGTTTATGAGTTAGGGATGCTTCTGCACCGGCAGCAAAGGCTGCTGTTTCTTCATGTCGTACATGTTCAAAAGCAATTTTACCATTGCGGCGTAAACTATCATTTACAGAGTTTAGACTATCTCCAGTGATACCGTAAATGCGTTCGATGCCCGCATTGGCTAAGACTTCTATAAGTACATCAGAAATTCGTTTTTTTGCCATATTATCACCTATATTTAATAATTACTATCATTAAAATATGGTTATTCAAACCATATATACTATATTAGACTTGTTTAACTTGTAATTATGTGATAAAAGTTACTATTTACTGTATACATAGTTTATATATGTTTATATTAAAAGTAAATATATATTATTATTTATATTATTCTAGTATTTGTGTTCTAAAAATTATATTTTAATCAAATTATTTAATATTCTTTCTCAATACAAAACTATTATTCTTGCATAACATTAATAAAAGTGTTACTATTAATTCATAAACAAAATAGATAAGTCTTTGGGGATAGGTGAAATTCCTTACCGGCGGTAAAGTCCGCGAACCTTTTTGGTATGAATCGGTGCAATTCCGATACCGACAGTAGAGTCTGGATGAGAAAAGACGAGGCACATTTGTTGTGCGCATTTATGATGACCCAAGGACTATGTAATAGTCCTTTTTTTATTGAGGTGATATGGTGGATGACGTAGTATATATGAAGCGCGCCATTGAACTGGCAAAATTAGCCACAGGTCACACCTCACCAAATCCTTTGGTTGGTGCTGTTGTGGTAAAAGATAATACAATAATCGGTGAAGGTTATCACCATAAAGCTGGTACAGCTCATGCTGAGGTGCATGCACTAAATCAAGCAGGTGATAATGCCAAAGGTGCTACTTTATACGTAACATTAGAGCCATGTTCTCATTATGGAAAAACACCACCTTGTGCGCTTCGTATCATTGAGGCTGGCATAGCTAAAGTAATAGTAGGTAGTACAGATCCAAATCCACTAGTTTCTGGAAAGGGAATGGAGTTACTTCGTGAAGCAGGTATTAAGGTTGTTTGCCCCGTATGTAGTGATGAATGTGCTGAACTAAATGAGCATTTCTTTACCTATATACAGACAGGTAAGCCTTTTGTCACTATAAAAAGTGCTATGTCATTAGATGGGAAAATTGCTACATCTACTGGACAATCTCAATGGATTACAAATGAGTCCTCTCGTCGCGATGGACATGTGTTGCGTGCCACGCATGATGCCATGCTCGTTGGAATTGGTACAATTTTGGCAGATAATCCACAGTTAAATTGTCGTTTAACGGATAGTGAATTATCAGATGCGTTATTAGATAAAAGCATACTTGATGAACCGATTACGATTCATCAACCAGATGTAATTATCTTGGATAGTCTTGGTAGAACACCTACTACTAGTCGCGTCTTTGAAATAAATAATCGCAAGATTCATATATTCGTATCTAAAGGTTGTCCTAAGGATCGGATACAAGTATTAGAACAAGTTGGTGCTCAAGTAACCGTAGTAGAATCTATTTCTACTCGTAAAAGCAAGAGCACAGACATTGTGATTGATATTAAGAAATTATCTATCGATGATATTCTTACAAAACTAGGTGAACTAGGTTACACATCTATTCTTGTTGAAGGTGGATCTGCAATTATCAGTTCCTTTGTGGAAACGAAGAACTTTGATAAGGTCGTAACATATATTGGAAATACCATTATTGGTGGTAACGATGCAACACCAGCTGTAGGAGGTCGAGGTTTTGAAAGTTTAAAGGCTTCGCCACAACTAACTTTCACCAAGATTAAAGTATTAGATAATAACATTCGCATTGAAGCGTATCGTCAAGGAAGGAGGGGCGCTTATGTTCACGGGAATCGTTGAAGAAATTGGCCGCGTCGAGAACATTAAAAAGGGCCCTAAATCCTTAACCATAACAATTCGAGGAGAAAAAATTTTTAGCGATTTAAAAGTTGGTGATTCCGTAGCTGTTAATGGGGTGTGCTTGACGGCCACAACGATTGGCAATAGTATATTTACAGCGGATGTGATGCCAGAATCCATTAAGATGACTACGTTTACTAATTTGAAAGTCCATCAACCAGTCAACTTAGAGCGAGCTATGCTTGCTAATGGTAGATTTGGTGGTCACATTGTGGCAGGCCATGTAGATGGTACAGGTCGTATTATTAATCGTGAACAAACCGATAATGCCATTATCTTTACTATCGAAACTCCAAAATCCGTTATGGATTATGTTATCTATAAGGGCTCCATTACCATCGATGGAATTAGCCTCACAATTATGCGACGAACAGAAAGTAGTTTTTCCGTCTCTATCATTCCTCACACTTTGAGTGAAACTATTTTAGGTTTTACTCATATTGGAACAGAGGTCAATTTAGAAACGGATATTGCTGGACGATATATTCGTCATTTTATGAATCTTGGTAGTGAACCTACCGAAGAAAAGCCTAAAAAATCTATGCAATCCCTCTTAGTAGAGAATGGATTTATATAAGTAAGGAGCGTTCCTATGAGCGAACAATTACATTCTATTAATGAAGTCTTACAAGACCTTAAAACTGGTAAACCTGTTATTATCGTTGATGATGAAAGCCGTGAAAACGAAGGTGATCTTATCATTGCTGCAGAGTTTGCGACGCAAGAAAACATTAACTTCATGGTTAAATACGCTCGCGGTATCGTATGTACGCCTATGCGCCGCGAAGCGTTAGAAAAGTTTGGCATTCCTGCAATGGTTACTAAAAATACTGATAACCATGAAACTGCTTTCACTGTTACTGTTGACCATGTAGATACTACAACCGGTGTATCTCCAGCAGAGCGTGCCTATACAATCCAAAAATTATTAGATCCATCTGCAAAACCTCAAGATTTTCGCCGTCCAGGTCATGTGTTCCCACTTGTCTATAAAGAGGGAGGCGTATTGGTACGACAAGGTCATACAGAAGCATCTATTGATCTTTGTCGTTTAGCCGGGTTACAAGAGGCTGCCGTTATTTGTGAAATCACAAAAGATGATGGCGATATGGCACGTTTACCGGATCTTATGGAATTTGCTAAAGAACATGACTTGAAAATTGCTTCTGTAGCAGAACTTATAGAATATCGTAAACAACATGAAGATATGGTTGAGCTTGGTGCTTGTTCTAAGTTGCCTACTAAATTTGGTGATTTTAATATCTTTGTATTTAAAAATGAATTAGATCATAAAGAGCATTTAGCTATCGTAAAGGGCAATGTTCAAGATTGTAGCGATGTGCTTGTACGTATTCATTCTGAATGTTTAACAGGCGATGTATTTGGTTCTAAGCGCTGTGATTGTGGCGAACAATTAGACAATGCGTTGCGCGCTATTGAAAAAGAAGGCAAAGGCGTTGTTGTATATATGCGACAAGAGGGCCGTGGCATTGGTTTGACCAATAAAATTAAAGCCTATGCATTACAAGAACAGGGCCTTGATACAGTAGAAGCAAATGAACAATTAGGCTTCCCTGCAGATATGCGTGAATACTCCTTAGCGGCTCAAATTATCCGTTTCTTGGGTATTAAAAGCATCCGCTTATTAACTAACAATCCCGAAAAGCGTCATGGCTTAGAACATTGGGGAATCAATGTAACTAGCCGTGTACCACTCATCATTGCTGCAAATAAATTTAATGCAGGCTATTTAAAAACAAAAGAAGAGAAAATGGGTCATATGTTAGAAGACTAATTAACTTTCACCATATAACTCGGTCGTTACATATATATTTCCTTAGATGGAATAAAGGAGGTCAATATAATGATGGTTCAAGAAGGTAACTTATTAGGTACTGGTAAGAAATTTGCTATTATCGGTTCTCGTTTCAACGAGTTCATTACATCTAAATTAATCGGAGGCGCTGAAGATTGTTTACTTCGTCACGATGTTAAACAAGAGGATATTACAGTAATTTGGGTTCCAGGTGCTTATGAGATTCCTTTGATTGCTAAGAAAGCAGCTTTATCTGGTCGTTATGATGCAGTTATTTGTGTAGGTGCTGTTATTCGTGGGGCCACTACTCATTATGATTATGTATGCAACGAAGTAGCCAAAGGTATCGCACATGTATCTTTGGAAACTGGTATTCCTGTTATGTTTGGTGTAGTAACTACTGAAAACATTGAGCAAGCTATCGAACGCGCAGGTACAAAAGCGGGTAATAAAGGTTATGATTGTGCGATGGGTGCAATCGAAATGGTTAACCTTATCGATCAAATCTAAGAATTGTATATATAACACTCAGTATCTTATGGTACTGGGTGTTTTTATATCATCGAAAATATGTTCTTTTAAATTTAAATAAGACTAGACGAACATATATTCTCTATTATTGAAAGTTAAATATTTGACATGATATACTATATAAGCAATATAAAAGTAATACCTTAATAAAATCAGTAGAAATAAGGAATGATAGAATGGATTATATAAAACGTTTTACAACCCGAGAAGGGGTTCGTATGTCTTTAGCTGTAACAACCGATACAGTTGAAACAGCTCGTGTACGTCATGATTTATGGCCTGTAGCAACAGCTGCTTTAGGTCGTGCTATGACGGGAGCTATTTTATTAGCTGGGGATTTTAAAAACCATGAAAACGTAAGTCTTCGTATTAAAGGTGATGGTCCACTAGGTGTAGTTCATGTAGATGCATTCTCTGATAATACGGTTCGAGGCTATGTAGATGATCCACATGTTGATGTACCTTTAAAGCATGCTGGTAAGCTTGATGTTGGTTCTGCCGTAGGTCATAATGGGGAAGTGCAAGTGACTCGTTTCACGCAGTTAGCGCAAGACTATACTTCTACAAGCCCGATTCAAAGTGGTGAAGTAGCAGAGGATTTGGCATATTATTTATATGCATCTGAACAAGTACCGTCTACGATTAGTTTAGGTGTATTAGTAGATCCAGATTACCATACGGTTGTAGCTGGAGGTTTTATCGTACAAGCCTTACCGGATGCTACAGATGAAGCATTAGCACAAGTAGAAAAGAATATTAATGAACTTGGTCCTATTACAGAATATTTGAAAGCAAACCCAGATGGTAAAGGTCTTATGGAACGTGTTCTCGATGGTTTAACTGTGAATGAAGTATATAATGAACCAATTCATTTCCAATGTCGTTGTGGTCGTGATCGCTTTGCCAGTGTGCTAATGACATTACGTGAAGAAGATAAGAATGCTATTTTGGAAGATGACGTAACAGAGCTTGTTTGCCATTATTGTAATGAAAAATATCATTTCACACGTGAAGAGTTACAAGATATGTTCATCCCAAAAGGTCCAATTCAATAAAAACTTTATAATATGTAGAAAAAATACAGGCTACTAGGTTTTTCCTATAGCCTGTTTTTCTATTCTATGAGAAAATAAAAGATAGAGTTATTAATAATAGGAGGTCACAATGAGTGCAATTGGCATAATTGGTGGTACTGGTGTTTATGATCCGTCCATCTTTGAAAATATTCATGAAGAATCCTTAATGACACCATATGGTGAAATAGATTATGTACAAGGTACATACCATGGGAAAACTGTAATCTTTGTAGCTCGTCACGGCAAAGATCATACAATTCCTCCACACAAAATTAACTATCGTGCTAATATTTGGGGCCTCAAAAAACTAGGCGTTACATTTATTATCTCCACGACAGCAGTAGGTTCTATAAATGAGAACTTTAAGCCAGGTCATTTTGTGTTGACTGACCAATTCTTAGATTTTACAAAGAACCGCATCACTACGTTTTATGAAGGTGGGGACCGTCCAGTGGCACATCTTGATGTAACAAATCCATACTGCCCTGAATTACGTGATATTCTTCAAAAGGTAGGTACGGAACAAGGCCTTACGATACATAATGGCGGTACCTATGTATGTACTGAAGGCCCTCGTTTTGAGACTCCTGCAGAAATCAAAATGTTCCACATGCTCGGTGGCGATACAGTAGGTATGACAAATGTACCGGAAGTAAATTTAGCGAATGAAGCTGAAATGGCATATGCTACGATCTCTATGATTACCAACTATGCAGCAGGTATTTCTGAATCTGCTTTGACACATGCGGAAGTTGTAGAAATGATGGGCAATATGGCGGCTCAACTAAAATCTCTTATCTTAGGAGCTATTGATGCAATCGATGTGGATGCTCGTTATGATGCTCATAATCGCATGCATGAATATGGTGGTTTTAAACTATAATCAACTCATAATGATACACAATAGTTTATCGAAGGAGAAGTTATGATTAATATTGAATGGCGTAAAGATACGCTGGTACTATTAGATCAAACTAAATTGCCTACTGAAATTACATACGTTCACTGTACAGATTGGCGCCAAGTGGCCGAAGCTATTAAAATGCTTCGCGTTCGTGGCGCACCTGCTATTGGCGTAGCTGCTAGTTATGGTCTCATTTTAGCTGCTATGGAAGCAGGACGTTTAGAGGCGCCATTTAGTGAACAACTTACAAGCTTATATGAGTTTAGTGAGATCTTAAAAGAAACTCGCCCTACGGCAATCAACTTAGCTTGGGCTGTAGATCGTGTCATTTCTCTTGTGAAAACTAATGTTGACAGTATGTCCTCAATGAGTGAAGTAGTAGACCTCATTACAAAAGAGGCTATTATCATTCACGAAGAAGATGTGTCTTTGAATAGACGTATGGCCGAAGCAGGGGCTACATTATTTGAAGGTAAAAAGAATATTCGCATCTTAACTCATTGTAATGCGGGTGCACTAGCTACAGGTGGTCTAGGAACAGCACTTGGTGTTGTTCGTAAATTACATGAAAATGGACAACTGGAACGCGTGTATGCTGATGAAACACGTCCATTATTACAAGGTGCTCGACTCACAGCCTTTGAACTTTACGAGGATGGTATTCCTATTACTCTTGAAACAGATAATATGGCAGCCTATGCGATGCAACATGGATTAATTGATGCCGTTATCGTCGGTGCTGACCGCATCACTACAAAAGGGGATGTAGCCAATAAGATTGGTACCTATGGTGTGGCTGTACTAGCTAAATTCCACAATATTCCGTTTTATGTAGCCGCTCCTTATAGTACATTTGATTTTACTTTGGAAAATGGTAGCGATATTCCTATTGAGATGCGTAACGATGATGAAGTAACCGCTTTACACGGTGTTCAAACAGCCCCTAGTGGTATTGATGTACTTAATCCTGCATTTGATGTAACACCTCATGAACTTGTAACAGCGATTATCACCGAAGAGGGAGTATTGACTCCAAATTATGAAGAATCAATCGGTAAGCTACGCCAGATTGTAGAATCTAAATAATCTATTATCTTAATGATTAGCTTATTAAGCATTCAAAATATAAGCAATATATTATCTATATAAGTAAGTATCTACAACGATATTAACAACATTATATAATATCAATAAATCTAAGTAGATTTACTATCAACTATTTATTTTATTGTATCTACTTGTATGAGTAAAAGGAGATATTATGCAATCTTTAATTAGAGACATAAATTTAGCAACAGAAGGTCGCAAAAAAATTGATTGGGTTTCTAACTTTATGCCTACATTAAACACATTAGGTGACCGTTTTGAAGCAGAACAAACTTTCAAAGGCCAAACAATTGTTGTTAGTGTTCACTTGGAAGCAAAAACAGCATACCTTGCGACTGTATTAAAACGCGGTGGTGCAGATGTAATTGTAACGGGCTCCAATCCGTTGTCTACACAAGACGATGTAGCTGCAGGTCTTGTAGATATGGGCATTACTGTATATGCTTGGTACGATTGTACTGATGAAGAATATTTTAACTTTCTCCATAAAGCACTTGATCATAAACCACATATTATCATTGATGATGGTGGTGATTTAGTAAATCTATTGCATACTACACGACAAGATGCAAAAGAACGTTTGTTAGGGGGGAGTGAAGAAACTACAACAGGTGTACATCGTTTATATGCATTAGAGAACGCTAAACAATTAACATTCCCTATGATTGCTGTAAATGACTCTTACTGTAAATATCTTTTCGATAATCGCTATGGTACAGGTCAGTCCGTTTGGGATGGTATCATGCGCACTACGAACTTAACTGTAACAGGTAAGAACGTTGTTGTTGCTGGTTATGGCTGGTGTGGTAAAGGCGTTGCGATGCGCGCAAAAGGCCTTGGTGCACACGTATATGTAACTGAAGTAGATCCAATTAAAGCTATAGAGGCTGTATTTGATGGCTTCAAAGTATTGCCTATGATTGAAGCCGCTAAGGTTGGGGATATCTTCTGTACTGTAACAGGTTGTAAAGATGTTATTGTAAAAGAGCATTACAAAGTGATGAAAGATAAAGCTATCTTATGTAATGCTGGTCACTTTGACTGCGAAGTGAATGTTTCTGATCTTACTGAACTTGCTGTAAGCCACGAAAGGGTTCGCCAAAACATCGAAGGCTATACTATGTCTGATGGTCGTAAACTCTATGTATTGGCTGAAGGCCGTCTAGTAAACCTTGCAGCTGGCGATGGTCACCCTGCAGAAATTATGGACTTGTCATTTGCTATGCAAGCCCTTGCTGCAGAGTATATCTTGAAAAACGGTAAAGAAATGGATCCAAAAGTATACGTATTGCCTCATGAATTAGATGTGGAAATCGCTAAACTTAAGTTGAACTCCATGGGCTATGACTTAGATTCTTTAACACAAGAACAAATCGATTATCTAACAAAAGTAAACTAATACTGTATTGAAATATAATGGTTTCTGTAATACATTTTGTATCTAAACTATACTAGCTTTCAAATTAAACAAATATAACCGAGCTATCATGGCTCGGTTATACCTATGAGGGAAGACTATGTCTGATTTATTGATTACTCATGTAGACGTCCTCACCGATGAGGGGGTTCTAAAAAATCATGCCATTGCAATTAATAATGGTTATATTACAGCTATTTTAAACGATAGTGAAGCTGAAAAGGTAAAAGTCTCTGCTAAGGAAGTACTAGACGGTAAAGGTCAATTGGCTACGCCAGGTCTTGTAAATACACATACTCATATTGCGATGGGTCTATTTAGAAACTATGCAGATGATCTTGAGCTTATGGAATGGCTTGAAACGGCTATTTGGCCAACAGAAGCAAAATTAAATGACGATTATGTACGGTACGGCACACAACTCGGTATTGCTGAAATGTTGCGCACTGGTACCACTACATTTAGCGACATGTATTTCTTTATGAATACTACTGCTGAGGTGGTAAAAGAAACAGGTATTCGCTCTGTATTGTCACGTGGCTTAGCCGGTGTATCCCCAACAGCAGATCAAGCATTAGTTGAAAATGCTGACTTATTCCGCACTTGGAACGGCTTTGATAATGACCGCATCAAAGTATTGCTTGGACCACATGCACCATATACTTGCCCTGATGATTATATGGAAAAGGTGATTGCCTTATCTCATGAATTAAATTGTGGTATTCATATGCACTTGTCCGAAACAAAAGGAGAAGTGGAGACTGTTATGAAAGCTACTGGTAAGACACCAATTGCGCATATGCATGATTTAGGTTTATTCTGGAATACTACCTTAGCCGCACACTGCGTTCATGTGACAGACGAAGATATGGCTATTATGTCTGAAAATAATGTAGCCGTAGCGCATAATCCACAATCTAATTTAAAATTAGCTAGCGGTATTGCACCAGTACCTGAAATGATTGCCAAAGGTATTACGGTTGGTCTTGGTACAGATGGCTCCGCTTCTAATAATAATGCTGATATGCTTGAAGAAGTACGTCTTGCAGCAACATTACATAAAGCACGTCTTTATGATCCAAAGGCTATTCCTGCTCAAGCCGCATGGAACATGGGCACTGTAGAAGGTGCAAAAGCATTGGGATATACAGATCTTGGTGTATTAGATAAAGGCTATCGTGCAGATATCGTGCTATATGATGTATCTGGTATGCACTGGATGCCTCGTTACAATGATTTAGCAGCTCTTGTATACTCTGCTAATAGCTCCGATGTAAATACTACAATTGTGGGTGGTAAAGTTCTTATGAAAGACAAAGAACTGCTTACAATTGATGAAGAAAAACTACGGGCAGAGATTGATAAAGCTCAGGTATATTTTAGTAATTAGCAGTCAATCTAAACACAAAACCCACTCATGATAATCATAGAGTGGGTTTTGTGTTATATATTATATAGATTTATTTAATTGCTTTCACCAAGAACATGGGTACAGGAATATAAAACTCGTCTTCCTCATTGTAAATACGCGGACCTACAGTTAGATCAATGGTAACAGAACTAGCACCTAATTTAGTAAGTAGTTCTTTATCCCATTGAGGTCGTGTATAAGACGAAATGTCGAGCATATGATAAATGGTATGACACCGTTCTTTTAATTCGTTGCTTACATGTTCATGGGCATGATGAACAGATTGTGGTACATTATGATGATTACGAGCATGTTCCGCATCATAGTTTAAAATCAAACCGCCTGGGCGAATGACGCGAAACCATTCGGCATAGGCTTTGTCAGGATGGGGTAAATTCCACGTTACATTTCTGGCCACAACGATATCAAAGGTATTAGTATCAAATCCTAGATTCTCTGCATCCATCACAGAAAAGGTTGCATCACAATCGAGGGACTCTGCTAGTTGATTTGCCTCATCTATCATATTAGGTGTAATATCAATGCCATGCACTGTATGACCAAGCTGAGATAGTATAATACTAAAAAAGCCGGCTCCACATCCAATATCCAATATTCGTAAAGATCTATCAGAATCAAATATATGACAAGTTAATTCTTCTCTCCATAATTTTAGTTTGGGACTTTCTAATTCTTTTGCACGTAAAGCGCCAAAATCGTGAGATCGATCTGCCCAATAGGCTGTAATAAATTCTTTATCATCCTTCATAGGATGGTTGCGTTCAAAAGTATCATTCATAATTTAGTTCTCCTCATATTCTATAGTATGTATAGTACCATAAAATAATAATGAACTATACAGCAAAAATCACATTAACTCCATAAATACTTACTATTAGATATGATATAATACTCCTATGTTTTTATTTTACTGAAAGGGCAGGGGCTATGATATTACAGACTGGACAACGTACAGATATTCCTGCTTTTTATGGGCAATGGCTAATCAATCGTATACGTGAAGGATTTGTAGATGTTCGTAACCCTTATAATCCCCTACAGGTGACACGGTATCCAATTAATCAAGAAGTGGTAGATGGTATTGCATTCTGTACAAAGAATCCTTTACCGTTTATTCCACTACTAAATGAAATTGTTGATTACAGACAATACTGGCATATGACTATAACGCCTTATGGAACTGATATTGAACCCTATGTGCCAACTTATGCGTCTATTATAGAAGGGTTTAAACATATTTCTAAACAGCTTAATTCTCAATCTATGGTGTGGCGCTATGATCCTATCATTTTAACTAATGAATATACTGTTGATTTTCATTGTGAAAGATTTTACAAAATGGCTCAAGCCCTTAAAGGTTATACAGATACAGTTGTTGTTAGCTTTTTAGATATATTGGATAAGGTGGCTCAGAATTTTCCAGAAGGATATAGACCAAGTTTAGATGTTCAAACTAAGATCATTAAAGAATTTGTTTCCATAGCTCATTCCAATCATATGAATCTTAAAACCTGTGGAGAAAGGGATATCTTTAAAGAGTTTGGTGCTGATACAGAGGGGTGTTTAACCTTAGATTGTTATGAGAGGGCCTGGAATATAAAATTAAAAGCACCTAAACGCACACCAGCACGATTAGAATGTAATTGTTATTTACATGGTGATATTGGTGCCTATGATAGCTGTAGCCACTTTTGCCGTTATTGTTATGCTAATACTAATCAAGCAGTAGTTCGATATAATCGTTTACATCATGATCCAAATTCTAGTTTACTTATTGGAAGACTTTCAAAAAGAGAAATTATCAAAGAAAGTACGGAAAAGAGCTGGATTGTAAAAGAAACTGTAACACAGGATAGCTTATTTTAGAGAGAATTACGAGGAATTACTAAATTAAATGAATTGACTTATCGTGTAAAATAGATACCAAAGGGGTTGTCAAGCAGGTATCTCAGGAATATAAGAGAGTGTAAATGTATTTTTTGTTTAGTTTAAAAGGAGGTGCATTTATGATAACGTATAAGAAAGATAGTAAAGATAATTTACTATCACCTGACTCGTCTATGCCCGTGTTAGCAATGTGTTATGACTTTGATAAGACATTAACCCCTGACGATATGCAGGCACAAGGTTTTATTCAATCGGTAGGCTATAACGAAGAGCAAATCAAACAATTTTGGCATGAATCAAATCAATTGGCTAAAAAACATGATATGGATAATAACTTAGCCTATATGTACAAAATGATTCAAGAAGCAGTAGGCCATTTCTATGTAACAAAAGATAAGCTCATGGAATACGGCAATCAAGTAGAATTATACGAAGGGGTACGGACTTGGTTTGAACGCATTTGTCAATATGGCTTAGAACAAGGCGTTAAGATTGAACATTATATTATTTCGTCTGGCTTAAAAGAAATGATCGAAGGCACTGAAATGGCAAAAGAGGGGGCTTTCACCAAAATCTATGCCAGTGCATTTATGTTCGATGATAAAGGTGTAGCTGTTTGGCCCGCACAAGCCATTAACTATACGAATAAGACACAATTTTTGTTCCGCATTCAAAAAGGAATTCTCGATATTAATGATACTGGTGTTAATGATTACATTAAGCCTGAAAATCAACGTGTGCCGTTCCGTAACATGATTTATATTGGGGATAGCGATACAGATATTCCTTGTATGAGTCTTGTGAACGCTAATGGAGGTCATTCTATAGGTGTTTATGATCCATTTAAGAAGGATAAAGAAAAGGTATATAAGATGATGCGTCATCATCGTATCCGTTATTATGCACCTGCAGACTATTCTAATGGTTCAAAACTAGATACCTTAGTGAAGCAAATTATTCGTAAAACCGCAGCCTATGAAGTATTAGAAGGCGAATATATTCATTGTAAATACGAAGCCGAGGAGTAATATGGAACAATCTAAATTAACTAGCGAATGGATTCAAACCTTTAACAGATTAGGTTCTGAAGGTAAATTAAAACCTACCGTACCATATCACGATTTATTTAACCGAAAGGAGTTAAAAGGATTTCCGTTACACACATTACCTATGTGGACGGTAAATTTTCCAACAGGTTATATTACGTGTTGTGATCCTCTAGTAACATTGCCAAGCAAACCAGATACATATCTTAGACAGGTAACACCAGGTACGTATTTGTTAGAGACTAAGATAATTGAAATGGAACCAAATGAGTATCGTTATGTAGCTAGTCGAGTTGTTTTTAGTGGCAATGAGCCTGTATACTATGAATTAGCATTAAAAGGGACAGAGGACTTAACCGATTTAGATGATGGAGATACCTATATTGGATTTCCTGTAGATTCGGGTTTAGCTACAATTGTAGATGCACAAACAATTGAAACATATAATAAGTTTTATGAACAATGGCATATAAACTATCCTGAAAAAAATATATACGATGACTATTATAGTGATTTATTCCAATTAAATGCTATGGCCTATCCACAATACCAACGTTCTAAAGGTGATTGGATTAACTTTACAATTCCTGATACAGAATTGACAGTACCGATGATTCAATCTGGATTTGGTGATGGTTTATATCCAGTATACTGGGCATTTGATAAAGATGGTCAAATCTGTCAAATTATTATGGAATACATTGATTGTAGCGAAGCATATGAATAATACACTGGGTGTATAGTTAAGGAACTAATTTTATAAATCAAAATATATAAAAATAAGGCGCTTAGATAACTAAGCGCCTATTAATATGTTTATATTCATCTGAGAAATTAGATACCAAAAACCCAGTTAACTAACACGCGAATAATACTTAAACCAACAACCATTTCAGCAAGAAATCTTAAAGAACTCTCCATGCCATTTCCTAAATGTTTTAAACCGCCAATTTTGGCTTTACTTACAATATCACACCAGCACATAAAATTCCTCCATAAGAGTATGAGTAAATCAGATAATTTATATTACTATTTTACAATCTGATTCTAAAAAATTCAATATAAATTTTATGTAATAATAATACTTTATTGGCATATAGAATAATTAAGAATATGAAAAGTATAGTTTATTTAAAGAATATAAATATGTTAATATGAAATCAACTATTGATGTGTTGTGTAATGGAGTGCTTTATGAGAAAGTTTATATTAAGCTTTGCAATAGCATTGGTTGCATGTAATATAATAGCTGCAAAAGAATATATTACATTAGAATCCCAAACTGGCAATACCATTGTTGATGAAAAAGGACAATGGATATTGGGCCCATATGATAACTTACATGTGGAGTATATAAAAGGATATAATAATAACTATGTATATGGATCATTTTATGAAAATGGTCAAAAACGATATGTAAATTTAGTTGAACTAGCCTATTTACCAGTAGGGTATGAATATGAGTTCTATTATAAATTTGCTAAAGCTTTCACTAATGGGGGCTTTAAATTATTAAACTTAGATGGTACATATGCTATTAATGATGTTATTACTGATTATGATGATTTAAGTGATACTATAATATTAGGTAAAAAAGGAGAATATTGGTATGTATATAATAGAGTAAGCGGCAATCCAATTATTGATAGTCCTATTAGAAGTATCAAAGAGAGTATTACCAAATATTGGTCTAGAAAAGATAAAAAATATCTTTATAAATTATATACTATAGATGATTATACAAAATATCTTACAGAAAATGGTGTTTTACTTAGTGTTGATGAAGCTATAGACCTTATTAACAGTAATGATTATATAGAAATACGTAATAATGATGGTGTGGGAGGTGATTCATATTCTGATGAGAATTTTTATAGTAGAGCTCCATCAGATGTTTATGATTTATTTTCAGAAGTAGATGATAAAGGTAATACTTTATATGGTATGAAGACAAAGGATAATATAATCGTTATTCCTCCTAAATATAAATCTATAAAACATTTAGGTAAAGAGTTTAAGTACTTTGTTGTGACTGATGAAAATAATAGGTATGGTATTGTAGACTCATTAGATCAAACTATAGTTGCTACGAATAACTATTCTTATGAAAGATTAAGTGATCGTAGCTTTATTTTGAAAGATTCATATGGTAATAGTATTTTTAATGCTAGTTCAGGTGTATTTTATGCTGATGTTTTTGATAGTATAGATACATCAAAGCCTAATTATGTATTAAATAAAGTTACTACAGCAACTTATGATAAAATAAAATATGTAATTGATACAAACTCAGGTTATAAATTATTTAAATTACCACATTATGATGACGATATAACATCATTTTATAAAGCTTTATTTGTTTATAAATCTAAAGGGAAATATGGCCTAATGGATTATAACGGTAATATAATTATTGAACCTAAGTTTGATAAAGTTACTATTGATGAACCTGAGTTAGCGGAATATATAAAAGAAATAGATTCATATGATAAATAATTAATTTTTTACTGATTATTTTGATTAACTAAAATAAACTAGCTTATAGACTTATAGGCTAGTTTTTGTTTTGAACACAAATTACTTCCGATAACGATATATTATCGGAAGTAATTTATATAAGAAAATTGGGCCTAAATGGCCCAATCCTTTATTTCATCAAGTTTTTTGCTTATTTACGTTTAAATGTGTATGGTTCGTATTCTACATCATTATGACGGTTAGTCCACCAGTTCCAACCAATTCTTGCTAACTTCCAGGCAATGAATCCTACGATGATTCCTAATACTAAACCAGTTAATACATCTGTTGGATAATGTGCAAATAAGTAAACTCTAGAGAATGCTACTACTATTGAACCTAATAATGCTAAAATCCCTAAATATCGCTTCTGAGGTGCTATTTGGCCTAAGCCTAGGTAAATAGTCATGGCTGATGCAAATGAACCAAAGCTATGACCTGATGGGAATGAATAGCTTGTAGCTTTTGGTAGTGCAGATTCCAACGGCACCGTTACATTTGGAAAATCAACAAATGGTCTTAATCTCGCTACATTTGGTTTTAAACCTTGGTCGCCAATTATAAATACAAATCCTAAAGCAATAATAATTGCCACGCCTAAAACACGATATTTTTTTTGTAGCATTAATAATAAGGCTATTATAATCCATAATGCGCCATTGCTTGTAATTTTTGAGATAAATGCCATAATTGGTGTTAAAAAACTATATACAAAATGTTCATGTACATAGAAGATTAAAGAGTGATCAAATTGTAAAATTGTGTCCATAAATTCCTCTTCTATTCTACTTTTACCTAAATGATAATTATTGAGAATGTCTTATTATGCTTTTTATTTTAATAATTAATCTATACTAATTTATTTACGTATATAATGATTTCTCATTTACAGCCCAAATAATAGCCTAAACTATTTATATACAATGGTCAATAGTTTAGGCTATATTTCATAAAAGCTATAGTTATGATTTCTTTTTATCTGTTTTCTTAGGTGGCACTTCAGGTGTTGCAGGCATTGTAATAATTGTATCTACAGGGTCATATACAGACTCAAAGGAATCAGTTTGAGTAACCCAGTTACCATATGTAATGGTTCTATACGTATTCATTTTTAAGCCTACATGGCCCTCTTGTACCTCTTTTTCTTTTAAAGATGGATCTACCTTAGTTATTGTTTTATTTGGAATCTCACCATAATCGCCTACAGAGATAGATACATTTTTTGGTTTATCTTCAGCTGTACCTATAATGTAAATAGTTAACGTACCATTATTCATAACACTTAAGATATAAATAGAATGTTGGTACGGATTTCTAAACTTAAAGTCTAAATAGCCCCAAGCTACCGTAGCATCTCTACCAGCTTGAATATATCCAACTGGTTCAAAATGAGGTGTACGTTCAACAATATTCATACCAGATAATAAAGCTGTATTAAAAATAGTAGAACTTACTTGGCAAATACCGCCACCAATGCCTGGAACTAATTTGCCATCAATCATAACAGGCGCATCATCATAGCCAGCTTCTGCAGTACGTTCGCCTACAACATCGTTAAAAGAGAATTGTGCACCGGGCTTAATGAGTGTACCATTTATCTTATCAGAAGCTAATTGGATATTATGTGTTCTGCTTTCATTACTTGGATTATACTCCGTTGTGAAAGATGCTAATACAGTATTTAAAGGTTTTAGATCAGTATCAGTAACTTTTACCGTATTCTGCGTAGTAAATACCATAGAAAGAGAATTTATACTATCGCTAATCTGTAGATCATCTTTTAGCTTTTTCAAGGTAGCATCGATATCAATACGTTTGCCTTCTTTTGACGGATGTATTACTACTTGTCCATTTTCAACAGTAAGATAGGCATCATGACCAGGTGTATCTATTGTTTTTGCTAACTCAGTGAGATATGTTTTGCCTTTTACTTCGTCTAACTTATATTGTGGTTTAAAATGATGACCATAAAATAAACCATTAAATCTATGTGACAATACTGTCCACATATCATCCTCATAGCCGTATGTGGAAATAGCTTTTACCATAGCCTCTGTATCGAATTGAATACCTAAATCATGATATGTGGCCTGTTGTTTTTTATTATTTCCCATATCGATAGATATAGTCTGAGGTATCTTATCATTCACCTCTTGTAAACGTGCTTGTAATTCGTTCTTTGGTGTATTTGATAGATCTGTATCATTATAATATACACCATAAGAAATATTTTCTGTTGGAATGTATGAGCAACCACTTGTACCCAAAAGAACAAGTACTGTTCCTACTAATATGTATTTCTTCGTCATGTATTCGTAAACGCTCCCGAATTATTTATTATATTCTCTAATTATAGCATATAAAGATCTAATCTATGGTACAATTATATTAATATTTTATGGGTAAGGGTGAATTATGTCAGAGTCTAAGAAACAACAAAAGCATTTTTATTTGCGCAATAATGATGCGCTTATGAATAGTACAAAGTTGTCTATGAAAGCAAAACAAAGCATATTGTTATCTAAGGCTGAGAATACTGTTGATGCTTACGAATCGGATTGGGACGATTTCGTAGATTGGTGTACTTATCAAAAGGTATCTTATTTTCCAGCTACACCAGAAACAATAGTAAATTATATTAACGATCTAGCAGATTATGCAAAGGCAAATACAATTTCACGTCGTATTAGTGCTATATCTGAAAATTTTAATGCTTCTGGCCAAAGAGATAATCCATGTATGGCTCCTATCGTTAAACAGGCCTTACGTGGTATTAGACGATTAAAAGGAACATTCCAACAAGGAAAAACCCCAGTTTTATTAGAAGATATTGAAGATATTATAGACTGTATGACTAAGCTAGATGTACCGGAACTTCAATTATTGCGCGATAAAGCTATTCTTTTGATTGGCTTTATGGGTGCTTTCCGGCGCAGTGAGATTGCAGCTATTACAGTAGAAAATCTTCAATTTTCACCACAAGGTGTTGAAATCTTTGTAGCATCCTCTAAGGCCGACCAAGAAGGTCAAGGTGCAGTGGTAGCTATCCCACATTTATCTGGTTCTCCGTTAGATGCAGTACGAGCCTTACAACAATGGTTACGTGCTTCTGGTATTACTGAGGGACCTGTATTTAGAGGGTTTACAAAAAATATGTCTTTACGTAAAACAGCTATATCCGATAAGATGATTTCAGAAATCGTAAAAAAATATATTTCTCTTATTGGTCTAGATCCGACTATGTATGGCGCTCATAGTTTACGTCATGGCTTTGCAACGACTGCAGCAGCTTATGGTGTTGAGGAGCGTAATATTATGCGTCAAACCCGTCATCATAGTGTAAATATGGTTCGTCGTTACATTAATGAGGCAAACAAATTTGTAGATAATCCTATTTCAACGATCTTTGAAAAACGATTTAGATAACAATCATAAATCAGTTGATTTAGACAATAACTATAAATCGTTTAATAACATACATTAGATAACAAAAAGCAGCTATCTCTGTTAGAGTAGCTGCTTTTTTGCGTGGGATTAACCCATATATATTTAGTTTTGAGCCACATAGTCCAAAGCTCTAACTGGACTATCAGATTTCTTTGTTGGTACTTTTAAAACCGTACCAGGTACAAGAGCACCAGAATCACTAATATTGTTAAGTTCCTTCATGGTATATACCATTTCACGAACATCCATATCTTTATGAGCTGTACGTGCTGCAATATCCCACATTGTATCGCCTACTTGAACCTTTACTTCACGTACATTATGTGTATTTACCTCTGTTGCAGGATTTGACATATTATAACCAAATAATACTGTTAAGCACATTCCTACCATCATCAATATATTTTTCATCTCATACCTCACATTTATATCGAACATAATATCTGAGAACATTTGTTTGTTTACATGCTTATAATAGCACACGAACGAATGTTCGGTCAAGTGTTTTAGAACAAATGTTTGCAAAAAATTTTAAAATTGCCTATAATAGGTATATAAGTTAAGTAAATATCTTATATTTTTATTATATAGTACATTATGTGGTAATTTTTACTCATAGATATATTGATACTATTTTGACCTTAGATTGGCTTTGGAGGTTTATCATGAGACGCCCTGCTACAGATATCAATACAAAACAGCGCCGTATATTAGAATTTATAAAAGATTCATTACATAATGAATATCGTTGTCCTACAGTTCGTGAAATCTGTACACATGTAGGGCTAAGTTCTACTTCCACCGTTCAATCTCACTTAAATACTTTAGAAAAATTTGGTTATATTAAACGTGATCCCAATAAAAATCGTGCTATTACTGTATTAGAAGATACTAAACCTTCTATTTCAGTAGCCGGTAATGAAACGTCTAGCTCTGATAACTTTGAGTTTTTAGGTGCTGGACTTAAACAAGTACCTCTTATCGGCACTGTACAAGCAGGTATGCCTATTACTGCAGTAGAAAACCTAGAGTCCACGCTTACATTGCCAGTTCAATTGACTGGTGATTCTGACTGTTTCTTATTACGTGTTCAAGGCGAATCTATGATGAATATAGGTATGTATGAAGGTGATATGCTCATCGTGCGGCATCAAAATACTGCTAATAACGGCGATGTTGTTGTTGCTCGTATTGATGATGAAGCTACAGTAAAACGTTTTTATAAAGAAAATGGTCACATTCGTTTGCAACCTGAAAATGATGACTTTGATCCAATCATTGTAGATGATTGTCATATTGAGGGCCTTGTAATCGGTCTTGTACGAGATAGAATATAAGCAACAAAAAAACGGCAACATATTGTTGCCGTTTTTTTGTTGCATGTAAAAAGTTTATTTTTAATGTAAACTATTTTCTCTCCGTAGAGTAGCAAAAATAGCACCTGATATATTATGCCATACACTAAAAATAGCCCCTACTAGCGTTGCTAATGGATTTAATGCAAAATTTGTTGCTGCCAATGTTACGGCTAAACCACTATTTTGCATTCCTACCTCTATTGCTAGCGCTGTAGTTTTATCATATCTTAATTTAAGCAGTGCTCCTACACCTAATCCTAGTAGTAGACCTAGTATATTATGTATACCAACAACAATAAGTGTTTCAAGCCCAGAAATCAATAGTTTATCTTTGTTGATAGCAATAATGGCTGCTATTAACAGTATAATAGCAATCATTGAGAAAATCGGACTAATGCTGGTTAAAGTATTGATATGTGATTTACATACATATTGGATTACTGCGCCCAATAAGATTGGCACAATAATAACTTTTACCATAGTAATCATCATAGGTAGAACTTGAACATCTACCCATGCGCCACCGATATATAAGATTAATAATGGTGTAACTATGGGAGCTATTAATGTTGAAGTAATTGTCATTCCTACAGATAAAGGGACATCACCATTGGCAATATAGGTTATAACATTACTGGCTGTTCCACCAGGACAACAACCTACTAATATTACACCAATAACAATATCTGGTGATAATGTGAATATATGGCAAATTCCCCAAGCTAATAGAGGCATTATCGTATATTGTGCAAGTACACCAATACAAATATCTTTTGGATGCCTAAGGATACTACATAAGCTTTCAAACTTAATAGTAAGCCCCATTCCAAACATGGCTATACCAAGTAAAAAAGGTGTATAAGCGATTGCCCAAGTAAAGTATTCTGGTACTATATAGGCAATGCATGAAAAGCCGAGGATTATAAAAATCAAGTATTTGGAAAGAACGTTGTTGAGTGTAAGTAAATGATTCATAACCTCTCTCCTTATTTTGGATCGTATGAGAAGTTATCAATAAGTCGTGTAGGACCAATATATATGGCCATAGCCACTAATACTGGAGCAGTAACCTCTTGTACAGGTTGCATAGTCTTAGCATCAACAACTGAAATATAATCTATTTTAGCAAGCGGTTCGGTTTGTATAGTGTCTGTCATAGTATCAATGATACATTTAGCAGAGCAACCATATTGTATAGTTTGTTTTCCCAATTGAATAGCTTTATACAATATGGTAGCGGCTTTCCGTTCTTCACTAGACAAATATGTATTACGCGAAGATTTTGCTAAACCATCTTTTTCACGAACAATGGGAACACCAATAATATTGACAGGAAAATTTAAATCAAAGACCATTTTACGTATAATGGCTAATTGCTGTGCATCTTTTTCACCAAAATACGCATTTGTTGGTTGAGTAATATTAAAGAATTTTGCCACCACAGTGCAAACGCCTTTAAAGTGAATTGGTCTGCGAATACCACACAATGTATCAGATAAATCCGCAATGTTTACAAATGCCTTTTTATCTTGGTACATTTCCTCCGGATTTGGAGCAAAAATAAGATCGACACCATGTGATTCACATAACTTTTTATCACTATTAATATCACGAGGGTAAGTACTCAAGTCTTCATTTTCTCCAAATTGAATAGGATTTACAAATATAGAGACAATGACCTTATCGTTATTTTTTCTAGCTTGATCAATTAATGCAGCATGTCCTTCATGTAAGAATCCCATGGTTGGTACAAAACCAATTGTGTAACCTTCTTTTCTCCAGCTATTTACTATATTCCGTACATTTTCGATAGTTGTTATAAATTCCATTATATTCCTCCGTTATATTGTAAATACGAAGATAGTCTCCTATACAGTCTACTGTAATTCGATCAATGACAATTATTTTTGATCAACTAATAAACCATGTTTCTCATAGTTTTTTATATGACTTATCTTGTTATTGTTATCTACAAATACAACGAGAGGATTATGGCTCTCAACTTCGTTTTCATAAAGCTGTGCATAACACATGATAATTATCTTATCATGTACTTGCACATGTCGTGCAGCAGCACCATTTAAACATATAACACCACTACCTGCTTCTCCGGCAATAGTATATGTACTAAAACGTGCTCCATTATTAATATTTACAATTTGAACTTGTTCATATTCTCGTATTCCGGATGCATTCAATAAATCTGTATCAATTGTAATACTCCCTACATAATCAAGCTCTGCTTGTGTCACAGTAGCTCTGTGAATTTTACCTTTTAACATTGTTAGTATCATGCTAAACTCCTTGTGTTTTAAATGTACCCGCCATATTGGTCGGTTCGAACTTTCACAATTTATCTGTTTATCATGAATTAACAGTAGACTAGAGTATAGTTAAAAATACTATCTCCAGAGAAATTATACCATAATTATAAATTTTTACATTAAAATACAATTAATATAATACAAATAATGTCACTCTAATCAAAAATAACAGTAAGATTGTAGTGTAAAATAAAAACCAGTAGCTACAATGTAGTTACTGGTTTTTATTTTATACTGATATTTTATTTTAGATATTCTGCTAATGCTTTATCAATATATGCTGCTTCATCAGCCGTTGGTTCACACATTGGTAAATTAAATTTTCCCACAGGCAAGCCAATTTTACGGGCTGCATATTTGACAGGAATCGGATTTGTGGTGATGAACATTGCTTTTATGATTTCTGATAAGGCTTGATGAATACGAATCGCTTCGTGGTTATGACCAGATTCATAAGCTTGAATCATAGCATTCATATCTTTGCCTGCTACATGAGATACTACGGATACTACCCCACACCCCCCAATAGAAAGCATCGGTAATGTAAGACCATCATCCCCACTATATACCATGAAATCATCTCTAGGCATTAAGCGCTTAATTTCAGAAGCAATCATCAAATTACCACTTGCCTCTTTAATCGCACAAATATGTGGATATTCGTTATGTAGTTGAACTAAGGTAGTTGGGAAAATACCTGTCCCCACACGACTTGGAACATTATACACCATGATTGGCAATGTAGTAGCTTCTGCAATAGTTTTAAAATGCAAATATTGACCTTGCTGGTTAGGTTTATTGTAATAAGGTACTACAACTAGCAAACCATCGATACCATCGATTTTAGAGACTTCCTTTACAAAGTCTGCAGAAGCTTTTGTATCGTTACTGCCTACATTGGCAATAATCGAACCTTTATGTCCACATTCTTTTGCAATCGCATTAAATAGAGCTAATTTTTCGTCTCTAGACATAGTTGGGTTTTCACCCGTTGTACCACAAACTACAAGACCATCAGAGCCATTATCTAACAGATAATTGGCGATATCAATACAATTTTCAATATTTACGGATCCATCACTATTAAAGGATGTCACCATAGCTGTTAACACTCGACCAAAGGTTTTCATATATATCCTCCCCTTGATAGATTAAAATGCTTGTTTTTCCACCAAGTACTCAGCAATTTGCAACGCATTAAGAGCTGCACCTTTACGAATTTGGTCCCCTACAATCCAGAAGTTCATACCGTTGTCATTGTATAAGTCTTTACGAATACGACCTATTTCACAGTCGTTTTGATTAGATGTATACAATGGCATAGGGTAAATTTGTTCAGCAGGATTATCTTTAACTTGTAAACCAGGGAATTTTTCACATGCCGCTTTGAAAGCCTCTACAGATACCGGTTCTGCTGTTTCTACCAAGACAGATTCAGAATGGGAGCGATATACAGGAACACGAACTGTAGTTGGAACTACTTGAATAGTTTCGTCATGAAGAATTTTTTGTGTTTCGTAAACCATCTTCATTTCTTCTTTAGTATAATCGTTTTCTAAAAACACATCAATTTGTGGCAATAAGTTGAAAGCTACAGGATAGTGTTTAGGAGCAGAGCCTGTTGGTAATAGATTTGCTGTCATCTCTTTGCCTGCAGTATATTGTTTTACTTGATTTTCAAGTTCTTCAATACCTTCTTTACCTGCACCAGATACAGCTTGGTATGTGCTTACAATTACGCGTCTAATAGGAGAAATATCATGAAGAGGTTTTAAACCTAAGCTCATAATGATTGTAGAGCAGTTAGGATTTGCAATGATACCTTTATGTTTTAAAATATCTTCTGGGTTAACTTCTGGTACTACAAGTGGAACTTCAGGATCCATACGGAATGCACTAGAGTTATCAATTACAATAGCACCGCGTTTAGCGGCTTCAGGCGCTAATGTTTTAGATATAGAGCCACCTGCAAATAATGCAATATCAATATTATCAAAAGATTCAGGTTTTGCTTCTTCTACAATATATGTTTTACCATTCACAGTAAGTTCTGTACCTGCAGAACGAGCGGAAGCTAATAGTTTTAAGTTTTCATAAGGAAAGTTACGTTCTTCAATAAGTGTAATAAATTCAGCACCTACTGCACCAGTAGCACCTAGAATAGCAACATTAGGTTTTTTCATTGATACATCTCCTTGTACAAATATTATAAATAATGTTCTAAACCGTATGTTAAGCCAGTTTTAGAACTAATTTTTTTACATGCTAATACTACGCCTGGCATAAAAGATAAACGGCTTAAGCTATCATGACGTATAGTTAATGTTTCATCATAACCACCAAATAATACTTCTTGATGAGCCACATAACCTGGAAGGCGTACACTATGAATTGTTACATCGTCAACCTTAGCACCACGAGCACCTGGTAAGCTTTCTCGAGTCAAATCCTCATCAGCAGTTACCTTAGCAGCTTGTTTAGCATCGTTAATCAATTTAGCTGTTAAAATAGCTGTGCCAGAAGGCGCATCGTATTTGTGATTATGATGTAATTCTATAATTTCTACATTAGGGAAATATGGAGCGAGCTCTGCAGACACTTTCATCATCATTACCGCCCCAAGAGAAAAGTTTGGAGCCACTAAGCAATTCGCTTGATTGGAACGACCAATTGCATCAAGTTCATCTCGTTGTTCTGCGGTCAATCCTGTAGTACCGATGACTACATGGATACCAGCGGATAACATTTTCTTTGCGTTTTCATAAATAACAGCTGGATTAGTGAAATCTACAATGACATCAGGTTTATTTGTATCTAATACCTCATCGATGGAGGCATTCATCTTGATACCTAATTGTTCGATTCCTGCTACGGAGCCTACATCTTCCCCTGCCTTAGTTGGATCAATACCACCAACTAATGTTAATTCAGGATCATTATGTACTGCTTTAACTACTTCACGACCCATTTTGCCGCCAGCGCCATTTACCATTACTCGAATCATATATACCTCCAAAAAAGCCAGTGGATGCATCCACTGGCCTTATAGATTATATAACTATATATACTCTTACGAAAAGCTCAATGATAGCACTCCACCAATACAGGATTGATGACAGTTGTCTATCTATTAAATAGACAACCAGAACGATGAGTCGCAATCATCGAACTTCGGCAAGCATCCCTTTTATCATGGATCAATGCATGCCTACTCCTCATGATTACTCTTAATACTCGCACCTCTATCAACATATTCATTTAATACTATTAGTATAAGTAATTATGCGATTTTAGTCAATTAAAATGGTCAATAAGTTCTTTCGCCGCTGCAAGTGCTGTAGCAGACATTCCCTTACCAGACATCATAGACGCAATTTGTGTTACTCGTTCTTCCTCATTTAAAACTGCTAATGTAGAAATTGTACGATCATTTTGCTCGATTTTAGATAGATGATAGTGTTGTTTCGCAATACTTGCTGTTTGAGGCAGATGAGTAATGCAAAATACTTGATTGGTTTTAGATAAATTAAGTATTTTCTCTGCCACCTTAAGTGCTATATCACCACTGATACCGACGTCAATTTCGTCAAATACCATCGTTTTAAAAGCGTCACTGCGGAATACTGATTTAAAGGCTAATGCAATGCGAGCTAACTCACCGCCAGATGCTACTTTATGTAGAGGTAATAACTGTTCCCCTTTATTCGCAGAGAATAACATTTCAATAGACTTTGCACCTAATGAGGATAACTCAGTCCCCTCTTCAATATGAAATTGAATATCCCCTTTGGGCATCCCTAGATCCACTAATTCTTGATGTAAGGCCGTAGCAATATCTTTTGCATTTTTTTGACGTACCTCGTGTAAAACTGTTAACGCTTCTTCTGCTACCTTTTTTGCTTCTTCAAGACGAGTTTCTAATTCATCTTGAGCAAATACAAGGCCTTCTAGTTCTTCTAAACGAGATTGCGCCTTTTCTTCGTATGCTAGAATATCTTCTACGGTTTCACCATATTTTTTCTTTAAGCTATAAATTGTGGTATCTCTGTCTTGGCAATACTTATAACGCTCTTCATCGTAGCTGATAGTATCCCTGTAACGATCTAAAGATTGTGCAGCTTCTTCTAATTGGAAATAAGCAGAGTCCACCATTTCTGAGACATCTTTTAACTCGCTGTCATATTTTACTAGATCATTAACCTCTACCTTAATCGAGTTAATCGTATCAAGTAATGGTTGACGTCCATTATAAAAGGCATCATAACAAGAACCTAAAACCTTATCGATATGTTCAAAACTGTCAAGACGCTTAAGTTCTTCTGCAATAGTTACATCTTCACCAACACTCAGACCAGCATCTTCAATTTCGTCGATTTGGTATCTAAGCATATCAAGCTCCCGGGCTCGCTCAGACATATTTTCTTGTAAATGATCTACATCTTGTTTTGCTTGCTTATACATTTTATACGCATCAGTATAAGCTTTATAGGCTTCTTTTCCTTCTTTATTAAAAGTATCTAAATATTCATGATGTGTATCAGCGTCTAGTAAACGTTGGTTGCTATATTGTCCGTGAATATCTGCTAAGTATTGACCAATCTCCTTTAAAGCTTTTAAAGGTATTGGTTGATCATTAGCCAATATACTAGATTTGCCATTACGGTTAAAGGATCTAGATAGAATTAACTGGCCTTCTTCTATCATGATATTTTTAGACTCTAATAGGTCTTGAATACTTTGGTGATTAGCAATATCAAATATTCCATCAATAACAAAACTATCTTTACCGTGACGAATAAACTCGCTACTTGCGCGTTCTCCTAATAGGATACTAAAGGCATCCATAAGAATGGATTTCCCTGCCCCAGTTTCGCCGGTAAAGATAGTAATGCCATCATTAAATGAAATATTCATTTGCTCAATCAACGCAAAGTTGCGAATGCTCATTTGCGTTAACATATTATTAGTCCTTCATTAAATCTTGAATTTTCGCTAAAATTGCTGGAACTTCAGCGTCGGATTTTGCAATTAACAAAATAGTATCGTCCCCTGCTAATGTACCAATAATTTCAGTCCATTTTGCATGGTCGATAGAAAATGCTACAGATTGAGCAGAACCAGGGATTGTATGTAATACAACTTGGTTTAAACTGTGATCAACCTTAATCAAAGAATCTTGGAATAGTCGGTTAATACGACTACGAGATAAAACTACATTTTCCTCTGGAGATAATGCATAACGATAATGTCCATCGCCTGTAGGAATTTTGATTAACATTAATTCCTTAATATCACGAGAAACTGTAGCTTGTGTAACTTCAATACCTTCTTCTAGTAAAGCCGCAGCTAATTCCTCTTGTGTTTCAATCGCCTTGGACTGCACGATCTCTTTAATTTTGTTATAGCGATAGCGTTTCATTTTGAACTCCCTTTTTTAAACCTTGCACATAAAAGAGAATAGTATCTTTCTGATAATATTATACCATATATTCATAATTAATATATGGTATAAATCGCATATATTATACGTCTTATGCATATTATATTAATATTTAAAATATTGTTAATATTCTATATATTGATAACGTGCAAATTCATAGCTCATAAGGTTCATCTATTTATAGGGAATTAATAATTTAAAAATAAAAAAATATACATGTATAATTAAAATCCCCTATAAAGGGGGTTTTACTAACTGAGTATGAGTTTTATTCATAATGAATAAAGATATATTTCGTTTTATCGTTTTTGCAATATAAATAACTCAGGTGGATTATGTATTTGGTTCATCGGATGCCAATGACATACATTATATATTTTCTGATCTAAATCTGATAAATACGATTTAAGAGACTGCATTTCTTCAAATCCCTCTGTTGTTCCAGGGTAAGCAACTATTGTAATAACTCCAGACTTGGAAAGTTTGTGTAAACCTTCATTTATGGCATCAATGGTTTGATGCGGTTTTGTTACAACTTGGTGATCTCCTCCAGGTAAATATCCTAGGTTAAAAATCATTAAATCAATAACTTCATCCTTTAATTGATGAGCTACCGCTAAATCATGAGAGTCATGAATAAACGTTAAACTCACTTCTGGCGCAATATCATTTGATTGTAAAAGCTCCTTGCTAGTTTTAATAGCTTTCATTTGAATATCAATTCCATATAGATGGCATGCTTTTTGTGCCCGTTTAGAAAGGTATAAAAGATCATGGCCATTACCACATGTAGCATCTACTACCACTTTGGCATTTTCCATACATCTATCCCAGATTAAATGTTGGAATTGAACAGCATTGTTAATGTTAATCAAAAAACCACCCCACTTGAGATTTGGTTATAACAATTCATCTCGACGAGATGCTAACTTTTTAAATAGTGTACCAAAGAAACATTGATCCTTGAATCGTACAAATAAACAATATACAGGGTTAGAGCTTATATGTAAGGTTTCTTTATTTGTAAAAGTATAGTCAAATGTACCATCAATACAAATATGTAATTGTGGTTCTCTTTCCGGCATTGTAATTTGAATCGTATCATGTTCCTCTAAAACAAGGCTTACACCTTGAATTAAATGTGGTGCTACTGGGGTGACAATGATAGATCGATTATCTGGTTTCATGATTGGACCACCAGCCGATAGATTATAGCCGGTAGAACCTGTAGCAGAGGAAATAATTAAACCATCCGATGGATACATTTGCGTATGTTGATTATTTATGGACATATTAATTCGAGCCATTTTAGCCGGTTCAGCACGAGTGATAACAATTTCGTTAATGATAGGAACTAGTTCTTCCTCTTTACCCTCATGACGTTCGATATAAGCATATAAATGTCCGCGCTTTTCAATATTATAATCACCATTAGCAATACGTTTAATATGACTTTGCATTTGATGAATTTCAATTTGATTTAAAAAACCTAGTTCGCCAAGATTAATACCACAAACAGGTACATTATATGGATAAATTTGTCTTGCAAGATGGATGATGGTACCATCACCACCAAAACTAAAGGCAATATCTATTTGTTTGAAGATTTCTGGGCGACTTAAAATATGAGTTTCAGGAATCTTAAGTACTCGTGCAGGTGCATCTGATTCGAGATCATCTGGCAAAAATACTTCGATACCTTCATCTTTACAAATATGTGCAGCCATTTTTAAAACTGCCATAATATTGCTTTTCCCCATATTGGGGAAGAATCCGATACGCATAGTAATCTCCTATAATGAATGGGCTTCTGCAACCACTGTATCAATCAAAGTATCATCAATGGTTAAGGCCCCTTCTTCGTACTTTTTAAAATAACCTAAAAACTCTATATTACCTTCCATACCTTTAATTGGTGAGAAAGTTAAGCCATGTGTATACAATCCACAATCATACGCAACATGTAGAATACGATGTAATACTTCTTTATGGATTTCACTATCTCGCACTATACCGCCCTTACCAACATTTTCTTTACCAGCCTCAAATTGTGGTTTTATTAAGGCCACAAGTGAGCCCGTATCTTTTAATAAATTAGTAGCTACTGGTAAAACTTTGTCTAAAGAAATAAATGCTACATCAATAGAAATAAAATCAACAAGTTCACCTATTTGTTCAGCAGTAACAGTACGGATATTTTGCTTCTCCATATTAATTACACGTGAATCTTGGCGTAATTTCCAAGCTAATTGATTATATCCTACATCGATGGCAAAGACCTTAGACGCACCGTTTTGTAATGCGCAATCTGAAAAACCACCTGTACTAGCTCCTATATCAATCATCACAGCCCCATGTAAATCGATAGGGTAAGTTTGAATAGCCTTTTCTAATTTAAGTCCTCCACGGCTTACATAAGGTAAAGTATTGCCTTTTACAATAATATTAGCATCCGCAGGAATCTTGGTGCCTGCTTTATCTATGCGCGTAGTATCCATAAATATAAGGCCCGCCATAATAGCTGCTTTTGCTTTTTCTCTACTTTCAAAAAGGCCTCGATTAACGAGGAGTATATCTAATCGTTCTTTATTGTTCATATTACACCATGATAAATACAATAAAACTGAATAAAGGCCACGAGAATACCGAGAATTAAACCACCAAATACTTCGATAGGTGTATGTCCCAACAACTCTTTTAATGCTTCTTTACGTGTAATGACAACAGGTATATTTTTTTTTGTAAAATAATCTACAATTTGATTAAGTATTTGAGCTTGTCGTCCTGCCTCTAATCGTACACCAGACGCATCATACATAACAATAATTGAAAATACTAAGGATAATATAAATAGATCCGTTACACCATTTTTAAGGTAAATCGCTGTTGTTGTAGCAATTACAAATGATGTATGTGAACTTGGAAAACCACCAGATCCAACAAGGCGTTCTGGACGGAATTTACCATGTTTTAAGAGTTGCCATACAAATTTGATAGCTTGAGCCGTAAACCAGCCCCAAAATGCAGCTTGTGCGATATAATTATGTGCTATTTGTGGTAATATATCAATCATTGTTTATACCTTCTACAGGTAATACCCATTAATTCGTACGTTCTAAAAGATAATCAATTAATGCTGATAGTATAGTTGTATCATAAGAAACCAAATTTAACGCATCATGAGCTTGGCTACCTACTAAGTAGGATTGATGTTTTGCTTGCTCTAAACCTAGTAAAGATACATAGGTAGATTTATGTTGGCGAATATCACTACCGGGTGTTTTCCCTAATTCTTCAATAGTACCGGTTACATCTAAAATATCATCAGTAATTTGGAATAATAATCCCAGGCAATTAGAATATTCCATAAGGGCTGTTCGCGTAGTATTATTAGCACTTCCAAGAATAAGACCTAATTCTACAGAAGCGTTAAATAGTGCACCTGTTTTACCAGTATGTAAAACCTTTAATTCTTCTAAAGGAATATGTTTATCTTCACTGAGCAAATCAAAGGCTTGTCCCCCAACCATACCTTCTGGACCAGCAGCAGTAGCAACACATTGTATAGCATCTAGTTTTTGCTGTGCACTAGCAACTGTATTTGAAGTCATCAATTGAAAGGCATATGTTAATAACCCATCACCGGCTAAAATAGCAAGTCCCTCACCGTATACTTTGTGATTGGTCAAATTACCTCTGCGATAATCATCATTATCCATAGCTGGTAAATCATCATGAACTAATGAATACGTATGGATACACTCCATAGCACATAGAAATTCCTTATAATCAGCTGGCTCTTTATGAAGCATTTCCAACACAGCCTTAGTTAAAATAGGTCGTATTCGTTTGCCACCTTGCATTAAACTATAATTCATAGATTCATAAAGTTGTTCAAATTCTTGATTTGGGCTATTAAGTACTTCGCCTAACCATTGTTCAATATTTTGTTTGCTAGATGCTAAATAATCTTTGAACATAGAATCTCCTTATTCGCTGATGCGGACTTCTTCGATAATTTGTTGTACTTCATTTTCAACAGAATCGAGCATTTCAGCACATTCTTTTACCAAAGTTAAGCCCTTTTTATATTGTGATAAAAGCTCAGAAATGGTCATATCCCCATCATCTAATTGCTTAACAATATCTTCTAAGGCCTTATATTTTTTCTCATAACTTTTTAGTGATGCGGCCATCCTTGTGCGCCTCCTTTACCGTAGCAGTAATATAACCATCAGCTAGTGTAACTCGTATATCGTCATTTGGTTGTAATTGGGCAACCGAAGTAATAGGTTTGTTATCATGCTCAACCTTTGCAAAACCTTTAATCATCATTTGTAATGGATTTAGTGACTCTAACTGTTGTGCCAATAATGCTAAGCTATGTCTCTCTGCATTACATCGTTCTTTAGTTGCATTAGTTAGAGTTTGAGAAAGCTCTTGTAAGTGTGATTTTTGCTTATGTAAAAATTGCAGAGCTGGAATGCCAAGTTTTCGATTAAAGAGCAATGTTAAATCTGTACGTTTTTGTTGTAGTGTATAGCGTATATATTCGTGTAAATACTCTTCTTTTTCTGTCAACTGATCTTGTAATATAGTAATTGGAAGTACTGCCATTTCTGCAGCATGGCTAGGCGTAGCACCACGTACATCAGCTACATAATCACATAAGGTGTAATCTGTTTCATGACCTACCGCCGAAATAATCGGTGTATGAGCATTATAAATTGCCTCTACAACAGCTCTATCATTGAAACACCACAAGTCCTCCATAGATCCACCACCACGACCAACGATGATGACATCAATATCTGGATCAGCATCTGCCGTAGCAATTCCTTTTGCTATAATTGGGCCTGCGGTACTACCTTGTACAGGAACGGAAAACAATTTAAATTGAACTAGTGGATTGCGTTGTTTACTAACATGTAGAATATCATGTAATACAGCACCAGATTGGGATGTAACAATACCAATGCAACTCGCCATATAGGGTAAACCTACTTTATGGCTATCATCAAAGTACCCCAAAGCAGTTAACTCTCGTTTTAGAGCGTCAAATTCGAGCTGTAACGGACTTTTAGCACCTATTTGCATATCTGATGCAATGAGATTTAAACGGCCCATTTTATTGTAAAAGTTAACAGATGCTTTTACAGTTACTAATAAACCATTTTGAATGGCATTAGCTAGTCCCTTTTGCATGACGGTACTAGACCACATTGTCACATCAATAGCAGATTCCTCATCTTTTAAAGAAAAATACATATGACCACTGCTATGACGTTTTGCATTAATAATGGTACCACTTACATATACATTCTTTAATAGATATTCACGATCTAAGGTACGTTTTATGAGATTGTTTAATTGTGTAATGGTTAATACATTCACGATTATCCTCTAGATTCTTGTAAATAAGCAGCACCAAAAGCATTACCTGTGGCATTATCAACAGAGAATTGTGGTTGCGCCACATGTAATTGGAGATGATTTCGTTTACAATAGGTTTCCATCCGCTTACGAAGTAAACTATTACTCATCACACCACCTACAGCAATGAGTGCACGTACAGGTTTCTCTTTAGTATGATAAGTAATCATTTTTTCTAGAGCATTTCCAATGGAAGTAAAAACAGCTCTAGCTAACTTAGATTTATCTATATCACTCATAGCGTTATTTATACGCCGCATAGCAGCACTACAAGGACCGGCAAAGCTAATCCATCCGTCTTTTACAGATGATGGCAATGGTTCATATTCTGTAGTTTGTAATGCTAATGCCTCTAAATGTTTACCTGCAGGAAATGGTAAGCCCAACGCGACACCTATGCGATCAACATATTGTCCCCCTTGTAAATCTCTAGAACCACCAACGATATGAGATTCAAAAATACCGTTTCCTTGATAATGGCAATATAATAGTTCTGTCGTGCCACCTGATAGATGTAATGCCAAAAATGGGTCATTAGGAATATTTTTTAAATCCCTCAAAGCAGCTAATATATGATTCTCTTGATGTGCAAAAATATGTAAAGGCACATTCATAAGATGACTCAAGGTTTGCCCCTGTCCTAACCCGACCATAAAGGCAGGCATATAAGAGCGTTCTTCACGGCGCGGAAAGCCACTAACACCTATGCCGCTAATTGGTACCTGAGGCAACTCTGACATTAACTTAGGCAACGCCTTTGTATGCTGAAAGACCATATTTGATTGTTGTAGTCCTCGCTCACCCAGTTTTACCTCTAAGATTTTACGTGCTTCCCCTACTATGTGAAAGTCGCTATCTACAATGGCACAACTTGTGGTGTAACAACTCGTATCAATGCCTAAGTAATATCGTTTCATTATTTACTCTTATTATATGCGTCTAAGATTGCATTAATTAATTTATAAGATGCATCAGAGCCAAACTCTTTAGCTAATTGAATGGCTTCATTAATAGCAATAGATGGCTCTAAAGGTTCCACTTTATTGTTCATTTCCCAAACTGCAATACGTAAGATAGAACGATCCACCTTATCTAAATTTGCTACTTTACGAGATTTACAGAATGGCTGTAATGTAGCATCAATTGCTTCAACATTTGATAGTACACCCTCTATAATACTATTTGCATATGCCTTATCCATTGCTTTATGAATGTTTCCTTCGGGAAATTGAACATCATTTTGATCAGTATGAAATTCATTGGCATATAACATTTGGAATGCGTATTGACGAGCCTCTCGCCGATTTCGCTTAGTTACCATGTAAAACTGGCTCCTTTTCTTTTACAATACCTTCAATATGCACATCAACCTTAATATGATCAAGATCTAGCATATTTTTTAAGGTTTGTTTGATTTCTAATTGCAATTGTTTCGATAATTCAATGAGATTATATCCATACAATGCTTTAATATAAATATTAATTTCAATAAAACCTTTACGATGCTTTACATTGATACCAGGTAAGCTACGCTGACCAAAAGCATGGGTAATACCCTCTACCAACTCATCGTAAAAGCGTGGGCTTAAAGAATGAATACCAGGAATGGTTCCTAAAGTTTTTGTTGCTACATCAATGATGACAGAATCTGCAATATCAATGGTATCCGTGTCTAAACCATAATTTAATTGATTATCTGAACTCATAGAGATACCTCCTATGGCTGTTGAGGTGTTACTAAATCATCAAAAATAATGTCTTGTACAACTACATCAATAGTTTGAACCTCAATTTCTGTATAAGAGACTAAAGCAGTTTTAATGCGCTCTTGTAGACGTAAAACAACATCAGGAATACGATATCCATACTGAATGCACACATATAGTGTAACTGATATTGCTCCTTCATCGTTAAAGGATATCTTAACACCTTCATGATCGGATTTACGTCTAAAAAAAGTGTTAACGCCATCATTAAAGGTGGAACTCATATGATGAATTCCCTTTGTGTCAAGCGCTGTCATTGTTACAATTGTAGCATATACATCATCATTAATCTTAATCTTACCCGACTCTAGTTCAGTATTTTTCTTGGTCATACTGGCCTCTTTCAAAAAAAGCACCTGTCCCTATATATAATTACATAGACGACAAGTGCTTACAGTGCAAATGTTACGATATATGGGGAATAAGATTCCTTGAAAAGATCTTGCCCCAATACATATCAATGAGTATTAGGCACGTTCGATGTATTGTCCTGTACGAGTATCAATACGAAGTACATCATCTACTTCAATGAAGAGAGGTACTTTTACAGTGTAGCCTGTTTCTAATACGGCTGGTTTATTACCACCAGTTGCAGTATCGCCACGGATACCAGGATCTGTTTCAACTACGCGAAGTTCAACAGCTACAGGTAAATCAATACCGATTACGATACCTTGGAAGAACATGATGGATACTTCCATATTTTCAAGAAGGAAGTTTTTAGCATCACCTAATTGTTCAAGGGTAAGTTCAACTTGATCATAAGTTTCGTTATCCATGAATGTATAAGAGCCATCAGATTCATATAAGTATTGCATACGACGACGATCAACATGTGCTTTAGGCACTTTTTCACCTGCATTAAATGTACGCTCAACTACAGAACCAGTTTGCAAGTTTTTCATTTTAGTACGTACGAATGCAGCACCTTTACCTGGTTTAACGTGTTGGAAATCAACTACTTGCCATACATTACCGTCAATTTCAACGGTTACACCTGGACGAAAATCATTACTGGAAATCATCTAACTCTTCTCCTTCTAAATACCTATTTCAATTAACTCTTTTGGACTATGTGTCAACACCTCATAGCCGTCAGATTTGACGATGACACTATCCTCTATTCTCAATCCGATAGTACCTGTTATATAAATGCCAGGTTCTACCGTAATGATCATATTTTCTGTAAATACCGTATCGGATTTAGTATTGGCTACTGGTTCTTCGTGAATCTCAAGACCTACGCCATGTCCAGTACCATGATTAAATTCCTTGGTATATCCATGTTCTTTAATATAATCACGACAAACTGCATCAAGTTCTTTACCAGTAATACCAGCCCGAACTGCAGCTACGCCACGTTTTTGTGCTTCTAAAACTATACCATACAGCTTCTTTTGTAATTCAGAGGCAGGCCCCATTACAATAGTTCTAGTCATATCAGAATGATAACCCTTATATACTGCACCAAAGTCAAAGGTAACAAAATCACCTGCTTCAATGACCTTATCACTGGCTACACCATGAGGCATACTAGAACGATTACCAGAAGCAACAATGGTTGCAAAGGAAGGTTCCTCTGATCCACGTTTTAACATTTCTGATTCTAATATAATGCGCGCTTCGTTTTCTGTCATCTCTACCTTTAGTTGTGGTAGCAAGGCAGCAAAAGCATCATCACCAATTTTAGCGGCTTTACGCAATAAGTCTAATTCGTCTTCACGCTTAACCGCACGTAGTTTTGCAAAATTGATAGATGTAAAATTAAAGCGTTCATCTAATGTATCACATAAAGTTTCATACGTATCCACAGGCATTTGTTTGCCTTCTATACCGAATAAACCTTCGTGAATATGATGTTCATTGAATATATCTACAAGAGTATCCATAACAGTTGTTTCATATTGAATAACTGTGTACCCTTCACATTGTTTTGTTGCTTGTTCAGTATATCTGAAATCAGTAATCATAAAGGCTTTATCTTGAGTAATGATAGCAAAGCCTGTAGTACCAGTAAAGCCTGCAAAATAATGTAGATTTATAGGGCTTATTAAAATGACGCCTGTTAATTCTTGCTCTTTAATATACTGTTGTAGCAGATTTAATCCATTCATAATCTTGCTCCTAGTCTATAAAGTACAATTAATCTTACCATAAAATACCTATATTGAATAGAATTTTATGCTATTTTTTAAAGCCCTCTATCTGTTCAACGGTCAATTCCATTGCAGAACCAACCTCTTCAATGCCACTTAAATCAATATGACCAATCGTAAGACGTTTCAAATATGTTACAGTACCACCTGCAGCACCAATCATGCGCTTAACTTGATGATACTTACCTTCTTCAATTGTTACATGTACTGAATGTAACGATACAAATTCAATTTCTGCCGGTTTACATTGCGTACCATCTCCAAGAAGAATTCCCTCTTTAATACGTTGTATACCTTCATCAGATAGCGTTCCTTCAAATTCTACGTAATAAACCTTAGGCACATGTTTATTACCATTGATGATAGAATGTCCCCACACACCATCATTAGTTAATAGTAAAAGTCCTTCTGTATCCTTATCTAATCTGCCTACTGGAACTACTCCCATTTTTATGAATTCTGGAGGGAGTAAATCCATAACAACAGGGTGACTAGAATCTTCTACGGCGGTAACATAGCCCTTTGGCTTATGAAATTTTACATAATATAGTTGAGTAGTACTAACAATCTTACCATCAACAGCAACTATATCAACATCAATATCAATATGAGTATCTTTTTTCGTTGTTATACTACCATTGATGGTAACCCTTCTATCTTTTATGATTTGATGGACTTCTTTTCGACTACCATAAGCTTTATTGGCTAATAATTTATCTAGTCGCATTATGCATGACCTTGTAATACATCTACGTGTGCTGTATCATTGAGCAAGTTTAAAATATTATGATCAAATTCTCCCATGCCATTATAGAATATACGATTTATTGCTGTATTACCTTGACTAAAATTCCAACAATGACTAATGGAAATATCTAATAATTTACACAATAATGTTCGTATAGTTCCACCATGACAAGCAATGAGAAGTGTTTCCTCCTCATTATTAACATTGATGAATTCCTCTAGACCTGCCCATGCACGGTCTTGTAAATTCTTAAAGCTTTCACCATTAGGAACCTTAACTAGATGTGGTCGCAAATACATTTCATCTATCAAACCAGGCCAACGATCTTCGATATCTGAAAATAACATAGCTTCCCAATCACCAAAATTAAGTTCTCGTAAGCGTTTATCTACCGTAATAGGAGTAGTACGTTCACCGCGAATGACTTCAGCTGTAACTAAAGCACGACTCAAATCACTAGATAATATGCGATCAAATTTAACATCTTTAAGAGCCTGACCACATGCCTTTGCTTGATTTAAACCATTTTCATTAAGTGGAACATCTGTGATGCCTTGGTATTTTCCCATTTTGTTCCAATCAGTTTCACCATGGCGCACAATATACAATGTTTTCATAGTCTTCCTATACTTTCAAAATATCTGTTAATTTTTCTACTAACTTAACATTAGTATCATGATCTTTTATTGCAACGCGAACCCATTGATTATTTAATCCCATATAAGAATCACAGTTGCGAACAATCATATTATATTTTTTAAGCGCTTCATTAATCGACTCTGCTGTTATTCCTTCTTGTTCAATGTGGAACAATATAAAATTAGCTGAAGGCGGATATACAGTAATACCATTTATAGTATCTAATGAGTTATACATAAAAAGTTGCTCTTCATGTAATACTTGTTTTGTTCGTTTCACATACTCTACATCATTCAAAGCCGCCTCTGTATAGGATTGAGCTAATGTGTTAACAGACCAAGTTGGAATAAAACTATTTAGTTGCTCAATGATAAGAGGATTGCTGAAAGCAGCACCAATTCGTAGCCCTGGCACGGCATAGAATTTTGTAAAAGAATGAACCACGATAATATTATCAAACTCGTTAACTAGGGAGCGCATGGAGTATTCATTATCTTGTAATGTGTCGTTACCAACAAAATCGATAAAGGACTCATCTATAACAAGTAAACTATTAGCATCTTTCAGCATGCTTGCAATAGTACGAATATGGTTCTTATCAAGTAACGTACCATCTGGATTATTGGGATTACCTAGAAATACAATAATACGACCATCTTGCCCTTTTAACTCGGCTGCAAAAGTTTCTAATGCTAAATAAGGAACCTCAAAATAAGGTTTTCCATGTTCATCTTCCCGTGGTCTATAATAAATATCGCGTACTGGAATTCTACTTGCTTCTAAAGCAGCTTTATATTCAGAAAAACCTGGTGCGGGAACAAAAGCGCCCGTATAGCCAGGTAACCGACAAATTGCATATAATAGCTCTGCCGCTCCATTGCCAACTACAATTTGATTTTTATTCATACCATAGATATCAGCAATGGCATTTAATATATCATCATTTGTAGCATCCGGATAATGTGATATATATCGCAATTGAGGTTCTAATGCAGATAAGCCACGTTGGCTAGGGCCTAGTGGATTGATATTAGCACTAAAGTCAATAACCTCATATGGTTCAATTCGTTGTTCATGGGCAAACTGAAAGATATTGCCCCCATGTATTTTAGACATACTATTCTCTTTCTATGAAATACTTTATCGTTTGATATAAGTTAATCCTTCATTCGTAGTTTCAACCGTATCTACATAGGATAATTGTGGCAACTTACGCAAAATCTCATTCTTACAATCATTAATACGACCATAATCAACGGGGAATAATAGTCCCATAATGGTTCCGCTATGAGCGATGATTGTTCCTACACTATTATAAGAATTACCTACATCGTGAAAGTCATATAAATTAGGTTTATATAAAATACGCTGATTGCCAAAGGCACTCAATGTAGCAGCTTGGCCAATAAGCTTTATATCATGCGTTGTAAGCCCCTGTTTAAACAAATCAAAGGATTCTTGTATAATAGATTCTTTTTCTAAAATTTTATTTTGTAAATCTGCTTGTTTATTAAAGCTAACTGTATCAATGCTACCGCCTTCGTCAAAAACGAGGATTTTTAAAGGTGGGCACATACCTAATGGCTTAGAGATAGTCCCTTTAATATAATCAAACTGAGTTACACCTTGATAAAAAGAGGCATCTGTAGGCTCTACAGATAGACAAATTTGCTCAAGTTCTTTTAATGATAAATCATAGTCCATGGCCAAAGCTGTAGCCATAGCTGTTACAGAAATATCTGCCGAACTTGAAGCCATGCCTTTTCCTTGTAGAATATCAGATCTTACATACACAGGCGGGCAAATTTGATTTTTATTTTTTTGTTGGACCAACTCTTGTACTAATTTACGAGCTTGTGCAGACTTTGGTTGAAGTGCACAAAATTCTTTAGAAAAAGGTTGTATTACATTACTCAATGCGTAGGAGTATCGATTAATTGGACATGTCACTAAAAATGACTGACCATCAATAGAACCTTGTAGAAATTCCCCACATGTACCTGGGGCTCTTACATAATAGGTCACATTAAACTCCTTTCACATCAAATAAAGTATACGTTCTAAAAATATTAAAACTTTGAAAATCAAAAATTTAGAGTTAGAACATAGTTGGATTATTAACTACCGTAGCTGATTGTATAGATACAATTATGCTATATACCAATATCAATAATACTTCAGTTACTTCCACAACAAATCCATATGTATCACCAGTAGTGCCACCTAACGCTTTTACAATATAGCGGTTTAATAATCGGTTAATAATATACGTAATAATCATGCTAACAATATTGATTTGGAAAATACCTATAGTAGCATATACTAACACACCTAATCCTACTAAATACCCTACATCAGGTGCTGAAAAAATTGCATAAGCACCATATAAAAGTGTATATAATACTAAACCGATTAATAGTAATAGAATAGGCATAAAGAACGTAGATATGGTGTTATAAGTAATAACATGTTTAGGTGCTAAATTAGCAAATGCTGCCCCCATCCCCTGTTCTCTAGCATATGGATAGGATCGAATACTAAAAACCATAGACCAACGGCTCATTAAAGGCATCATAATGAGTGCCATAGGTATAAATTCAGCCGATGGAATCGAAGCTAATAATTGCCATTTCAAAAGTGTAACAAATACAAAAGCAACAACTCCAAAGGAGCCTATACGACTATCTTTCATGATTTCTAGTTTACGTTCTCTTTCACGGCCGGAAAACAAACCATCGCTTGTATCCATCAAACCATCAGCATGAAGGCCACCAGTTATTAAAAACTCAGCCACAACGATAATTAACATCAATGGCATAATCGGAATAAATGGCGATAATACGCCATATAATATAGCTAATATGAGACCAATAATAAGGCCCACATAAGGAAAGGCTACAACAGATTTACCAAAGTCCTCTACAGACCATTCAGTTTGATTTACAATTTTTAAACGCGTTAAAAATTGTAGTGCTATAAAAAAAGGTGTCATTATACATTCATCCCATAGGTAATGACTGTACTAATGATAACCATTAGTATAGTCGTAACATACATCATATAAATTGTTCGAGTAATATGGTTACGGTTTAGCTTTTCAATAGGATCGCCCATATATTCACGGAAGGTCATTTTTTTGAAATACTGATTGTAACCACCTAAACGGATATGTAAGGCCCCTGCCACAGGTGCTTCTGCATACCCCCCATTAGGACTAGGATGTTTTTTTGCATCACGTAAACCGATTTCTATTGCCTTTTTAGCATCAAAGCGTAAAAAGAATGCAGAAATTACAAATAATACAAAGGTAATTCGGGCAGGAATCCAATTTAATATGTCATCAAAGCGTGCAGCTACGCGACCAAAGTACAAGTACTTTTGATTCTTATAGCCTAACATAGAATCCATAGTATTAGCAGTTCTATAAAGAATAGCCCCCATAGGGCCACCGATAATAAAAAAGAAAAAAGGTGCAATAATACCATCTACCGTATTTTCCGCAATCGTTTCTACTGTAGCCCGAGTGATTTCGCTTTCATCTAAGTCTTCCGTATCTCGTCCCACAATCCATGATAAACGTTTGCGAGCATCTACAATATTACCTTGTTTTATTAACTGACTAATGGTAAAACCTGCGCCAGCCAATGAACGTGGAGAAATGGCAATGTAGAGGATCACTACTTCGAAAGCATAGTATACCCATTCGTCTACTACTCCACCTAGCCATAACAATAAAGATACTATGATATATACCGATATAAGAATTAAACCTACTGCAATACCACCGTACCACAATTTCTTCGTATCATTATCAGTGTCTTTATAAAGAACGGCTTCAAAAAAAGATATTATACGTCCAATAATGGCCACTGGATGATATTTACTATTGGGATCTCCAATAATTAAATCCAATAAAAATGCTAAAACTGGTATGCACACAAAGTTATACTTTGAAAACCAGTGAAAAATTGCTAAATGTTCCATATATCTCCTCTACTATCCCAAGGTAGACATAATATAATCCATATCTAGATGTTCCTCCACAATATCAGCTAAGCGATTATATGCCGCATTTTTATGGTCAAAATAATGGAATACTACATCTAATGGTTGTAATCCCTTGCGTTCACGTAATTGATTGATAATAAAACGTCTAAACTCGTCATTATCAAATACACCGTGAATATATGTACCCATTACTTGATGATTACCATCAATAAAACCATCAATAACATTGACAGCCTCTTCACTGCGACTTGTAATTGTAAAGCAACGAGACACCGAATCTGCTAGTGGCGTAGTATCCCCCATATGAATTTCATAGCCTACTAATTTTTCACCCCTGAAAGTACCATTTAAAAACTGTAAATTAGATACATTGAATTGTACTTGATGGGTAGTTTTTTGAGCCTTCATAGTCGTGGAGGATTCAACAAGGCCAAGTCCTTCAATTTCCTCGATATCACCTTCCATATGATGCGGATCATAAATAGTTTTACCTAACATTTGGTTACCGCCACAAACACCGATAACAGGTGTACCTTGAGCAGCCAATTTTTTGATTTCATCAGCAAAGCCTGTATCACGTAAATATGTTAAGTCAGCCAATGTATTTTTAGAACCAGGTAATATAATTAAATCTGGCGTACCGATAACATCTCCAGGGCCTACAAAACGGACAGATACATCTGGCTCATAATTAAGTGCATCAAAGTCTGTAAAATTAGAGATTTTAGGTGTTTGCATAACTACGACCTGAATATCTTTAGTACCACTATTGCGTTTGTTCTCTAATGCAACAGAATCTTCTTCATCAATATCGAGGTTCTCAATGGCAGGAATAACACCTACCACTTTTTTACCTGTTTTTTCTTCAATAAATGTAAGAGCTGGTTCTAATAGTTTGATATCACCACGGAATTTATTGATAACGATACCTTTAATAAGATCGCGTTCTTCTGGTTCTAATAATTCTAAGGTACCAACAATGGACGCAATAGCACCACCTCGGTCAATATCTGCAATGAGAAAAACTGGAGCTTGAGTCATCTTGGCAATACGCATATTTACAATATCATTTGCTTTTAAGTTAACTTCTGCAGGACTACCGGCACCTTCGATAACCATCATATCAAAATTTGAGTCTAAGAAATCAATAGATTCTTTAACCTTATCTAAAGCGGTTAGTGAATATTTTGTATGATATTCTTTGGCACTATATACGCCAACAGGTTTCCCCATCAATACAACTTGAGACGATTGATTTCCTGTAGGTTTTAATAACACAGGATTCATTTGAACAATTGGATCAATACCAGCGGCTTCGGCTTGAGCGACTTGAGCACGGCCAATTTCATCGCCCCATTTTGTCACATAAGAATTGAGGGCCATATTTTGTGCTTTAAAAGGAACGGTCTTAAAACCTTTTCTATAAAAAATACGGCATAATGCAGTACAAAGAATACTTTTACCTACATTAGAACTCGTTCCTTGAAACATGATTTTCTTAGCCATTTATATGAACCTCCTGTGATTTCAATTCAATGGTAACACCACTAATTGTTAAATAGAGTTTATCTGCAACAGAAGCTACTGCTCGATTCACACGACCAGCAATATCTCTAAAATATCTAGCCAGTTTATTATCCGGCACAATACCTAACCCAATTTCATTGGTCACAAATATAACTGTTTTACCTTCACATGATTGTATCGAGTCTAATAAAGTGTCTAATTCTGAAAGTATTGTCTGTTCTAATCTATTAGCATCTTCTTGACCACGAATGGAGCCATAAGCCATCATGTGATTGGTAGTGAACATGGTTAAACAATCTATAAGAATTACATCTGCTGATTGACTGATATTTTCCCATTCATCAGCTAAATGTAAAGGTACTTCAAAATTATTCCATATTTTTCCTCGTCGCTCTTGATGTTTTTTGATGCGATCCACCATTTCCTCATCAAAAGCTTGGCCCGTAGCTACATAAGCTTTTGGCCCCTTTGTAGCCAATGCTAAACGTTCAGCAAATTCACTTTTTCCACTGCGTGCCCCACCGGAACACAATATAATTTGTGATTTCATAATGCACCTATACAAGAATTTATAATTTCAGTATCATTATAAGTATAACAAAGGAGCGATACTATGGAAATTATGAATATGAAACTAAAAATGATGGCTACGCTATGGGATAATACATATCGTGTTGCCATCGATGACGGACAAGGTAAATATATTGGTACTGCACGAGTAGTAGTGAATGTTCCTCTACCACCAGAAGCTTTACCTGAAAACGCACCGCAAGTTGAAGCACAACTATTAGTATTAGTTGAAGACTTTGATTTCGGCGCTGATAAAATTATAAACTTTGAAACAACATTAGCCAATTTATTAAGAGAAAAATTCCGTTATGAAATTCCTCATATCTTCTTTTACTATCCTAGCCCTCAAGATGTTTTAAACCAAACAATTTCACAATAGGTCTATAACGAGCAAAAAGCTATGTAAAATACATAGCTTTTTTTGTTTATTCAGCCCCAAGTTCTTCCTCTACACGACACAAGATAAAGCAAAGGTCGGATAGACGATTTAAGTATTTTAAATTAGATTCGTGAACACTTTCACCAGCGTCTAATACTCGCCATAAAGCGCGTTCCGCACGTCGAGTAATCGTTCTAGCTACATGTAAATAAGCAGAAGATTGTTTTTCACCGGGAATGACAAAACTAGATAAAGGTTCTAACTTTGCATCAAAGCGATCAATAACTTTTTCTAAATGCTTTACATATTGCTCAGTAATTACCGGAGCAGTATTTAAACTTGCAATATCGGCCATTAATGTCCATAAGTTTCGCTCAATATCGTATAATTCAGCAGCAACACGTGGATTTTCAGCATAAGCGCGAGCCAATCCTAAAAAAGCTTGTAATTCATCGATTGTACCATAAGCTTCTACGCGTAAAGATGATTTCTGTACACGTTCTCCCGTGTATAAACCAGTTGTACCAGCATCACCTGTTTTTGTATAAACACTACTTGCCATATGATTACCTCCTATAGATATACATGGATGTAGAAATAAAAGCTAAATAATACCAACCTTGAGATTATTTGTATTCAGGGAACCAAAGATGAATTTCACGAGCAGCAGCTTCTGGAGAATCAGAAGCATGTACTACGTTAGCATCCATTGTTAGGGCATAGTCACCACGAATACTACCAGGGGCAGCATCTACAGGATTTGTTGCTCCGTTTAAAGCACGTACGGATACAATTGCGTTCTCACCAGCTAACACAAAAGCAAGAACTGGGCCTGATGTAATAAAATCAACTAATTCACCAAAGAATGGCTTTTCCTTATGTTCTGCATAGTGTTCTTCCGCTAATTCACGAGGTACTTGTAAAAGTTTTAATGCTTTAATAACAAGGCCTTTACGTTCATAACGGCTAAGGATTTCACCACTTAATTGACGTTTAACTGCATCTGGTTTAATTAAAACTAATGTTTCTTGCATGATACCCTCCAGTAGATACTAATTATAATATTGCCTTTTCTTTATACTTTGGATTCATAGCTTGTTTCTTTAACTTTTGAATACGTTCTTCCGTGCGAGGATGTGTACTAAAAAGATTGCTCAAGCTTTCACCAATTCCCATCATAGGGTTAATAATAAACATATGGGCTGTAGCATTACTTGCATTAGGCAATGCACCATGTTTAGAGTAGTAGTCAATTTTTGCAAGTGCAGAAGCCAGTGCTAATGGGTTGCGACACATATCTCCGCCTCCCTCATCAGCTAAAAACTCACGAGTACGGGAAATACTCATCTGAATAAGACCAGCTGCGATAGGTGCAATAATGATCGTACCAAGAAGCGCCAAAGGGTTAGTGCCTTCTCGATCATCAGAGCGCCCAAATATGGCAGTGAATTGAAGTATATTGGCTATCATAGAAATAGCACCAGCCATCATAGCTGCAATTGTACTAATCAATGTATCTCGATTCTTAACATGTGTTAATTCATGTGCAAGCACACCTTCTAATTCTTCATCAGTTAATAGACGTTGGATACCTTCTGTAACAGCAACTGCTGCATGACTAGGATTTCTACCTGTTGCAAATGCATTCGGTACTTCACTGGGAATGATATAAACCCTTGGCATTGGTAAATTACCATTTTTAGTCAATTTCTCTACCATTGCATATAGTTTTGGATTAGACTGTGCAGTAACAGGTTGAGCATTGTATTGGGCTAAAACGATTTTATCGCTGTACCAATAAGACATAAAATTCATACCCATGGATATGACAAACATCATAATCATACCGCTTCTGCCGCCAATCATATCACCAATAACCACTAAAATGGCCGTTAGCGTAGCTAACAAAAGTGTTGTTTTTATATTGTTCATAGTTTCCTCCAATTATTGTTATGGACTATGCCTAACACTATAATTATACCATAAACTATATAATTAACGCTCCAGTTGTATCAGCTTCTAAGCAATATATTTTATTTTCAATCTCATTTGCTGTGAATACAGCCCCCATAGCCTTTGCTACCTCTTGTACATGAGCTTTATCAACATATGCAATTAGAGTAGAACCCGATCCACTGATAGTAGCACCGTAAGCTCCAGCAACTTTTGCGGCTTCAAAAACTTCATCACAATGAGGAATCAATGTCTTACGATAAGGTACATGCAAGTTGTCATCTAAGGCAACAGATAAATTACTTAATTGATGCGTAATTAAGCTTGTTACAAATAATGAAGCATGACTTACATTTTGTACAGCTTCTTTGAATGGAATATGATTTGGTAGCACAGAACGAGCATACTCAGTAGATACCATGACTTCTGGTACTACAACAGCAAAATGTAGCTCCGGAGGAATAGAAATGACCGTGTTTAGTACCTTATTTTTTAAACCTGTAGCACAACATAAATTTCCGTAAATAGCTGGCGCTACATTATCTGGATGACCTTCCATACGATTTGCTATAACCAGTAACTCTTCTTTTGAAAGTGGATGCTTTACTAATGCGTTCGCCAGTAAAAGTCCCCCTACTATAGCCGTACTACTACTACCTAGTCCACGAGAGGGAGGAATCAAGGTTTCAGAAGTTATATGACCATATCGAATTGGTTCTTGAGCAGTAGCAAAAACTTGATCCATAGCGAAACCAATTAGATTCTTTTTAGGATCTTCAGCGCGTAAAATATCTGCACCAAAACCTTCAAAAGTATATGTATATTCTGTAGCATTTTCATCTGGTGTAAATCTGAATATATTATAAAGATTTAGTGCTAATCCTAAGCAATCAAAACCTGGGCCACAGTTTGCACTAGTGGCAGGTACTTGTACACGAACAGTATTCATAATTAAGCTTCCATAATACGAATAACACTATTAACAGCCTTAACGGAGCGCAAGCTATTAAAAGAGTCTATAAGATTTAAAATATAAGATCTTGGGCATTTAGATGTAACAATGGCAAGAACTGCAGTTTCTGGATCCATATTTCGTTGAACGATGGATAAAACAGAAATTTTTTGTTCTGCTAATTTTGCAGAGATTTTTGCTAGAACACCTGTTTTATTATCCACTGCTAAACGCAAGTAGTAGCTAGATTGGATTTTACCTGGAGAATAAATATCTTTTTGATCATAATAGAACGGTTTCAAGCGCCCTGTTTCATTATAAGAGACATTCTTTGCCACTTCCATTATGTCAGATACTACAGAACTACCTGTCGGTAAGCTACCTGCACCACGACCATATAGCATGACATCATCGATACCATTGCCCTTAACATAAATTGCATTGTAGGATCCTCGAACAGATGCTAATGGATGTGTCGTAGGAATAAATGCAGGATATACATTTAAAGATAATCCTTGAGCAGTTTCTTTAGCAATACCTAATAATTTAATATTGTAACCAAACTCTTTCCCAAATTTTATATCTTCAGTATCAATACAAGTAATACCTTCTACAGTTACATCTTCAAAGAAAATACGACGGTTAAAGCTAATAGATGCAAGGATTGCCAATTTACGAGCTGCATCAAGTCCTTCTACATCAGCTGTAGGATCTGCCTCTGCATATCCTAAATCTTGTGCTTCTTTCAATACATCTTGGTAGCTTAAACCTTCTTCAGACATTTTAGTCAAAATAAAGTTTGTAGTACCATTCATAATACCAATGATTTCAGTAATACGATTACCGGCTAACGATTCATATAATGTGCGGATTATAGGAATACCACCTAGAACAGATGCTTCAAAACGTAGATCTACCCCATTTTTACTCGCTAAGTCTAATAAGTATGGACCAGCTTCTGCTAGTAAGTCTTTATTTGCAGTTACCACATTCTTCTTAGCTTTTAAGGCTCCTTCTACGCAATTTTTTGCAAAGTTTGTACCACCCATCAATTCCACTACCATTTGGATGGAATCGTCTTTTAACACTTCATCAATATCAGTTACATATTTAGCTGTTTCTGGTAATGTAATATGACTATATTTTTCTGGATTTCGTACATAAATTTTTGAAATTTCAACATTGACACCTGTACGATTTTTAATTAATTCAGCATTGTCTTGCAATAAGTTAAAAGTACCTTGTGCAACAGTACCAAAACCTAATAAAGCAATTTTTATAGTGGTCATAATCGTCCTACTCTCTTAATTAGCCTATGCTTGGCCTAAAATCTCTACCTTGATAATCCCCTTCATAGAGCGAATATCTAGCAATAAATCTTCTAATGAACCTTGTAAATCCTTGGTTTCAAAAGAAATACTACTATTCGCAATGCCTTGTAATGGAATATCTTGATTAATCGTTAAAATACTACCGTTACGTTCAGCAATGGCTTTCAAAACGCTTGATAACATACCAGATTCATTTGACATAGAAACATAAATACTAACAATTTTCCCTTGAGCAATTTCAAAAAATGGAAAAACATAATCCTTGTATTTATAATACGCAGATCGACTTAAATCCATTTTTTCAACTGCTTCGTTAATTGTTTTAACCTCACCTAGTTTTAGAATTTCTTTTACTTTTATCGTCTTTTTTATAGCCTCTGGTAAAATATCTTCTTGAACCAGATAAAATTTATCTTTTTTTGGTTTAGACATAGAGCACACTCCCTTATTGTTCTCTTGAAGTTTCTTGGGCAACGAATTGTCGTCCATATAATGTTAATACTGCATACATACCGATGAAGAATGGCATATATTCAGCCACAACACGCCATCCTACAGCGATGATGCCCACTGTTCCATTAGGTACAAAGGCACTAAATAATACTACAAATAGACCTTCTGCAATGCCTGTTCCCCCTGGGGTTGGTGCAAAATACAAAATAAGATTTAATAAAATCATGCGATCTAAAATATCGATAATAGGAATATCTGGTGTGAAAGCATACATTAAAGCGGGTGCAATACAATATAAGCATAATAAACTCAAACCAGATTCAATAAAAACTATTAAAGATTGGACAGGTTGTTTATAAAGTAAACCAAGACCTTGATTTAATGTTTCTAATTTAGAAAGCCAATCTTTAGTGTTATGTGCTTTAAATCGTTGTGCTAGATTATAGACAAATTGACGCATATATTTAGTCTGTAATATATAAGTTCCCACTAAGGCCGCTATAACAGCAAGCACGGCAAAAATCAAAAGCATATCACGAGAGATATATGGAATTTCAATAGCATCTCGTAAGAATACTAATGGCAGCATAATGACCAAAAACATAATGGAAAATACGGTACGTATTAATACAATCGGTGTACCTTTAGATATAGGTACGCCATAACTTCTCAACACCAGTACTTGCGCGACAGCCCCCCCGCTAGCTCCAGGTGTCAACATAGCCATAAAATAATTACTAAAAATAACTCGTAGCACTGCTCGTATCGATAACTTGTAACCACCAATTTTTACGAGCCTTTGAAGTCGTAATCCATCAAAATACATACCTGATACTAAAGCAACTACAGCTAATAATAAGGAAATACTATTAAAAGATGATATGGCTTTCAATGCATCTAAATCAATAGTATAGTAAATGATACCGATTGATACAGCCAACAACAAGAGAAACATAAAGATGCCTCTCTTCATCATTTTACTCATACCAAGTCTCCATAATTAATGAGCTCTATATCATGTTGACTTATATATAATCGCGTATGACTGGAACAGAGTGCTTGCAACTCATCTTCCCAATGATAACCCCAATTATAAAGCTTACTAAGAATACTACTATTACTACCTGGGTGAACCATCAATTCATGGGTACCAGAATGTTTATTTACCGCTTTTAGGATACCCATTAGAGATTTCTGATTTATATGGCCTCCATTTGCCATGCCCCAAAAATATTGGGTTGTAGTCATACAATTATTTCGTATGATTGGTCGCGCATTAGCCGCAACCGTTGATAAACCAACTTTACCAAGAAATCGAATTGGGGAATACATATAATTCATAAAACCAGTAGACTCATCGGGTATACGTATAGCATGTATACCAAAGGATTTTGCCTGTTCAATCACAATTGGCAATACCGTTGGTAGAACATGCATATGTTGATGTCCATCAATATGAGTTACCCTTAACCCGGTATCCATTATTTGAGCTATTTGTCCATGAATCTCTTTACGTAATTCACTATAATTGATTTTGCCAGAGTAAATACGTTTAATAAATTCTACATAGTTCTCTGGAAATACACCTTCTGGTGTGAGAAGTGATGAAACTTCTGATGGATCACATACTGGTTTCACCCCACCTACCAAGGTAATATGAATACCAATGCCCAACTTAGGGTTCTGTTTTGCCATACTTACGGCTTCTGTAAAAGCTTCTCCTCCTGCCATTAAAGAGGTACTGGTAATAATACCCCTACGATGACCATCAATAATACCAGCATTAACTGCACTATGAAGGCCAAAATCGTCTGCATTTACAATTAATTTGGACATAGTTATCTTCCTTTTCATGAAAAAAAGGGAGAACTTTGTTCTCCCACAAAGGATATATGTTATTGTACCAAATACACAACTAAAAAATCAATACAAAAGCCCTCTACTTGTATACTAGTAGAGGACTTTTTATAAGGTCATAAATTTTTATCATATATACTAAGGCATCAATTGTTCTTGTACTTTATACATACATAATGCAGCAGCTACGCTTACATTTAAGGATTCCATATCACCATACATAGGAATCATAATACGATTTGTACATAGATTCATAACCTCTGGTGTTACGCCATTCCCTTCGTTTCCTAATACTAGCATAGTTCGCTTAGCATAACGTACAGTATGATAAGGATTGGAATGTTCTAAAGCAGTTACATAGGTAGTCATATTAGACTCAGTTACCATATCATGTAACAGAGATAAGGTAATATCCTCATATAAAGGTATTTTATGTAAGGCGCTCATAGTACTGCGCACTGTCTTGTCATTAAAAGGATCCACAGTTCCTTTCATCAAAAATATACCTTTTACACCTGCTGCAACTGCTGTACGAATTATGGTACCTAGATTGCCAGGATCTTGAACTCCATCTAATGTAATATATAAACCATCATCAATGTGAATGCTTTCCATATCGTATTTTGGTTTTGATACAATAGCAACTACACCTTGTCCATTTACGGTATTATCCACCTTATCAAATATTGGATCTTGTGCAATAAATTTAGGTACAAATTGAACAGTATCTAAGTCTAATAAATCTAATACATGTTTATCTTGCGCTTTAGATTCACGTATAACAATTGTTTTTACTGCCCCCATAGCTGCAATATCTCGAATAGATCGAATACCTTCAACAATGTACTCTCCATATTTTTGGCGATTTTTACGCTGCCCTAAAGAGATAATTCGCTTAATGGTCTTATTATCTTTAGATTGGATATATTCCATACTAACTCCCACTGTGTTGATTATTCCAGAGATTATAAAAGGCCCCTTTTAAGTTGATAAGTTCATCAAAAGATCCTATTTCTATTATTTTACCATATTCCATATACACTATTTTATTGGCATCTTTAACTGTTGAAAGGCGATGAGCAATACTTACGATTGTTTTACTACCTCGAATATTTTCAATACTTGCTTGAATTTGCTTCTCCGTATGACTATCAATGTTAGCCGTTGCTTCATCTAACAATAGAATAGGTGTTTTTTTAATCAAGGTACGGCCAAAAGCCAATAATTGCTTTTGCCCATCAGATAATAAAGAGCCTAAATAACCAACCGGTGTGTCATACCCTTCCGGAAGGTGTTCAATCATAGAATGCAAGTTAACTTGTTTTGCTGCATTGACCATATCCTCATTAGAAATTGATGTATCAAAAAGTGTTAAATTATCTCTAATGGAACCCTTAAATAGATAAGCTTGCTGAAAAACATATCCCATTAAATGACGAAGCACAGAACTATCATATTGAGCAATATTTATACCGTTAATATAGATAGCCCCTCTTGTTGGTTTGTAGATTCCCATCAACAATGATAAAAGTGTTGATTTACCACTACCAGAAGGGCCTACAATACCTATGAATTCTCCAGCTTTAATAGTGAATGTAAAGTCCTCTAGCGCATAAACGTCGTTATTCTCATAGGAAAACCATACATGCTCGAATTCAATAGTCTCTATATGTTTAAATTCATCAGGAACTTCATTAGCCATCTGACGCTCTTCTTCCTCTAATAAGGGAACTAATCTTTCAGCACCAGCTAATGCGCTTTGTAGGGAGTTATATTTATCTGCAATTTCCTTTAATGGTTGGAAAAATCGGTCCATATATTGTATAAAGGCAAATACTGTACCAGCATCAGCTACGGAGTCTATTAAATTCGTAGTTGTAAAAATAACAATTAACGCAACAAAGAATAGACCATCTACGAGCGGTCTAAAAATAGAAAATGTGGTAACCTCAAAAAGACCTGCTTCTAAGAAACCTTTATTAACAGTATTATAACGTTCCTCAATTGCTCTTTCGCCACCATAGGATTTTACGATTACAATATAATTTAACAGTTCCTTGATGCTTGCATTAGAAGCCGCTACAGAACGTCTTACCTGACGGAATGCTTTGCGAGAAAACTTTTGAAACACCCAAATAATTCCACCCATTATAGGTAGTAAAATTGTCATGATTATTGCTAAAGGTATATTAATGGCATACATAAATCCTAATATACCAATAATCATTAAACCGCTACTTGCCAAATTCAGAATTACATCTGTATATAATGTACGTAATGACTCTACATCATTAGTAATGCGAGTTACCCAATTCCCAATTGGCAACTTATAAAATTCATCATGTGGTTTATTAAGAATCTTTTGGAATATAATACTACGAATATTATAGATAATTTTTTGACCAAAACTTTTTAAAAAGTAATTCTCTACAAAGATAAATAATACACTACCAATTATAGTAAAGCCATACATTAAAGCATAGTATTCAATAACAGCGATATCATTAGTGGCAAATCCAAGATCGATAACTTGCTTAGTTAAATATGGGCGTAAAAGTAATAGTACTAAATTTCCTGCGAGCGCAACAGTTGCTAAAAATAGAATACCTAAATAAGGCTTAATGTAGGCAGTTATATAGAAGAATAGAGCCCAGTCATTTCTTAGATCACGCTTCTTCATGATGGTCTCCTCCATTCTGCGCTTCATATAAGGTACGGTATAAACCATTGTTAGCTAATAATTCCTCATGAGTACCTTCTTCTACGATACGCCCCTCATCAAATACTAGTATTTTATCTGCTTTCTCTACAACCTCTAGTCGTTGTGAAATACATAGAATCGTCTGATCTTTTACATTATGTAATGAATTTAATATTGTTGTAACTGTTACTGCATCTAAAGCGGAAAAACAATCATCTAGCAATACATATGGCGCATTTTTATAAAAGCCGCGAGCCATATTGATTCGCTGTTTCTGTCCACCTGATAAATCATGACCTTCTTCAGCAAGCTCATGTAAATCATCGTTTAACAAATCGCCTAAATCTCTATATAAGTCTGCCTTTTGTGCTGCCAACTCTACAGTTTCATGCATGGATAAATCTTTACCAAATTTAATATTATCAGCAATGGTCGTACTTAATAGGTAAGATTGTGTCGGCACATAAGCAATTGAGTTTCTAAGCTTTGATAAAGAAACAGTAGCTAAATCTTGACTGCCAAAATAAATAGATTTTTCCGGACACTCTTGTAATCCAATAAGCAATTTAAACAATGTACTTTTGCCAGAACCGGGTTTACCAACTAAACCAATAAATGAACCTTTTGGTATTGTCGTTGTCAACTGAGATAATGCATGCCCTTTAGAGTTTTCATAAGTAAAATCTAAGTATCGAATATGAATATCCTCAAGCGGCAATACTTCATCAGTATCCTCTATTATTTCAGTAGGCAAATGCAAGAAATCCATGATACGATCTAAGGAAGCAAGACCTTTTTGTACAATAGAAATAAGTCCCCCCAAGCCTATTAAAGGCCCTACAATTAACATGATAAAAGAATTGATAGTAACAAATTCGCCTATAGTCATTTTGCCTTCTACAGCTAAATGTCCACAAATAAATATACTAATACTGATACAAATAAAGGGTGCAATTCTTGTTAACGGTGTTAATATTGCATCTAGTAGTGCAACATCCATATTCTTCTTATAATTAAGTTTATTTATTTTTTCAAAAGAATTAGAGATTATACTTTCACGATTAAAAGCTCGAATAACATCCATCCCTTGAAATAACTCTTGTCCAAACTCTGTTAAATCGCTATAAGTAGCTTGTGCACTACGTTGTTTAATACGTAGCTTTCTGCCTAGTACAAATATAGCCACAATAATTAAGAATACAGGTGTCATAATTTTAAAAGCTAATACAGTATTAATCTTTTGAATTAAAATTATGGAGCCCACAATGGAATAGAAAATAATATCCACTATAATCATTACACCTAGACCAAGGGCAACACGTAGCGATGTTACATCGTTAGTCATGAGCGCCATAACCTTACCAGGTCCATTAGCCTCATAGTACGTTGTTTTTACTTGTAATGCTTTACTACACAAAATCTCACGAAAAAGATACTCCATGCGACGAATAGAGCCTAATAGGGTTCTGCGTGAGATAACTTTTAAAATAGTGATAATAATAAATAATAAAATGAAATAAAAAATATAAGTGCCTAACCCTTCCTTATTATTGCTCAACGTATCTATAGCATTACCAATAAATTGAGGAACAAATAAAAAAGCCACGTCAATTGCCATCAACATAGTTAAGCCAATGGCATAGATCCAGCCTTCACGCCGGAAAAACTGCATAAATAAATCTATTGGTTTCATAGGTCCTCTCTAACATATCCTATTAAGTCTAATCAAAATCATTGCCTATATAATTACTAGTATCATTATATTGTAATTGAATTTAAATCAATACTGTAAAAGCTAAATCAACAAATTTTATTACGTTAACTTTTCTCTTTATAGTATACACATTTTTTATGATACATTAATACACCTATACGTATAACAGTTAGATTAAATATTTTATTACAGTAGCAGTTCTATTTCATCAATATTAATATTAGTTAAATGGCCTCTTTAAATTTTTACAGTAATCAATCGTAAAGATCTTTTTAATTAATACTATATCGAATTTTTTAGTTTACTTATGGTAATGTAAATGTTATACTATGCATATAAAGAAATTATATTTTACATAATTAGAATTAAAACTCTTAGGAGGAATACAACATGGAAAAACGTACTGGCGTAGTAACATTTGCAGGTGGCCCTATCACATTAGTTGGCCCAGAAATTAAAGTAGGTCAACAAGCTCCAGACTTCACTGTATTGAGCAATGACTTGCAAGCTAAAACTTTAAAAGACTTCGAAGGTAAAGTAAAAGTTATCTCCGTTGTTCCTTCCCTTGATACAGGTGTTTGTGATGCTCAAACTCGTTGGTTCAACCAAGATGCAACAGCACTTTCCGAAGATGTAGTCGTATTGACAATTTCTATGGACTTACCATTCGCTCAAAAACGTTGGTGTGGTGCTGCAGGCGTAGATAAAGTTATTACTTTGTCTGACCACAAAGATGCTTCCTTCGGTGAAAACTATGGTTTCTTGATTGAAGAGCTTCGTCTTTTAACTCGTGGCGTTGTAGTAATCAACAAAGATAACAAAGTAACTTATGTTGAATATGTACCTGAAGTAACTCAAGCAGTTAACTTCGATGCTGCATTAGAAGCTATTAAAGCTGATATCTAATCTTAAGATTTTTGCTAATAGCTTAATATAAAGGTAAAAAGACCGTACGGTGTACGGTCTTTTTTATGTAGTATAGTATTTAGATTTTTATTGTAGGTGAATTATATATGTGGATTCGTATTTCTAAACTATTATTAACGATAAAAAATATAGCCCTTGTAGGCGTTGGTATTGCACTTTGTATTGCACTTATTAATACATTGATTAGTCTTGTCTATGTTACGTGGGCGAATATTCAAGGTTATAGTACATACTCTTTATTGATTGAAGAACTAATTACCTTCTTTCTATACTTTGAGTTTATTGCACTCATCGTTAAATATTTTAAAAATAACTTCCACTTTCCGCTTAACTTCTTTTTATACATTGGCATAACTGCAATTGTAAGACTTCTAATTATCAATCATGAATCATCATTTGATAATTTAATTTGGTCTGTTGCAATTTTTGTACTTGTATGTAGCTTAGTATTAGTAGAAAAATTTATTGGACATAACGAATAAAATTTAAATCGTTTTGTTTGAATATATCTAATTTATTTAGATATATTTAAATGAAAAATGGCCTCTACCGTAGTAGAGGCCATTTTTATTAATAAATTGATTTTATTAGAAGATATTTTTAGCGTAGTTAGCGTACTTAGCTTCTAATTCTTCCATTTTATCATTCATTTCGATTTGTAATTGGGATGCTAAATCATATTCACCATCATTAAGTGCATCAATTAAACGAGTGAATAAGGATTTACGATCATCACTATCTTTCGCAAGGTAGAAACGTAAGTCATTAACTTCTGCAAAGCGTTTATCATCTACACTATTTCGGCTGTCAGTATGAATTGCAACCATGCTACGAACTGTATCCAAATTGTTTGGGATTAAGCGGTTAGCCAATACTAGTTTCCAGCGTTTAAGAATGGACGCAATAAAAGAGTCCATTAAATCTTTAGCAAATGCATTGCCTTGAGCCAATGTTTCTACTAATTCAGGATTATTTTGGTAACCCTTTATATTTTCCCATACAGTAGCTGGAGCAACACCAAACATTTGATTACGTTCTTCTTGTGTGAAATCATCAAACACATCTTTTTCAGTACGGTATGCACGATTTGTAGCAAGATAATCAGATGTTTCACCTACTTCTTTGGAAAGCTCTGCTTCCAATTGAGCTTGTGTTTTACCAGATGTAATGGCATATTTCATACCATCAAATGCAGAGATAAAGATCAATGCTAAAGCAGTATATGTATTAGTGTAAGGATTTGGAGAACGCAATTCATAACGTGTCGCCATAGGATTATCGATATCTCGAATTAAACCGCAAAGGATTGTACGGTTACGGCTAGGTTCAGATGGATCAGTACCTAAAGATGTAACAATACATACTGGCGCTTCAAACCCAGGTTTTAAACGGTTTAAAGAATCTGTTGTAGAGCTGATGAATGGATTAATGGCTTCATAGTGTTTTAAAAGTCCCATAATTGCACCAATGCCTAAAGAGCTAGCAGATTCTTTACGCATATCTTCTGGGCTAAATAAGTTAACAACTTTACCAGATTTTAATTTAGCCATAACACCAAAATGAGTATGTTCACCAGAACCAGCTACACCAATTATTGGTTTTGCATTAAATGTTACATCAAGACCATTTTCACGGAATACTTCACGAACAATGATACGAGCTTGTAATTCATTATCTGCTGTTTGTAATGGATTATTTGAGAATTTCCAGTCGATTTCTAATTGTTCTAATACAACTGCTTCATGACCATCTTCATCAAGTTTAGCTTTAACGCCACCTACTTCTTTATGACCCATTTCAGCAACCATACCATATCTATCAAGACGTTCAACAGCTTGTTCTAATGCAGTGCGAACTGTACCATGAGTACGTTGCCAGTATTGTTCTTGTAATTTTTGGGATACGGATAATTCTTTTTTGGTAACTGTTCTAGATGGAGTTTTTACCCAGAATTCTAGTTCTGTTGCAGATGTGAAAATGATATCTACAACTTCATCAGCTTTCACATGCGGCATACCAGGTAAACCATGTTCTTTAATCAAAGCCAATAATTCAGCACGTACATAGTCGCAGCTGCGTTTTAAAATAGAACGAGAATCTACATAGCGATAGTTATGCATCAAGAATGCAGGAATACGAAGTGTACCAGTTGGTAATCCTGTAACAGGATCAATATTTTCGTAGTTGTAATCAACAAACCAGTTTACACTTGGATCGCCCCACATATCTACACGAGCATTATTTAATGTAGCAATATTTGTAAGTACTACAGAGGAACCATCTGTTTGAACAGCACGACCTTCAAAGAAAGATTCGTAGTCATCGAAGAATGCTGACATAGGAATCTTTTCATCAGTATCATTACCTGCTAAGTCAATCCCTACAAGAGATACGAACTTGATTTCAGGATGTTGTTCTAATAATGCAAGAACGCCTTCTTTCCCATATTGACCCGCCGGAATGTAATATAATAATTCGTTAGTTGTCGACATATTTGTTCCTCCTAAAAGAAAAAGACTCCAACAAATAAATATATAAATCTATATATCTAAAGTGGAGTCTTCGTTGACCAATTATTTTATTGAGTTCATATTATCATATGTTGAAAATATATGTCAATAACTTTCTATAGAATTTCATTATTCTTTTAAAGTTACATCTAACACATCCAATACTATCAACTTTAATCAATAACTGTATATAGAATGGTCGTTGATATCACTATATATTATCCAAGTAATTCTTTAACAATATTATTGACAACCTTACCATCTGCACGCCCTTTTGTTTTTGGCATTACATGTTTCATAACATTGCCCATATTTACGTTATCACCACATGCAGCAATGGCTTCTTGTACAATTGTACGAATTTCATCTTCTTTCAATTGCTCTGGTAAATATTTTTGTAATACAGCCATTTCTTCTTTTACATGACTAATTAAGTCCTCACGGCCTGCTTTTTCAAATTCTGTTAAGGAATCTTGACGAGTTTTCATTTCCTTAGCTAAAATGCCAAGAATGCCAGCATCATCTAACTCAATTTTGTCATTGATTTCTGTATTTTTTATGGCACTATTGACCATACGAATTACAGATAACGCTGTTTTACCTTCTTCACGAGCTTTCATAGCTGCTTTCATATCTTCCTTTAATTGATCTTTTAAACTCATATTTCCTCCTTATGTATATAATAAAGAAACCCTAATTCTGGATTTCATAAAGCCATGAAAAGGCAGAATTAGGGTAATCATCTTATGCTCTGAATTTGCGTTTTCTTGCTGCTTCAGATTTTTTCTTTCTTTTTACGCTTGGTTTTTCATAGTGTTCGCGTTTTCTTACTTCAGACAAAACACCCGCTTTTTGGCAGGAGCGTTTAAATCGACGAAGAGCACTTTCAAGCGTTTCGTTTTTACCGACTTTGATTTCAGACATCTATATCCCTCCCTCCAAAAATAATCTCGGGAAGTGCTGATAATTTACATACGCACATATAATATTATATGTATAGGTATAGATGTTGTCAATATTTTCAAGTATATTTTATAGGTTTTTTAAAGAGTATTATAAAAAGAATACATAATACTCAAAATTAGGCTTCTGGCCAGCCCATTTCTTCTCCACCTAAAAGGTGTGCATGCATATGGAATACAGTTTGACCTGCTTTTTCACCAGTATTAAAAATTAAACGATATCCATCTTTAGAGATACCAAGCTCTTTTGCTACATCACGAACAAATGGCAGTAACCCTTCAACATAATCTGCATTCTTTTCATTAAGATGTGCAATATTAGATACGTGATTTTTAGGTACGATTAATACATGAACTTTTTTTACAGGTTGAATATCATGAAAAGCATAGAATTTATCATTTTCTAACACTTTTTTAGACGGAATTTCGCCATTGATAATTTTGCAGAAAATACATTCACTCATGTTATAACTCCTTATTCAATAATTAAATAATTATCTTCTAAACCTACTACAGTACCTCCGATAAGATCACCAACTTTATGTGTCCCATCTGATTTAACTTTACCATTTACATACTCATTTGTTAAGCCCATGTAGTATCCATTCTCTTCCTTTTCGATGAGAATCTCACCAGGCTTACCAATGCGAGATTTTGCATATTTTTCATAACCAGATTGGCTGAGACCATTTAAAAGTGCTACACGAGTCTTCTTAACAGCTTCTGGTACTTGATCCGCCATAGTGGCTGCAGGTGTACCCTCACGAATGGAGTATGGGAAAGCATGAATGTGCGTAAATCCAATTTCACGTACTGTATTCAATGTTTCTTCGAAGTCTTCATCAGTTTCTTGAGGGAAACCAGCAATAATATCAGTTGTAATTGATAAATCTTTAATACGAGAACGTAAACTTGTAATTAAATCTTTATATTCTTGTAATGTATAATGGCGTTTCATCAACTTTAATACATGATCAGAACCAGCTTGTAATGGTAAATGTAAATGAGGACAAACACGTTTATTCGTAGCCATTAATTCTACTAACTCATCAGAAACCTCTACGGATTCAATGGACCCGAAACGAATGCGGTATAAATTAGGAATCTCTAATAAAGCTTTTACCACATCAGCTAATGTTGGACGACCTGGTAATTCGACACCGTAATTACCCAAATGTATACCAGTTAATACGATTTCATGGAATCCATGATCTACTAAACGTTTTGCCTCTTGTACAATATCATCAACTTTACGAGATTTTAATTTTCCTCGAGTATAAGGAATGATACAAAAGGCGCAATAGTTATTACAACCTTCTTGAATTTTCATGAACGCACGAGCTTTGTCAGATTCATTACCATATAACGGCATTTCCTCGAAGTTAGATTCCTTCATGATATCCCGAACAGCATTAATTTGTCGTTCTGTAGATTCTAATTGCTCTACTAATTCAACAATTTTAGAGCGATTATTTGTACCAATAACGAGATTAACACCATCTATAGCGGCAATCGCATCTGGATCAAGCTGAGCATAACAACCAGTTACAATAACATAGGCATCTTCATTTTGACGCTTTGCCTTGCGGATTAATTGACGGGATTTCTTTTCCCCCATATTCGTTACAGAACAGGTATTAATTACATATATATCAGCTTTTTCATCGAAGTCTACCGCTTCGTAATTATTTTGTAAAAATAAACCTTTCATGGCATCTGTATCATATTGGTTTACGCGACACCCTAAGGTTGTAAAAGCAACGGTTTTCATTGCACCTCTCTATTCGTATTTTATTTATAATTCTAATTCATATTGAATCATCGATAACGATCCAATAGCAGCAGTTTCAGCCCGTAAAATTGTATTTCCTAGCGATACTGATTTTCCACCATATTTTATAATAGCATTGATTTCCTTCTCTTGATAGCCCCCTTCAGGACCTATACAAATTAAAACATCAGTTACAGACTTATCGGAATGTAAAGTTTTAAGTACATCTTTGATAGTCTGCCCTGCTTCATTTTCATAGGCTACCAATTTCAACGCCTCAGATTCAATGTCTAATGCTTGTAAAAGCGTCTCTCCTACTACGAGTGTAGGCAAGTGATTTCGTCCACATTGTTGAGCTGCTTCTAGCATTATTTTTTCCCAACGATTTACTTTTGATTGAAGCTTTTTTTCATCATATTTAGCTACGCAGTTAGCTGTGGGCACAAGATAAATTGTATCCACATTTAACTCCGTCGCCTTTTGTAACACCCATTCTAGCTTTTCACCTTTTAATAATGATTGAACTAGAATAGTACGATACGATGCTAGATTTGCATCTACATATTCAATCAGTTTTGCTTGAGCTTTACCGTCTACTTCTTCTGTAATTTGATATGTACCACAACGATTGTCACTACCTGTTACAGTTATAGGCTTCTCAATATTATGGCGAAATACATGTAGTACATGATGGGTCACATCTTTCGGCAATTCTATTATTTCATCTAATGGTGTAGGAATAAAAATCTTTTTCATCGTTTTTCTAGCGCAAATGTATGCCAAGGTCCTGCAACGCGCTCCTCAATAATATGCCAATGAGCCTCAATATATGGCATGATTTCATCATAACGATCATCAATAATGCCACTAATAATCAAAATGCCCTTATCATCCAGTTTCTTACCAATTTGAGGTAATAGTATTTTAAGGGGATCTACTGTTAAATTAGCTAAAATTAATTGGGCAGTACTATTGAAATCACTATCCAAATTACCACAAATGATTTCAGCAGATACATGATTATTCTCACAGTTAATTCGAGCTTGATTTGCAGCATACTCTTCTATATCTATACCAACTAAATTTTTAATACCTAAATGGGCTGCTACTAATAAAAGAATACCTGTGCCAGTACCAATATCCAAACAAGTAGCTGTATCAAGATCCATAGATTCACTATAGGATTTTAATAACTCTGCACAAGTCCGTGTTGTCTCATGAGACCCGGTACCAAAGGAAATATCTGAATCGATTATAATAATAGTTTTATTATCTACATTATTGTATTCCTGCCATGCTGGTTTAATGACTAAGTTAGGTAAAATTTCTGTAGGTTCAATATACTGTTGCCAAGAGTTTAACCAAGTTGACTCATCAAGAATATGTGTATCTATCGATATAATTCCAATATTTGCTTCTGTAAGACGTTTTTTCAAATCAGACTTAATCATATCGTCATCTAGTGATGGATCACTGTACATAGACAATTTTATTAAATTAGGCTGATCTTCAACATCTTCTTCTATAATTCCATTGTCTGCATAATTGTCAAAAAGAGTAGTCACCTCATCGGTGGCTACTCTTTCACAGACAACGGATATTTCTATCCATTGCATATATGCTCCTTTATAGGGAATGTGATGGAACAAACCATTCCTTCACATGAGCTGTTCATTTCGTTAAACAGTCCTTGATTTTTTCAAAGAGACTTTTGCTCACTTGTAAGTTATTTACATCTTCATTACTTTCATTTGCAAAGCGTAACAATAGCTCACGTTGAGTGTCTGTCAACTTCTTAGGCGTTTGGACGGTTACCACAATGTGTTGATCACCCCTTTGGTTAGGGTTACGCAAATATGGAATACCTTTGCCCTTTACGCGGAATGCCGTTCCCGTTTGAGTACCTTCCGGAATCTTTAACTCTACTTTACCATCTAAAGTGTTAACTTGTATAGTCGCACCAAGAGCAGCTTGAGCAAAGCTAATATTTACACGGCTAATAACGTCATTACCATTTCGTTCAAATTCCTTGTGAGGACGAACAAAGATATATACATAGAGATCCCCTTTAGGACCGCCTAAAATACCAGGTTCCCCTTCATTAGCTACACGTAAACGAGATCCGCTATCTACACCAGCTGGAATCTTAATGGAAATCTTCCGTTTAGCCAACATTTCACCAGTACCACGGCATTTAGAGCAAGGTTTTTCAATGCTTTTACCCGTACCATGACAGCGGGAACAAGTGCGAACGGACTGCATACGTCCAAATGGAGTATTTTGAATAACCGCTTCTTGACCAGAACCATGACAGTTTGGACAAGTATCGACACGAGAGCCTGGTTCACCACCAGTACCATGACAGTGATCACATTCTTCATGACGATGCACTTCAATTTCCATAGATTTACCAAAGGCTGCATCTTCAAAGGAAATATCGATATCTTCACGCAAGTCATTACCTTTTTGAGGGCCTTGTTGTTGGCGTCCACCACCAAACATGCCACCAAAAATGTCGCCAAAGATATCACCAAAGCCTCCAGCTTGACCACCAAAACCGCCAAAGCCACCTTGGAAACCACCGGCACCAGCGCCGCCTCCTTGTTTGAAGGCGTCGTGGCCGAATTGGTCATATTGAGCTTTTTTAGTTTCATCAGACAATACTTCGTAAGCTTCGTTAGCTTCTTTAAACTTTGCTTCCGCTTCCTTTGGATTATCTTTATTTACATCTGGATGGTATTGGCGTGCCTTTTTACGGAAGGCTTTTTTGATTTCATCTTGAGAGGCATTTTTACTAACCCCTAGGATGTCATAATAATCTCGTGCCATTCGTTACCAACCCTTCTTATTTCTTGTCATCATCCACTACTGTGTAATCAGCATCAACTACATTGTCATCAGATTTTGTTTGTTGTTGACCTTGTTCAGCACCACCAGCTGCTTGTTGAGCTTGTTGAGCTGCTGCATACATTTGTTCTGCTAATTTATGTAATGGTTGTTCCAAAGCTTCACTATCTTTTTTGATGTCTTCGATATTGCCAGCTTCGATAGATTTTTTCAATTTATCTTTCGCTTCTTCTACTTCTTTCATCAAAGCAGCATCGCCTTTACCTTCAAGGTCTTTCAATGCTTTCTCAGCTTGATATACTAAGGAATCAGCATTGTTTTTAACATCTAATTCTTCTTTTCTAGCTTTATCTTCCGCTGCATGAGCTTCAGCTTCTTTAACCATGCGGTCAATTTCTTCTTCTTTCAAGCCGCTAGAAGAAGTAATGGTAATCTTTTGTTCCTTTTGAGTACCTAAATCTTTAGCTTTTACATGTACGATACCATTAGCATCGATGTCAAATGTTACTTCGATTTGAGGAACCCCACGAGGAGCAGCTGGGATACCATCCAAGTTGAAACGACCCAATGTTTTATTATCTGCTGCGAACTCACGTTCACCTTGCAATACATGGATATCTACAGATGGTTGGTTATCTGCGGCAGTGGAGAATACTTGAGATTTAGATGTAGGGATTGTAGTGTTACGATCGATAATACGTGTGAATACGCCACCCATTGTTTCGATACCAAGGGACAATGGCGTTACGTCAAGTAACAATACGTCTTTAACTTCACCTACTAATACGCCACCTTGAATAGCAGCACCAATAGCTACACATTCATCAGGGTTAACATTTTTAGTTGGTTCTTTACCCAATACTTTTTTGATTGCTTCTTGTACAGCTGGAATACGGCTAGAACCACCAACTAACAATACTTTATCGATATCGGATGCAGATAAGCCAGCATCACTCATAGCTTTACGAGTAGGTTCTATAGTAGCTTGTACCAAATCAGCAGTTAATTCTTCAAATTTAGCACGAGTCAATGTTACATCCAAATGTTTAGGACCAGTAGCATCAGCTGTGATAAATGGCAAGTTGATATTTGTGCTAGCTACGCCAGACAATTCAATTTTTGCTTTTTCAGCAGCTTCTTTTAAACGTTGATCAGCTAATTTATCATTAGACAAATCGATACCAGTTTCTTTTTTGAACTCTTCAATAAGGTAGTTCATAATGCGTTGGTCGAAGTCATCGCCACCAAGGTGGTTATTACCAGATGTTGCTAATACTTCAAATACACCATCACCAAGTTCAAGGATAGATACGTCGAATGTACCACCACCAAGGTCAAATACAAGAACTTTACCATCTTCATCTTTATCTACACCATATGCAAGAGCAGCTGCTGTAGGTTCGTTGATGATACGAAGTACTTCAAGACCTGCAATGGCACCAGCGTCTTTTGTAGCTTGACGTTGAGCATCTGTAAAGTATGCAGGAACTGTAATAACAGCTTGTTTTACAGGTTCGCCCAAGTAAGCTTCTGCATCAGCTTTGATTTTTTGAAGAATCATTGCAGAAATTTCTTGAGGAGTATAAGATTTACCTTCTACAGTTACTTTGTAGTCTGTACCCATGTGACGTTTAATAGAAATGATTGTGTTTTCTGGGTTGGATACAGCTTGACGTTTAGCCAATTGACCAACTAAACGTTCTCCATTTTTTGCAAACCCAACAACGGAAGGAGTTGTACGTGCACCTTCTTGATTTGTAATAACCGTAGGTTCGCCGCCTTCCATAACAGCAACACAAGAGTTTGTTGTCCCTAAATCAATACCAATTACCTTTGCCATAATATATACCTCCTAAAACTTTATAATCTATTCAACAACTTTTACCATTGCTGGACGTATACAACGACCATCAACAGTATAACCAGTTTGCAAAACTTCACACACCGTATCGGATTCATATTCATCTGACGGTACACGCATAATCGCTTGATGGAAATTTGGATCAAATGGTTGACCCACAGCTTCAATAACAGCTAAACCATGTTTAGATAACATAGCCATCAAATTTTGATGAATCATAATGAATCCATCGAGGAATACTTTTGCTTCCCCTTCTGCAGGACTTTGAACGGCCCGTTCAAAGTTATCCAATACAGGAAGAAGGTCCGTTAATACATCCCCTTTTACATATCCAGCAAGTTGCTCTTTTTCTTGGTTAGTACGACGTTTGAAGTTTTCAAAGTCCGCTTGTAACCGTTTATATCGATTATCAAAGTCGGCTTTAAGTTCTTCTAACACTTGAGCAGCATCAGCCACAGCTTCTTCAGTTTTTTCAACAGTTAGTTCCTCTACATTCGTAGTATCCTCTGTTTCCTCCACTGTTTCTTGTTTAATGTCTTGTTCTTCAGCCATTATTTGCCCTTTCTGTTTTGTTCTTTTACCATAGTTTCCATTATATGTTTCATATGGGACAACATGCCGATGATACGTCCGTATTCCATCCGCGTTGGACCAAGAATAGCAAGAGTTCCGATAGGCTGATCTTGATTCGTAAAATCAGCTTGTACCACACTCATTGAATGTAGCGCTTCAGTTTCATTCTCAATACCAATCTTGACCTTAACAGGTGTTGGAGAATCATCTTTTAATAACTGTCCTAATTGATTTTGTTCTTCCACTAAGGAAAGCAAGGGTTGTACCTTCTCAACAGACTTAAACTCTGGTTGATTTAACAACTCTGTGGTACCTACCGAATAGAACAACTTACGTTTATTAATAGCTCGTAATAATGTTTCCGAAAGGATTAATAAAATTCCCTGCGGTCCTTCCATATGGACCAATATAGATCCTAAGGCCTCAGCCGTTACATGACCAATACTTACATTCTGTAGTGCATTGCTAAATTGTATGGCTAGACTTTGTAAAAGCTCTGGTGAAACACTTTCACCAAAGTACATCAACTCATTATCGAGTGCTCCTGTTTCAGTAATAACTACCATAATGGCTTGATGACTATCTAGCGGTAATACATGAATGTATTTGATTAATGCTCTATCATGGGCTGGTGCTAAGAATAAACTCATGCTATGACTTACCTGTGAAAGTAGTTTAGCCATATTTAGAAAGAGTTCACTCGTTGATCCATTGGAACGTTTCCATAACATTTCAATTTTTTCAGCATCCTGTAATGGAACAGGTTGTCGACTCAGCATAGAATCAACATATAAGCGATAGCCCTTAGCTGAAGGAATACGTCCAGCCGATGTATGAGGTTGCTCTAAATAGCCTAATTCCTCTAAATCGGACATTTCGTTCCGCACCGTAGCAGGACTGATGCCAAGATCATAATTTTTAGCAATCGTTCGAGATCCTACAGGTTCTGCGGACTTAACATAGTCTTCAATTATGGCTCGCAAGATGCGCTGTTTTCTTTCATCCATAATGACACCTCTTGTTAGCACTCATTAACTTTGAGTGCTAATCGCATGTATAATATTACCATATTAAAAAAAATTGTCAAGCTAAAAAATGCCAAAAAAGTCAAATAATATCTATTTAGTCAAAAAGACAATTCAATATTTTTGATTAATTAGTCAAAAAATCAAAGTGTAACAATAAGAAAACACTTATACTATCTACGTTTATGTCATATCCCAAAATTTTAATATTAGAATATGTTGGTCTAATAAAATTTATATTATTAAAACCTGAAATAGTATAAGTGTTTATATTTGTAATAATTTTATTGTAATTCTGTTATTAATAGACTCTTAGTTAGAATACTTTTTGGGCCCTAACTATTTACAGACTAAAACCATAAATCAATAAGTACTAGAAATATAATAATTTATAGTTCTACACCTTCTAATGGATTACCAAGACGCTCTAACAGTTTCCCCATACGTTCACGAGGTTCACCATATTTAGCATACCAATCAATCAAAATATCTACAGCTTTTTTGGATTGCTCTACAGTAAGATGTCTAGCCAAAATTTTGCCAGCTTCTGGTCTCATGCCTGTATTACCACCAACAGCCAACATAAAACCTTGAGATGTGCCAATAAAAGCAATATCCTTTACCATCGCATCAGGGCAGTTACGTCCACATCCACTGATGCCAATTTTGCACTTGTGAGATGTTTTTCGGCCGTAATGCTTTCTCTCTACATAATCAGCCAATTCTTTAGTTTCCATTTGTCCATTTTTACAATGACCTTTACCTACACAAGCAATTAAAGAATTAACACCTCTATGAATAACAGTTGTCACGCCATCAGGCAATTCAGAAATAAACTGTTCCTTATCATCTTTTTCAATACCTGTAATTTGTATACCTGTTACAACATGACGGAAGGATCCGCCATATTTTTCAACAAGTTCTATGCATGCTTTCATTTGATCTAAAGTAAATTCATTATGTAAACCGTGTAATATTACAGATGTCTTCATCGCTCCTCCTAAAATCTAGCATGCTTATTCACCATCATCCTATTTATACTAACATATTAGATTTTGAGAAACTGTGAGAAATTACTCACGAATAAATTGACTAAATACATAGTTCCCATGCTTGGCACCTTCAGCGGTTAAATGATAACTTCCATTTTGATACTTTAATAAACCTTTACTAACTAAATTCTCTAAAGCAGTACCAAATAGATCATGAACAGATACGCCAAATTTATCTCCGAATTTTTGCTCATCAAGGCCCCATTTAGTGCGAAGAGCTAAAAAGCAAAAATCCTCTTGAGCTCGTTCTAAAGTAATCGTCTCCGTATCGATAGTAGGCATAATATATCTGTCAACAGATTGTATATAGGGCATTACATTACGATTATTACTACGGCGAACTCCGTCATAGAAGGAATGAGCACCAGCACCAAAGCCTAAATAATCTACATAGTGCCAATATTTTAAATTATGACGGCTATAGGAATTAGCCTTAGCGAAATTTGAAATCTCATATCGTTCAAAGCCTAGTTCTTTTAATCCGTCCATCATCATGTCATACATAACTTCATCAATGGTTTCACTAGGAATAGAAATAAGGTTCTTTTGTACTAAATGATATAGATACGTTCCTACCTCAACTTGAAGTCCATACGTTGAAATATGATTAATCGGTAAGTCTTTTACAATATCTAAATTATGTTGAATATCCTCTAATGTTTGTCGTGGCAGACCATAAATCAAATCAATATTAATATCAGCAAAGCCCGCCTCTTTAGCATCATAAACGGCTTGTTTTGCTTGTTTCCCGTTGTGACTGCGATGAAGCATGGTAAGTGCCTTATCGTCAAATGTTTGAACACCAAAGCTAATACGATTAAAACCAAGCTTAACTAATTTCGTTAAATAATGTAAATTTACTTCCCCAGGATTCGATTCAATAGTCATATGACAATCGTCAGTAATTGTAAAAGTATTTTTGATTTTATCAAGAATCATCTGTAGTTGTTGAATCGATAATTCTGTAGGCGTACCTCCACCAAAATAAATTGTATCAATAGCTTTAGATGTAGACTCTGGATGTTCAGAGACCCATAAATCGGTTTCTTGTACTAAAGCATATACATAGGTTTCGTAATAATCTTGTAAATTTTGGTAAGCAGAAAAATCACAGTACATACATTTCTGTTTACAAAAAGGGATATGGACATACAGCCCCATATCCCTCAGTGTAGACAGATTCAGAATATCAGAATCTGTTTTCATTTTATTAGTCCTCAACCTTGAGAATCGCCATGAATGCTTCTTGTGGAATCTCTACGGAACCGACGGACTTCATGCGTTTCTTACCGGCTTTTTGTTTTTCAAGTAATTTACGCTTACGAGAAATATCACCACCGTAACATTTTGCCAAAACATCCTTACGCCAAGCTTTTACAGTTTCACGAGCCACAATTTTTGTACCTACCGCCGCTTGAATAGGAATTTCAAACATTTGACGAGGAATCAATTCTTTCAATTTCTCAGCTAATGCACGACCACGTGTAGCTGCACGGTCTTTGTGTACAATAATGGACAATGCATCCACAGGATCACCATTTAAGAGAATATCCATCTTAACCATTGGAGATTGTTTATATCCAATCAATTCGTAGTCAAGAGATGCATAACCCTTTGTAGCGGATTTTAATTTATCAAAGTAATCATAAATGATTTCACTCAATGGCAAATGATAAACAACAGATACGCGTGTTTCATCCAAATATTCCATAGATTGATATTCACCACGTTTATCTTGGGATAACTCCATAATAGTACCAACAAAATCTTTAGGTACGATTGTAGTAGCCTTTACATAAGGCTCTTCGATATAGTCAATTTCCGTTGGAGGTGGTAATTTAGCAGGATTATCGACTTCGAGCATTTCCCCATTTGTTTTGTACACTTTGTAATTTACAGATGGAGCCGTCGTAATAAGCGTCAAATTATATTCACGTTCTAAACGTTCTTGAATTACGTCCATATGCAAAAGACCGAGAAACCCACAACGGAAACCAAAGCCCAATGCCAATGATGTTTCTGCTTCATATTCTAAAGCAGCATCATTAAGCTGTAACTTTTCTAATGCATCCCGAAGGTTTTCATAATCTTTAGATTCTGTTGGGTAAAGGCCACAGTACACCATAGATACAGCCTTACGATAACCAGGTAATGGCTCAGTTGCAGGATTATTAGCTAATGTTACAGTATCGCCTACATGGCAATCTTTTACATTTTTGATGCTAGCTGCAATACAACCTACTGAGCCACATGGTAATTCTTGCACAGGTACAAGATTGGGAGTAAAAATACCGAGTTCTGTAACATCAAAGTCCTTTTTATCATGCATCATGCGAATTGTATCTTTTGCTTTTATTGACCCTTCTTTTACGCGGACATAAGCAATAGCACCTTTGTACGCATCAAAACGGCTATCAAAAATCAAGGCTCTTGTTGGCTCATCAGATTTATCTGGTGGTGCAGGAACTTTATTTACAATAGCTTCTAAAATATCAGGGATACCGATACCTGATTTGGCAGAGCATAATACAGCATCAGATGCGTCTAAACCAATAATATCTTCAATTTCTTGTTTAACGCGATCAGGATCTGCTGACGGCAAATCAATCTTGTTAATAACAGGAATGATTTCAAGATCATGTTCTAAAGCGAGATACACATTTGCCAATGTTTGCGCTTCCACACCTTGAGCAGCATCAACAACAAGTAATGCCCCTTCACAGGCTGCAAGAGAACGAGATACTTCATAGCTGAAATCGACGTGGCCCGGAGTATCGATGAGATTCAAAATATATTCTTCACCATCTTGAGCTTTATACAAAATACGAACAGATTGCGCTTTAATAGTAATGCCGCGTTCACGTTCAAGGTCCATGGAGTCCAAAACTTGAGCCTCCATTTCACGTTTTTGTAATGTACCAGTATATTCAATTAATCTATCAGCAATGGTTGATTTACCATGGTCGATATGAGCTATAATACAGAAGTTTCGAATCTTTTTCGTTGACATACCATGTAAACAAGTTCAAAGAACTTGCATTCTCCTTTCTAACATACGTGATCGATAACAGCACCTCCCAATAATTGAGTGCCATTATAAAAGGCTACAGACTGACCTGGGGTAATAGCCCGTTGTGGTTCTTCAAAAATAACCTCCATTGTATCGTCATCGAGGATACGTGCTGTGCAAGGAGAAGGATTAGCTGCATAGCGAATTTTTCCTTCTGCCTTCAATTCCTTATGAATTGTATCATCTAAGAAGTTATAGAACTTACAAATCATGCGATTTGTAAAGAGATGTTCGTTAGGACCCACGATGACCTCATTACGATCCCCATTAAATCCAATAACATATAAAGGGTGTTTATAAGCAATACCAAGGCCTTTACGTTGACCAATCGTATAATTAAATAAGCCGTTGTGCTTACCTAATACCTCACCATCTTCGGTAACGATATTACCAGACTCTGGCTTACCCTTCATTTCTTCTACCACAAGCTTTTGATAATTCCCATGAGGCAAGAAACAAATATCTACACTATCTGGTTTTTTAGCGACTGGCAAATCATATTCAGCAGCTAATTTACGTGTTTCAGTCTTACATTGACCACCTAATGGGAACATAAGATGACTCAAAATACGTTGGTTCATATTGTACATAACATAACTTTGGTCTTTTGTAGGATCAACACCTTTATGTAACTCATATAGACCTGTTTTTTCATTATAATTTACTTGTGCATAATGACCAGTTACCATATGTGTGGCACCTAATTCAAGAGCACGATTGAGCATCAAGTCAAACTTGATGTTCTTGTTACAAAATACACAAGGATTTGGCGTACGACCATAGGCATATTCTTTTACAAAGTAATCTACTACGTTTTCGTAGAATACATCACGAGCATCGATAACATGATGCTCGATACCAAGAAAATCACACATCTTCTTAGCATCAGTTACGGCAAGAGGCACCTCATCATAGGGCGTACCACTCACCCATAACCATAGGGTAATACCAAATACTTTATAGCCTTGTTTTAATAGCATTGCAGCAGTTAAAGAACTGTCTACGCCGCCACTCATAGCTACAGCGATAACTTTTTCCATACTTTCTCCTTTTAATGATCTCTTGATCATAAAACTAATCAGGGTGAAAGCCTGACGTGTAAAACACTAGTTCGGTGTAAAAGTCCGAGTAGTATTGCTATAAAATTATAGCAACTTATATTATAGCCTAGAAATAGGTATATTGAAAAGATTTGAAATAAAAAGAATCCCTTTCACAAAAGAAAGAGATTCTAAACATTATCTATGTTTTAATAGTTCTTCAGCAGCTCCTAAAATACCAAGCATGGAATGTTCAAATACTAGGCCACCCTGCATGAAAATTGTATATGGTGGACGTATAGGACCATCGGCACTGAGTTCAATAGAGGAACCTTGTACAAAGGTACCACCAGCCATGATGATTTTATCTTCGTACCCAGGCATATCCCCAGGAATAGGATGTACGTGAGCATCTACAGGAGAATAGGCTTGCATACCTACACAGAAATGCTCCATTTCTTCCCCATTTTTCAGATTAATGGCTTGAATCAAGTCATAGCGATCAGCATTTACCTTAGGGAATACATCATAGCCTAGTAACTCACCTACAGCAGCCGTATATACAGCACCTTTAAGAGCTTGTAATACTACGTGAGGTGCCATAAATAAACCTTGGAAGAACAAGCGATAACCAGGAGCATATGAACCCATATGATCACCAAGTCCAGGAGCTGTCAATTGATATGCTGCATCCTCTACAAGGTTTTCTCTACCAACAATGTAACCACCAGTTGGTGCTAAACCGCCACCTGCATTTTTAATGAGAGAGCCAGCCATAATATCAGCACCAGCTTCTAATGGTTCTTGCAGCTCTGTAAATTCACCGTAACAATTATCTACGAAACAAATCGTTTTAGAATTTTTAGTTTTTACAGCATCTACAATAACCTTAATATCTGCAATAGATAAAGGTTCACGTGTGCTATAGCCTCGAGACCGTTGAATCACTACTACCCGCGTATTATCGTTAACAGCGTTAGCAATAGCTTCAACATCATAAGTATTATCTTTCAATGGTACCTCAGTATAGGTAAAACCTTTTTCTACTAAAGAACCACGTACTTCACGAGCGGCACCGATAACGGATTGCATCGTATCATAAGGAGCCCCTACGGCATAGATAAACTCTGTCCCTTTAGAGCCATTTCCCATCAAAGAAATTAATGTAGTAGCTAACGCATGTGTACCAGAAACAAAATGAGGACGAACGATAGCCTTTTCACCTTTAAATACATAGGCAAATACTTCATCTAATTTTTCACGCCCTACGTCGTTATATCCATAACCAGTAGTACCAGTGAAATGATAATCAGATACTTGGCATTCCTTAAAGGCTTCTAATACTTTTTTTGTATTGGCCAATGCAATAGGTTCAAATTTCTTAAATTCTGGTTCAGCCATTTCTAGGGCTTTACTGCGTATTTCTTCTAATGTCATGCTAATCCTTCTCTACGGATTAAATCCATAGCTTTATTAAATATAAAATCTTTAGATGTATTGCTATCAATATGTATCCATTCTATATATGGCATACGTTTATACCATGTAATTTGGCGCTTAGCAAAGTGACGTGTATTCTTCTTAATTAAGTCACGACACTCATCTAATGTTATATTGTCATTTATATAGTCTACAACCTCTTTATAGCCAATACCTTTAAAAGCTTGGCAATCTGGATTCACTCCAGATTTTATGAGTTGTTCCACCTCTTCAATCAAACCTGCATCAAACATCATATCAACGCGTAAATTGATGCGTTCATATAATTTATCACGATCTCTCATGAGACCGATAACAGGACCTTTATAGGATACACCATCTTTTGTCTGATTTCGCAACGAATCTACATCACCATGATGCAATATCTCAATAGCTCGATACAAACGATGTTTGTCGCTATATTGTATCTCTATATTATGCTCTTTACCTAATGTGAAAGCATATTCTCGTAAGCCTTCAATACCTTTTGTACTATAGAGCTCATCGAGTTCTGCTCGCAAATATTCGTCAGGTTTAACATCATTAAAGTTGTAGTTTTCCAATAATGATTGGACATACAGTCCTGTACCACCAGACAGAATAGGAGGGATATTTCTATCTTTTAATCTTGCAATTATTTCTTTAGCTTGATCTTGAAAAATAGATACCGAATATGAATCATTTGGTTCCAGTATATCGATGAGATGATGTTTCACCCGATTAAGTTCATCCACCGATGGTTTAGCGGTACCAATATTAAGTTGTTTATAAACCTGGTAAGCATCACCAGAAATAACCTCAGCATGTAGCTGTTCTGCTAAGTCCAAGGTAAGATCTGTTTTGCCTACCGCAGTAGGTCCAACGATGGTAATTAAGGGATTCACAATAGCTCCTTCATATATACACCATAGCCTATGCGGCTATATTTTCCTCCTACCCATTGGTGAGGTGGATATTTCTGAAAGACAGAACTAAATGGTCGTTCTTTAATGATAACACCATAAGAGGCAACACGCATAGCTTCCTCCATAATTTTATCATCAATATGACTTTCCACAGTATGTCCACGAAGTGGTTTAAATTGAGGACTATCCTCTACAGGGACCTCAAACATGGGATCAAAATAAATAATATCTATACTTTCATCTGGTAGATTAGGTACATAGTTTTCAAAGATATCATAACTTACCTCAATACGACGTAATGCGTCCGTCACACTTTTCACATTATGCGAATAATGAGCTAAACCATAAGATGTGGCAAGCCATATAGGTAAAGAACCTTCTAGACCTTTTATTTTAGCCTGAGGAAAAGCATAGCTCACAACGATACTGTCACTACCAAGACCAATTGTACAATCAAGAAACGAAAATTCTTCTTTATCAGTTATTTTATTAGTATTTAGTATTGTCTGAACAGCATTAATTAAATGATCTCCTTCTCCACGTTGCAAACGTAGTATACGTAATTGAGCCATGGATAAATGAAAGCTATGTTGCTGATTATCAGGAAAATGAATAGTTAAGCCATTACCAGAAAGAACAACAATAAAATCACATGGATAAGCATTAAATAATGCTGGTATAGATAATTTTCCTCTTTTTATATAGGCCATATGCATAGAGGAAGCCAAAGCTTTGGCTTCCTCTTGAATGGCCTCATTAGATTTTTGAGCTGTAGTTAATATATTCATATTAAGACCGTAAGAATAATTTACCTAATTCATCAGGTGTAAATTTGATAATCGTAGGACGACCATGAGGACATACATATGGTTTTTCGGTACTAAATAAGTCCTCAATTAAGGTAGTCATTTGATACATATTTAAATTATGACCTGCCTTGATGGCCCCTCTACAAGATGCATAAGCTAGCATTTCATGTCGTAATTGGGCCTTAGTAGGCTGTTGATGATCATGTAAGTAAGAGAATATATATTGGAGAATTTCAAATGCTTTTGACTCTACTAAATCTACTGGAGCCCCTACTAATTTTATCTTAGTAGGACCACCTAACTCTACATCAAAGCCAAGATCAAGTAATGTTTCTCGTTCTTCCTCTACCAAATTCATTTCATCATTTGTGGCCTCACTATACTGAGGAACCAAAATAGATTGCATAGGAATCGATTCAGAAGACTTACACAACTTATCATAACGCACACGCTCATGTGCAGCATGTTGATCTATGATATATAGATCATCACCTTTTTTAGCTAATATATAACAAGATGCAACTTGACCCATTGGTAAAAAGCCCGAGTTTTGAATTGTACGTTCTTCTATCTCTTCGTTACGAATATCGTGAGACAAGGATTTAAACTTCTCTACATCTTCCGAAGTATAACTAGTGTATGCAGTAGGAACAGCTTCAAAACTTTCATCTACAAAAGAGGATTGTTCATAAGTAGCTTTAGGTGCAGGTGGTGTATACCCCTTTGTTTTAAGATTTTCCACAAACTGCGAAGTTTCACCGCGCATGACTTCATAGCCTTTTGTACGGCGTCCACCAAAAACCTTATCATAATCTATAGCTGTTGCTATATGTTCAGCTGACTGCATCGAATCGTGTACAACAGTAGGTGCTTGATAAGAATCATAAGTAGTATTACCAGCTAAGAATGTACTATTAGAACTAAAATTCTTAATATCACTATTACTATTACTATTACTAGCAATATCATTACCATATTTATCGGATATGTTAGCAACTGTACCAGTCATATAAGATGATGACTCTCGTTCGTATCTCTCATGGAGTGGATTATTTAAAGCATTTAAGATACCGTGATATACGGCTTTAAATATAATCTTATCATCTGAGAATTTAACTTCACTCTTGCGAGGATGTACGTTTATATCAACCATTCTCGCAGGCACAGTAATATTTAGTACCACTAAAGGATGACCATTTTTCGGCAATAGTGCATGGTATGCATTATCGATAGCCTTCATTATGGTTTTATCAGAAATCACGCGATTATTGACGATAATGGTCTGCCATATCCTTGTACTTTTAAGAAGTGTGGGCTTACTCACTACGCCATCGATATAGATAGAATCACTTTCATAAGCAACAGTAAAAATATCATCTTTGGTTTTATATCCATATAGCGCAGCTACAGTATCACTAATATCGCCATTTCCTGGTGTGATAATAGCTACCCGATCATCTATGATAAGCTTAAAAGAAATATGTGGATTACTTAGAGCTAATTTCCCTACAATATCTTGAATTTTAGAGGCTTCTGTACGCTCCGTTTTTAAGAATTTACGACGAGCCGGCGTATTATAAAATAAATCTTTAATTTCGATAGTTGTACCAGGTGCCGCACCATAAGGAATGCAATCGGTAAAAGTGCCGCCATCAACAGTAATACGAGTCCCCAAATCAGAGTCTGCTTTACGAGTAGTCAAAGAGAAATGAGATACAGAGGCAATACTAGCCAAAGCCTCCCCACGGAAGCCTAGGGACGCAATATCAAAGAGGTCCTCTACTTGTTGAATTTTAGAGGTTGCATGACGTAGAATCGCCAAGCGAGCATCTTCCTCCGTCATACCGATACCATTATCAGTAATCCGCATATAGGCCACACCGCCTTCACCAATTTCAACCTCAATATTAGTGGCAGACGCATCAATAGAGTTTTCAATGAGCTCTTTAATAACTGATGCGGGACGTTCAACGACTTCACCGGCAGCTATCTTATTGATTGTCGTTTCATCCAATACGTGAATGGTTGCCATTATTTCCCGCCTCCTTTACGAGCCTCATCTTGTAGTTCATATAATTTATTTAATGCTTCAATTGGAGTCATGCTCATTACATTGACTTCCAGTAAGCTATCTACTACGGAATGGGTAAATAAATTGCCTAGTGGAGAATCACTAACTTGCTTAACCGCTGGTTTTGCCACATTAGTAAGTTGAGCACCCATAACTCGATTATTTAAGTCACTTGCATCATGACTTTGATCTTCCAAGGATTCTAAAATCACTTCAGCTCGTTTTAATACAGAGTTAGGTAGGCCCGCCAGTCTGGCAACATGGATACCATAACTGCGATCTGCACCACCTTTAATGATACGACGCAAGAAAGCAACATCTTTCCCTTTTTCTTTAACTGCAACGGTATAATTTTTTAATTTACTATAGCTTTCTTCTAAGCAAATCAATTCATGGTAGTGCGTTGCAAATAAAGTCTTGCTATGAATGTGCTTACAAATATGTTCCACTACGGCTTGTGCGATACTCAAACCATCAAAGGTACTCGTACCCCGACCAATTTCATCGAGAATAATTAAACTATTATGAGTAGCATTTTCTAAAATATACGCTACCTCTTTCATTTCTACCATGAACGTGCTTTGACCAGTAGAAATATCGTCGCTAGCACCGACACGTGTAAAAATACGATCCACAGGTGAGATAGACGCTTCACGAGCAGGGATAAAGGAACCAATCTGTGCCATAATCATTAAGATAGCCGCTTGACGCATGTAAGTAGATTTACCTGCCATATTAGGGCCTGTAATGAGTAAAAATTCTTCTTCATCATGATTTAAAACGATATCATTTGGTACGAATACCTCACGTTTTAAGAACTTTTCAATAACAGGATGACGACCATCACGAATATTGATTTGACCATTCATCACAATAGTTGGACAAATATAGTTTTCTTCGTATCCAACTAATGCTAATGAGCATAATACATCAAGGTCTGCAAGAGCACGAGCCGTTTCTTGCACATCTTTGATAACGAGTTTAATATCATTACGCAATTGTTGATATAGTTCGTGCTCTAAAGCGATGATTTTATCTTTTGCGCTGAGAATTTTAATTTCAAACTCTTTTAACTCAGGCGTAATATAGCGTTCAGCATTGGCCAGGGTTTGTTTTCGTATGAAATAGTCTGGTACTTGTTCTGATTTACTATGGGATACCTCGAAATAGTAACCAAACACTTTATTGTAACCAGTCTTAATTTTTGAAAGCCCTGTAGCTTCTTTAATATCCGCTTCCATCTTAGCAAGCCATTGCTCGCTATTAGTCGCTAAAGAACGTAGCTCATCTAAATCAGCATTAAATCCATCTTTAATAACACGACCGTCTTTTAATGTCAACGCTGGTTGCTCTGCAATAGCTCGACATAATAAGTCATAAATATCTTTATGATCTTGCATGCGCTCATTAATAGATGTTAAAGCTAGACTTGAACATGTACCTAATACATTCTTAATATCAGGTAGAACTGCTAATGACTCACGAAGAGCCGTTAAATCTCTGGGAGACACAGATCCGGTTTCAACACGACCAACGATGCGTTCAAAATCGTAAATACAATCTAAAAAGTTACGAATATGAGAACGTTCAGCACCGCGTGTAATAAGTTCTGAAACGGCTGCTTGACGACGTTGTATTTGATTTATATCAGTTAATGGACTTTCAAGCCATTGTTTTAAAAGGCGTGCCCCCATTGGTGTCAACGTACGATCTAGTACATCCAGTAAAGTACCTTTTTGTCCACCATCGCGTAAATTATGAGTAATTTCAAGGTGCCGCAAAGAAGATGTATCAAGAATAAGGCGATTACCTACACTTAATTGATGTACATAGTTGATATGAGAAATTTCAGATTTAATGATATCCTCTAAATATAAAAGCATATAACCTAATGCTTCCCATACATCCTCTTCCATAAGGCCTAAATCACCGAAATGAGTTACAGCTTTTTCAGCTACTTCACGTTGTGTATAGTATGTAGAAAAAGGAGAAAATACGACATTACTAAATTGATTTTCAATAAAATCCTGAATATCTTGCGGTAATATCGTTCCTTCAGGCAATATGATTTCACTTGGTCTATACATGCTGAGTGCATCGTACATATCACTGCGTTTTTCACAATCAGTAATGCGGTGCCAAATAACTTCCCCTGTAGATACATCAGAAAACACAAGAATCCACGTATCTTTTACCATATAAAATAATGATAAAAAGTTATTTGACCGTGCATCGTTACCATTTTCTGTCATCACTGTACCAGGAGTAACAACTTTAATGACATCGCGCTTAACAATGCCTTTAACTGCTTTAGGATCTTCTAGTTGTTCACAGATAGCAACTTTATATCCTTTTTTTACAAGCGTTTCTATGTAGCTTTCAGCCGCATGAAAAGGAACGCCACACATCGGTGTGCGTTCCTCATCTCCTGTAGGACGACCTGTTAAGGTAATATTAAGTTCACGTGATGCGACTAAAGCATCCTCATTAAATAATTCATAAAAATCACCTAATCGAAAGAACAATAATTCTTCAGAGTATCTAGATTTAATATCTAAATACTGCTCCATCATAGGTGTTTGCTTTTTACTCATATTCACCTCATATATTATGAGTCATATCACAGATTCCGCTTATATTCGTATATTCCCATACGATTATTAAACAAATATATAAACGGGTATAATAATTTATAAACAATAGGTGCTAAGGACAACATACTTCCTGTAAAATTAATCAATCCAGTCTGTTTAAGCTTAGGATTCATAACTACAATTTCATGACCATCCTTAGTTCCCCATTGAAAAGTAACATCCATTTTACTGAGCATATCATGTTGTTTACTACGTTTTGCCACGTAAGGAGAAATCATATCAAGATATAAGGTAAATTCTTCAAAAGAATCAGTCAGTAAGCCTAAGAATTGCTTCATTTCATCCAGTGTAAGATACATAACTACCCCTTCACTAACAAGCAATAGTTTTCGGCCATTTATCTCAATATTTTTAGTCCACAATTCATCAGTTATAGAGCTCACTACGTTATGTACTCGTTCATGAGGCTCAAAAAATTGTGTACGTGCTTCAATCACTCCGGCAAAATCGATATTATACCAATCAATATAACCGTTGTCGACTCGATAAAACATAGTATCTAAACCGGCACCTAATGATACGACGATACAATCTGGATATAGAGATATAAAGTTTCGTATCTCTTCATCGATTACTTTTGCTCGTCCTAAAATTCCATAATAAGACATCTTAACATCTTTAAATTGATCAAAATCATAATCAATATGCTTTAAAATATCCCAGGATTTCTGATCCTTTAATACAGATTGATCTGACTCATAATCTTTCGCTCTTGCATATAGTGTCAATAATGCCGTTTCGCCTACAGCGTTTAAATCAAGTTTCATAGTTACACCTTCTTTGTAAAAATACAAAATGTAAATGGTGTTCATACCTATGAATGTCTTCAATATACAACTTTTATATTATTTTATTATTATAACACATATGATTTCTAATCAGCATCTATGGTAAAAAAGAACATCGCCACCACATGTTTAGCAAACTAATTTTAGATAAAAATTCTAACCTTAGAGTTAACATAATAGTGACGAGTTCTTTTTGATTCTAATAGTTTATTTTACAATACTACCATAACAAACCCATGTTTGAGCTTTATCGATATGAGCTGGTACAGTTTGACCAATTGATAGGGAGTCATCCTTAGGGAATAAAACCATTTTATTACCAGATGTACGACCGAACCACATGTCTTCATCACGAGGACTTGGTCCCTCTACAATAATATCAAATACTTGTCCTTCCATAGGTTTATTTAATTCATAAGAGATTTCATTTTGTACATCCATCAATGTTTGTAAGCGAACGCGCTTAATCTCTTCTGGAATTTGATCATCCATAGTTGCTGCTGGCGTTCCAGATCGCTTAGAGTAGATAAACGTATACGCCATGTCATAGCGCACATCTTTTAATAATTGTAATGTAGCTTGAAAATCTTCCTCAGTTTCTCCTGGGAAACCTACAATAATATCCGTAGTCACCACCACATCTTTTATTTTTTCACGGCAATAAGAAAGTAATTCTTTATAATGCTCTACCGTGTAATGACGATTCATTTTCTTTAAAATACGATTGGAACCAGATTGAATAGGTAAATGTAAATGCGTCACAATATTGGATGACCTACCAAGAGCATCAATCATAGACTTACTCATATCTTGAGGATGACTTGTCATATAGCGAATACGTTCTATACCAGGAATACCATCAAGAGCATCAATTAATGTACCAAAATCTGTACCATCTTTAAAATCTAGGCCATAAGAGTTTACATTTTGCCCCAATAAAGTGATCTCTTTAAATCCTTTAACCCCTAGGTCTGTAACCTCTTTAACAATGGCCTCTACAGGACGGCTAATCTCTCTACCACGTACATGGGGAACAATACAATAGGTGCAAAATTTATTACAGCCATTCATAATAGGTACCCATGCATAAAAAGAGCCATTTGGTTTTGCCTCTAATTCAGGCAATACAGAGTTATCCATATCTACGCTGATTTGATGCGTATGTCCATGTTGTACTTCTTCAATCATCTCGTTAATATGTTGAATATTATGAGTACCCAATACAATATCAATATGAGGAGCTCGTTTAAACATTTCTGCTTGATTTTTTTGAGCCATACATCCTGTGACGGCGATAATCAAGTTTTTATTATTACGTTTTAGTCTTTTTAGCTCACCTATACGCCCATAAACTTTAGTTTCTGCATTTTCACGCACTGCACAAGTATTTAGCAGAATTAAATCTGCAGTTTCAACATTCTCTGTTGGTATATACCCAACAGATTCCAGCTGATGCGATAATCGCTCAGAGTCGGCGGTATTCATTTGACAACCATAGGTGTAAATATAATAAGACTTCATTCTAACTCCTACACTTTAACAATCTTACGTTTTGTTTCAATAATATTCTTAACTTTAATGGACATGCGTTCAATAGACATGCCGGTAATATATTCAATTTCATTGCGAACAGATTTTTGTACCTGTTGCATCAACGGTTTAACAGGATATCCATGTTCAATAACTACAGCCATATCAACAACAAGACCGTTTTGACCTTTGTCGCTTTTTTTAAAAGAAATTATACTGGTCTCATCGACACCAGCTACTTTTTTTAACCCATTTCTAATCAATTTAATAATTACTTCATCGTCAAAAGTGAGTCGACCATAGTAGCTAAAAGCAGGCCGTACAACAGAACGTTCAAATCCTTCAGAACCAATTTGACCTAAGGTATCTTGATCTTGTTTTTTCAAAGTCCTGCGGCGCCACATGGTTTTGATTGGATCAATCAAATACCCCCTAAAGTGTGGCTTTAATTCCATAGTCGGCACAGGAATTATATGTTTACCCTCTTTAAGACGTGCATGTTGTGCCTTTTCAATTTCCTTAGGTGTTGCAACATCTTCTATACGAATATATCGATCAGGTTCTTGTAAGCCTAAAGCTTTAGTAATCTTCTTAACCATATTATCAGAAGTGCCGATAATCATAAGCTTATTAGGTTTAATCTTATCTAATTGTTCTCGTACGGATTTAACTTGTACTTCGTCTTGAAAAATAGCACGACGAACAGCTTTTAAACGACTAGACTCTTTTTTTGCAGAAAAGCCAGCTACAATTTTATTATCATGAATCAAAATACCATCATCGATGATACATTCAATTTTATTTTCATGAGCAACTACGAGGGCACGATGACTTTTACCTGTGCCACTACTACCTACAAAAGCAACGACTTCCATAGCCTACCTCGTCATTTATAACAAACTAATAAATTCTGATACATCCTTACCAGATACTAAGTAATCACCAAATCTATCAGGTTTCTTGCCTACAATACCATGGTAATCAGAACCACCAGTAATAAATAGCTTATGCTTTTTAGCGAATTCTTTATATCGCTCCACATCATCATCATTATGCTTTGAGTGATATACCTCCATACCATCAAAATCATAATTTAACATTTCCAACACATATTCATCACTAGTAACCAATTTAGGATGAGCCATAACAGCAAGTCCTCCAGCTTTATGTATAATATCAATAATATAAGGAACCTCTACTTTTACCTTAGGAACATAGCAAGGACTATCTTTTCGAAGAATACCTTTAAATACATCATTAATATCCTTGGCATAACCACCATCAATTAAAAGTTTACCAATATGTGGGCGACCATAAGCTTTAGTATCAGGAAATTGTTTAATGAGCTCTTCTTTTGTAATATAATATCCTTCATTGTTACAACGACGGATAATTTCATCGATACGTTCTTCACGTTTTCCTTTAAAAAACGTAATAAAATCGATTAAATCTTTATTATTTTCATCAAAACAATATCCTAAAATATGAATTGACTTATCTTTATAATCAGCACTAAATTCACAGCCATTTACGATTTTAATAGATTCATTAGGATCTAACTTCTTTTGAGCAGCACGCAATGCTTGAATGCCGTCTATTTCATCATGATCGGTTAAAGCCATCATAGATACATTACAGTCTATGGCATGTTGCAATAGATCTTTAGGTGTTTCAACACCATCTGAAAAGATGGAATGCATATGAAAATCTACAAGCATATAGCACCTCCATTCCAAATATTCTATCATTTAATTATGACTTATTTAATCTATTAATTCAAGTTTAGAAAGAAAAATTGCGACCCTAATGAACATTCACTAGAATCGCAATTCTATTATAAGTTTTGAAGCAATTCTGTTACTTTATCAGCTACAGAATCAATAGCACATGGAAGAGCTTCTCCAGACTTACGGATTTGAATTTCTACTTCGTTATTCTCAAGAGTATTTTTACTTACTGTAATGCGAAGTGGATAACCAATCAAATCAGCATCTTTGAACTTAACACCTGCACGATCTTTACGATCATCTAACAATACATCTACACCAGCATTTTGTAATGCAGTATAAATAGTTTGACTAGTAGACATTAATGCTTCGTCTTTTGCATTAATTGGGACAATAACTGCTTCAAATGGAGCGATAGAACGTGGCCAAATAATACCATTTTCATCATGATATTGCTCAATAGCAGCAGCTAGTGTACGAGATACACCGATACCATAGCAACCCATAATCATTGGATTAGGACGACCATTTTGATCTAAGAATGTAGCTTGTAATGCTTCAGAATATTTTGTACCCAATTTAAATACTTGACCTACTTCAATGCCTTTAGCATGTTCTAAAGCACCACCACATTTAGGACACACATCGTCCTTCGTGATCAAACGAATTGGAGCAATAATAATGTCTTCTACATTAAAGTCCCGTTTTGGATTGATATTAACATAGTGAGCATCTTTTTTATTAGCGCCACCACAAACATTGTAAGTTTCCATAACAGATTCATCAACAACAATAGCAAAATCTTCTGTTTGTTTTAAACCAATAGGACTGATGAAGCCAGCTGTTAAACCTACTTTTTCTAATTCTTCTGGTGTAGCCATCTCAGGCTCTACAGAGCCAAGTACGGCATGTTGTACAGCGACTTCATTTACTTCATGGTCACCACGAACGATGGCTAATACCACTTTACCATCAATAGAGAACACTACAGCTTTAATAGTTTTATGTAGTGGTAAGTTTAGCATTTCCGCAACAGCTTCAATAGTGCTAGCATTAGGAGTATCCACAACGGATAACTCTTGAAGAGCTTCTTCGTCTTGTTTCATGATACCAGGCTTGCCGATTTCAATGTTAGCTGCATAATCACACTTAGTACAATATACGATATCAGCCTCACCAGCTTCGGCAATGGCCATGAACTCATGCGTACCACTACCACCTATTGCACCACTATCAGCCTCTACTGGGCGGAATGTAAGACCACAACGTGTAAAAATACGTGTATATGCATCGTACATAGATTTATAGGATTCATCTAAACCGGCTTCATCTACATCAAAAGAATAAGCATCTTTCATAATGAATTCTCGGCTACGCATCAAGCCATAACGTGGACGACGCTCATCACGGAATTTACTTTGAATTTGATATAAGTTAACTGGTAATTGACGATATGAGTTAATCTCATTTTTAACGAGGGTTGTAATCATCTCTTCATGTGTTGGTCCTAGACAGAATTCATTATCATGACGATCATTGATACGCATCATTTCTGCGCCATATGCGTTCCAACGGCCAGACTCTTTCCAAATTTCTGCAGGCTGTAAAATTGGCATCATAATTTCTTGAGCACTAGCACGATCCATTTCTTCACGTACAATAGCTTCAATCTTTTTGATACTTCTCCAACCTAATGGTAAAAAACTATATAAACCATTTGCAGTTTTACGCATAAAACCAGCGCGAAGCATAAGCTGTTGGCTTACTACATCAGCGTCAGATGGAACCTCACGCAATGTAGGTGCATATAATTTAGTGGCTAACATAAAGACTCCTCATCTAAATTTTCTAAATATTGGTCAATTTCTCTAAACAATGTATCTACTAATTCGGCTTCTGGTACAGTCTTAATAACTTTCCCTTTACGGAAAATAATACCTTGACCATCACCACCAGCAATACCAAAGTCGGCCTCACGCGCTTCCCCTGGACCATTTACAACACACCCCATAACGGCAACCTTAATAGGCGCTTTTATGGATGCTAGACGTTCTTCTACAATACCAGCCATATCAAATAAATTTACTTGGCAACGGCCACATGTAGGACAAGATATCATAGTGGCCCCAAAATTTCTTAATCCTAAACTACTTAAAATACTTCTACCTACTTCAATTTCGTGAATTGGATCTCCAGTTAAGGATACCCGTAATGTATCACCAATGCCATCGAGCAATAATGCACCAATCCCCATAGCAGATTTAATAGTGCCTTGTTTAATAGTACCAGCTTCTGTTACCCCTAAATGTAACGGATAAGGAATCTTATCAGATAACTTACGATATGCTTCCACCATTAGAGGTACTTCCGTTGCTTTAATGGATAATTTCATTTGACGATAATCGAGTTTTTCTAAAATTCTTACGTGTTCTAAAGCTGTTTCAACCATACCATCCGCTGTAGGATGTCCTCCATGAGCATCGAGAATATGCTTTGGTAAAGAGCCTGCATTAACACCAATGCGAATTGGGATTTGTTTAGGTTTTGCCTTTTCAATAACGGCTAAAACCTTATCTTCACCACCAATATTTCCTGGATTAATGCGCAATCCATCAACATTATTTTCAATAGCTTCTAAAGCTAATCTATAATCAAAGTGAATATCGGCGATCAAAGGAATTGAAATGCCCGCTCTAACAGCCTTTAAAGCCTTTGCAGATGCCATTGTAGGAACGGCGACACGAACCAGTTCACAACCAGCCTCTGCTAAATGATTAATTTCTGCAATTGCCTTCTCTGTATGTACTGGATCCGTAGTAATCATAGATTGAATACTTACCGGTGCATAATCGCCGATTTTAACTGTACCTACATAGATACCATTTGTTGGTTTACGTACAATCATTGTAATCTCCCATCTGTCTTATAGTAAACGGAAAATATCCTGCGTTGTTACATATAAGAATAATGCTACCATTAAGGCAACCCCAACCATTTGTATATACATAAGAGCTTTAGCAGGTAATCTACGGCCTGTTATAGCTTCCGCCAAGATAATAATCAAGTGACCACCATCTAAAACAGGTAATGGTAAAAGATTAATAACCCCTAAGTTAATACTAAGGAATGCAGCAAAACTTAATAGTGGTGCAAATCCTGATTGTGCAATAGCACCTGCCATTTGGGAAATTCCTACTGGACCAGATAATTCGGCTGCTTGTGTGCCACGAATCATATCGTAAATCCCACTGACCATAGCAACAATAGTTTGCCCCGTCCGACTAACAGCAAGGCTCAAAGATTCACCAATACTATAAGTTTCACGAGTAAAGCTAGGGTAGATGCCAATCTTAGGACTATCTTGTTCCATTTTAGGTATTACCGTAGTCTCTATAGTTTTTCCTTCACGCTCTACAACAACAGTTACACCATGGTTTGCTGTGCCTTGTAAGCTAGGACGAATATCATCCCAAGTACTAATTTTTTTACCATCAATCGTAATAATTCTATCGTTAGCTTCTAAATGAGCCTGTTCTGCAGAACTACCCGCAATAATGTTACCAATTACAGGTTCATTTGTATATGTAAGATTTCCTACAGTCACATTTAGGCCAAAGAAAAGTACAATGGCTAATATAAAGTTAAATACAGCCCCTGCAGAAATAACAATAAATTTTTTCCACGCAGGTTTATTATAAAAGGAGCGCTCATTAAGAGGCTCGTCAGGTGTCATACCAGCAATACGATTAAATCCTCCAAGAGGAATTATACGAATAGAATATAAAGTTTCCCCTTTTTGTACTTTAAATATGGCTGGACCAAAACCTATAGCAAATTCATCAACTTGCATACCTGACATCTTAGCTGTAATAAAATGGCCTAATTCATGAATAAACACGATTAAACCAAATACAAATATTGTGGCTAATGCCGTAATCATATATTCTCCTATAACATCAACGATGTTGCCTTTTCACGGGCCCATCTATCGATGGATAATAAATTATCTAATGTAAAATCATCTTCTGTTCCCATAGATTCAAGAACAGAAGTAACGACTTTATAAATATCACCAAAGGCGATTTTATCTTCTAAAAAGGCATATACTGCCGTTTCATTGGCTGCATTAAATACAGCAGGTTTAAATCCACTAGCACGTCCCACCTCATACGCAAGTCGAAGTGCAGGAAAATCGTCATATCGTGGAGGTAAAAACTCCAATTGTAGAGCTTGAGTAAAATCAAGATGATTCATACTTAAAACTTCACGTTTTGGATACGTCAAAGCATATTGAATGGGCTCGCGCATATCTGGATTACCTATTTGCGCTAATATTGCACCATCCTTCATACGTATCATAGAATGAACAATACTTTGAGGATGTACTACTACATCAATATGATCAAAATCAAAACCAAATAACCAATGAGCTTCTATTACCTCTAAGCCTTTATTGAATAAAGAGGCAGAATCTATAGTTATTTTATTGCCCATATTCCAAGTAGGATGTCGCAAACAATCTGCAGCAGTTGCAGTTTGAATTTTACTAGAATCCCATGTGCGTAAAGGACCACCAGAAGCAGTGACGATTAAAGAATCAACATTGTCACGTTTCTGTCCTTCTAAGCACTGAAATATAGCACTATGTTCACTATCGATAGGTAGGATTTGCACGCCATGTTCTTTAGCTAAAGTCGTAATTAATGGACCTCCAGCAACAAGAGTTTCTTTATTAGCAAGACCTATAGTCTTACCTTGTTTTATAGCTTCCACTGTAGGCTCAATGCCCGCAGCACCTACAATAGCAGTAACAATCATTGTTGCTTCTTGAATTGTAGCTGCTGCAATGAGGGCTTCCTTACCACCTATCAATTTTGTAGGACCTGTATAGCGTGCTTGTAATTCTTTAAAAGCACCTTCATCTACAAGACCCGCCACCAAAGGTTTATATTCTTTAATCTGATGTTCTAAGAGGTCAATATTATGATGTGCCACTAAGGCAACCACCTTGAATTGATCTGGATGTTGAGACACCACATCAAGCGTCTGTGTACCGATTGAGCCAGTACTGCCGATAATACTTAGGTATTTCATAAGTGTACCTCTATGAAATTAGTACGAAAATAGTAATATATATACTAATGTAATAGGAGCCGCAAATAATAAACTATCAAAGCGATCCAATACACCGCCATGACCTGGTAATAATGTACCAGAATCTTTTACATTACATAGTCGTTTAATCTTTGATTCAAACAAATCACCTAATGGTGCTAATATACCGCTAATCATACCTACATGGATTCCCATCCACCAAGGAATGCCAACGATATACGAAAATACTGCACCTGTAAGGATACAGCCGATAAATCCACCAATAAAACCTTCTAGTGTTTTATTAGGGCTAATGGATGGTACTATTTTACGTTTACCAAAAGCTCGACCTGAAAAATATGCAAAGGTATCACTAGCCCAAGTAGTAAACAATAATAACCAAAGTGTAATAGTGCCCCAGTTATATAGTTCAAAAGGCATTGATATATTCATGTAAATTGAATCATGACGAATCAAGAGCAATGAAGTCATACCCATACCAATATATAATAAACCAAATACACTAAAGGATACACTAGACATCGAGTACTTAGTTTCACCAAATGTACACAACATATAATTGGCAAATAAACTTAATACTAAAATAGCTATAGCTATAATATACTGATGACATGCAAGAGCAATCATTAGCAATAAAATGCTAATATATCCCCATATAATGGATATCCGAACACGTTTAGCTTTACCAAGTAATACAAACTCACGCCACCCTAATAAAGCTAAAAGTGTAATTAGCACATCATACACTAATCCACCAAATGTAATGGCCCCTAAGGCAATAATAAAACCAATAACAGCGGTAATAACACGTGTTTTTAACATTTTTTATTCCTCATCACATAAGCCACCAAATCGGCGTTCTCGTTTCTGATATGCCGCCACAGCTTCAAGTAAAGTTTCCTTAGTAAAATCTGGCCAATGCAAATCGGTAAACCAAAATTCAGCATACGCTAGTTGCCATAACAAAAAATTACTAATTCTAAAATCACTACTAGGACGAATTAATAAATCTACATCGCTAAACTCTTTAGTGAATAATTGAGAACTTACATATTCTTCAGTAATTTTGTTCATTGTAATAACGCCATCCGCAACGGATTTTACAATGTCGCGAATAGTTCTAACTATTTCATCACGCCCACCATAGTTAATCGCTAACTGTAATGTGAGGCCTGTATTATTCTGAGTTAATAATTCTGCATCTTGAATGATTTTTTGTAGGTCTTCTGAAAGCCCTCCAATAAAACCAATAAATCGAATGCGTACATTATGTTCATGCATATACTTAACATTATTATTTAAGTATTCTTTTATGAGAGACATAAGTAAAGAAACTTCCTGTTCAGGACGTTTCCAGTTCTCCGTGGAGAAACCATATACCGTAAGAGCTCTAATTCCGATCTCATCTGCGGCCATAACAATTTCTTTTAATACATCTGCACCAGCACGATGCCCCATGGAGCGCGGCATGCCTCTGCGTTTAGCCCATCGTCCATTACCATCCATAATAATAGCAACATGTTGTGGAATTATATTACGATCAATGACAGGCGTATCAGAACGTTTACGGTTAAATAATTTCTTTAGCATAGTCTACCTCGATAGAATTTCCGAAGTCGCTGGCAATCATTGGTCTATATAGTAGTATATGTAAGCACTCATCAACCTTTGTAATACGTGCCACATAAAATCCTTTATCTGAAATTTCAAAGAAGCGATTAAAGGATCCACCAATCATTACCTTAAAAGGAATATGGGCAGCCTGCAAACGAGACTTTGCAAGCTGCCATGGTATTCCAATAAGGCTATTAGAATCAAACATTATACTTCTAATACGTCCTTTTCTTTTACTGCTTTTAACTCATCGATTTGCTTAACTTTAGCATCGGTAAGCTTTTGGATTTGATCTAAACCGTCTTTAGCATCATCTTCAGTAATCGTTTTAGCTTTCTCTTCTTTTTTTAATGCTTCATTTACATCGCGACGAATGTTGCGCACTGCAACTTTTGCATCTTCAGCCTTTTTATGAACTACTTTAACGATTTCTTTACGACGTTCCTCAGTTAATTGAGGAATACTTAAACGAATTTGTGCACCATCATTACCTGGGTTCAAACCTAAATCAGATTGTAAAATTGCTTTTTCAATAGCACCAATCATTGTTTTATCCCAAGGTGCAATCACAATCATGCGAGGTTCAGGCACGGAGATATTCGCAACTTGATTAATGGGTGATGGACTTCCATAATAATCAACCATTACTTTATCAAGTAGTGCTACACTAGCACGGCCTGTACGAATAGATGCGAATTCATGTTTTAAAGCCTCAATAGACTTATTCATGCGGTCTTCTGCTTGTTGTAACAATTCTTTAATTTCCATATGAATTATTCTCCTCGAACAATGGTCCCTATCTCTTCACCTTTAGCAGCTTTTGTAATATTACCAGGAATATCCATGCTAAATACAATAATAGGAATATTGTTATCTTTACATAAAGTTGTGGATGTAGCATCCATTACTTTTAATTCTTTTGTGATAATCTCGTTATATGTTAATTCGTCAAATTTAACGGCATTAGGATTTGTCTTAGGGTCAGAATCATATACGCCATCAGCAAATTTCTTTGCCATTAAAATAGCATCGGCTTCAATTTCAGCGGCCCGTAATGCAGCTGTTGTATCTGTAGAGAAGTAAGGTTTACCAAGGCCAGCACCGAAGATGACGATACGTTTTTTTTCTAAATGACGAATAGCGCGACGACGAATATAAGGTTCTGCAATTTCTTGCATTTCGATAGCCGTTTGTACACGTGTATCTACACCAGCTTGTTCTAATGCATCTTGCAATGCTAAGGAGTTCATCACTGTTGCAAGCATCCCCATATAGTCAGCAGTAGCACGATCCATACCTTGATTGCTACCAGCTAAACCTCTCCATAGGTTACCACCACCAACAACAATTGCGATTTCTAAATCAGTGGATTTTGCTAAAGCAGCAATTTCTTTTGCAAATTCTTCGACAACATCAGGATTAATACCAAAACCTTGTTCACCTGCTAATGCTTCACCACTCAACTTTAAAACAATACGTCGAAAGTTTCTTTTTGCCATATTTTTACTCCTCTATTGCAAAATAAGAGAACACTGTACGGTGTTCTCTTATTGTTTATTAATTATTTACCAACAGATGCCATTACTTCTGCTACGAAGTCATCTTGGCGTTTTTCAATGCCTTCACCTAAACCATAGCGAACAAAACGACGTACGTTGATGTTTTCACCGATTTTTGCAATACTTTCATTAATGATGTCTGTAACAGTTTTATCACCATCTTTAATGAATACTTGTTCTAATAGGCAATTTTCTTTATAGAATTTTTCGATACGGCCAGCAACCATTTTTTCTAAAACAGCTTCAGGTTTTGGTTTGCGACCAGCTTTAACGTCTTCTTCAGCTTCTACTTTAGCTTGTTCCAATAATACTTGTTTTTCATGTTCAATGACTTCAGTAGGAACTTCTTCACGGTTCAAGTATGTAGGATTTACAGCCGCAATTTGCATTGCGATATCGCGTGCTAAATTTTGGAAATCATCAGTTTTTGCAACGAAGTCAGTTTCACAGTTAACTTCCACTAAAACACCGATACGACCACCAGCATGAATGTAGGATTGTACTACACCTTCAGCTGCAATACGACCAGCTTTTTTAGCTGCCGCAGCCAAACCTTTTTCACGAAGAAGGTCAACCGCTTTATCGATATTACCGTCAGTTTCAACCAATGCTTTTTTAGCGTCCATCATACCTGCGCCAGTCATGTCGCGCAATTCTTTTACCAAAGTAGCAGTAATTGCCATTATTTTGTTCCTCCTAGTATTAATTAAGGTAAGGATATAGTCCTTACCCCAATTATATATGTTATAGATTTATCTTTCAAATGCTAATACGACAACGATTAAGCTTTACCGTCTCGAACCATTTCAGCAGAGTCAGCTACCATGTTATCTAATGCTTCTTCGAAGGATTCGCCTTGACGACCTTCAAGAACAGCGTCAGCCATTTTACCAGCCAACAATTTAACAGCACGGATAGCGTCGTCATTTGCTGGAATTGGGAAATCAACTTCATCTGGGTCACAGTTAGTGTCAACTGTTGCAACCACTGGAATGCCCAATTTTTTAGCTTCCGCAATAGCAATTTTTTCTTTTTTAGGATCTACTACGAAAAGAGCACCTGGCATTTTAGGCATATCTTTGATACCACCAAGGTATTTTTCCAATTTATCCATTTCATGACGAAGACCGATAACTTCTTTTTTAGGCAATACTTCGAAAGTACCGTCTTCTGCCATAGCTTCCAATTGTTTTAAACGTTTAATACGAGTTTCAATTGTTTTGAAGTTAGTCAACATACCGCCCAACCAACGTTCGTTAACGAAGAACATGTTAGCACGGATAGCTTCTTCTTTAATAGCTTCTTGAGCTTGTTTTTTAGTACCTACGAACAAGATTACTTCGCCTTGGGAAGCAACTTCACGCAAGAAATTGTAAGCTTCTTCTACTTTTTTAACTGTTTTAGACAAATCAATGATATAAATACCATTGCGTTCAGTGAAGATGAATTTCGCCATTTTAGGGTTCCATCTTCTAGTCTGATGACCAAAGTGTACACCAGCCTCTAATAATTGTTTCATTGATACTACTGCCATTGTGGCACCTCCTGTTAATTAACCTCCGCCGCTTCATCCTTCGGGTCACCCAAAATTAGGCACAGTACCGAAGTCCACTGACGTGCATATTTTTCATACCTAATAATTTTAACAAAAAATCATAGCAAAAGCAAGCAAGGAGTGAGGAATTCTTTAAGTATTCCTCACTCCTTATTTTAAATACATTCTCTTTCTTATTGATGTACGATCTTATGTTCAAATTTGAATTATAGAATATTATGAAACTATTTATTCAATTATTGCGAATGGAGTCAATCATACTTGCACGATTTTCTGCTCCAAACACTGCAGAACCAGCAACTAAAACTGTAGCCCCCGCTCTTTTAATCGGTACACAAGTAATATCGTTAATACCACCGTCCACCTCAATGACTGCCGTTGAATTGTCTACTTCTTCTAACAATATCTTAGCTTGTTTAACTTTTTTTATGGCATTCTTAATAAAAGATTGTCCTCCAAATCCTGGATTCACAGACATAATTAAAATCATATCTAAATCTGCAGCTACATCTTCTAGTAGAGATACAGGTGTACTAGGATTCAATGCTACACCAGCCTTCATCCCACACTGCTTGATATGTTGAATCAAACGATGCATATGAGGTACAGTTTCTTGATGAAAAGTAAAATATTCTACACCAATTTTTGCAAATTCTTCTACATAATCACCAGGATTAGTAACCATCAAATGCACATCAAATGGTAATTTTGTATATGGACGAATGGCTTTCACAATGGGAGCACCAAAGGTTAGATTCGGAACAAAGTGTCCATCCATGATGTCGATATGTAATAAGTCAGCCCCCGCTGCTTCAATAGATTTTAATTCTTCGCTTAACACCGCAAAATTTGCGGAAAGCATAGATGGTGCAATTTTTATCATATTAAAACCTCTTTCGTTGACTTTCTATATCATTACGTATAGACATATAAGCATCATATCGTCCTTGATGAATATGACCAGCTTCTAGAGCAGCTTTAATCCCACAAATGGGTTCATGTTCATGATAGCAAGGATTAAATTTACAAGTATCAACATATTCACCAAATTCTGGGAATAATGTAGGCAATCTTTCAAGGGAAACATCATTAAATTCAATAGCACTAAATCCAGGTGTATCCATGATAAAAGAATCTGCATCTAAACTATATAAAGAAGCGTGACGAGTAGTATGTTTACCACGTTTAATCTTATCACTTACCTCCCCAGTCTGGAAGGCAAATTTGGGGTCTACCGCATTTAAAAGACTACTTTTACCAACACCAGATGGTCCTGCAAAAGCCGTTACCTTATGTTGAAGCACATGACGCAAATCATCAATGCCTGTCATATTATATGTGGATGTCATCAAAACCTCATAGCCGATTGATTTATAAAGATCAACCATAGCTTTCGTCTCTGAATCCATCAAGTCACATTTATTGATACATAGTACGATAGGTATATCCGCATGTTCAATCATAACGAGCATTTTATTGAGTAATAACTCATTAATATCTGGTTCATGGGCAGCCACAACTAATACAACTTGGTCAATATTAGCTACTGCAGGGCGAACCATCGAATTATGACGTTCATGGATGGATTCAACGAACCCATCCTCCGAAATCGTAACGCGGTCCCCTACAAGTAAACTATAGCGTCCTTGCTTAAGTCTGCCACGAACCTTACATTCATGAATGGTACCTGTATCATCTTGTACATAAAAGTACCCATTCATATTTTTGACAACAATGCCTGTAATCATAGTACCTCTTATAATGCAGTTTCTTGCACTAATGCACCATTGAGGTACACCTCAATACGTACATTACCTACACCAGACACTTTTTTAACAACACGATCTCCAGGTTTATTCGTATCATCATAGATTACGGCAGAACCTTCATCATCTTTTACGACAATTTTAAGTTCTTGATTTTTAGAACCAGCTGGTACAGTAACATCTATAGTACCAGTTGTTTTATTACCACTGTTTCCTTCTTTTTTATCGGATTTCTTTTTATCATCTTTGAACTCAGTCGTAAGATTTAATGTGGAACCTTCGTCAATTTCGTCGCCAGCTTTAATGCTTTGCTCTATAACCACAGATTTTTCTTCCACAGATCCAGATACTTGGTTTACACCTAGTTGAATATTACTCAATGTATCACGAGCATCTTTTAATGTCATACCAACAAGATTAGGTACTTTGACTTTCTTAGCCTTCGCTTTATTTACTACGAGATCAATTGTTGTCCCTTTAGACACTTTAGAATCTCCTGAAGGACTCTGAGCAATAATTACACCATCTTTTTTACCATCTACAGATTGTTGTGTTATTTTCCCCACAACTAAACCTAAATCTTTAAGTCGTTGACGGGCTTGATCGACAGTTAAATCAGTTAAATCTGGCACCGTAATATCGCCTACACCTTTAGAAACTACAAGGTGAATTGTCCGTTGCTCTTTAACCTTTTCTCCAGCCCCAGGTGTTTGAGAAATAACTTGACCAGCTGGCACATCAGGATTCGTAACTTCACTTGTAGACACACGCAAATGTTTATCTTCTAAGATATTTTTTGCTACAGAAACTTGTTTGCCTACCACATTAGGTACATCTACTGTTGTATTACTCCAGAAATTTCCGTAGCTTAAGAAAGCACCTAAAAATGCTACTAAAAAAATGACAGCAGCACCTAGAACGATGTATTTTTGTGGAATCGATGCAATTTTACTTAACATACTCTTCTTTTTACCCTCGTCTTTACGTTCTTCTTGAATAGTACTTAGATCTTCAAGTGCTTCAGGATCAACCGCAGGAATCATTTGTGTAGCAAAATCATATGGTTCATGACGTTGTGTTTTCCCCATTGTAAAACCTTGAGATAACCGCAAATCACTGATCATATCAGAGATAGAATCAAAGCGATCTGCAGGATTTTTAGATAATGCCTTCATAACAACAGCTTCTAAAAGCGGAGGGATTGATGGATTATATCGAGTTGGAGGTTCTACCTTCTCACGAACGTGTTTTAATGCTACTGCAATTGGCGTTTCCCCTTCAAATGGTACACGACCTGTAAGCATTTCATACAATACAACACCCAATGAATAGATATCTGTATTTCCATCTACTGGTTTACCACTAGCTTGCTCTGGTGATAAATAGTGTGCAGAACCCAAAATCGAATTCGTATACATAACTGTGTTAGTTGCATTTATTGCACGAGCAATACCAAAGTCAGTTACTTTAACGCGCCCCGTATTGGTAATAATAACATTATGTGGTTTTATATCACAATGAACAATACCCATTGTATGAGCGTGTTCTAAGCCTTCAGCTATGGCAATAGTAAATTTAACAGCCTCATCTATAGACAATCTTCCATGACGAGTTATATATTTTTTTAAGGTTTCACCATCTACATATTCCATAACAATGTAATGTAAATTTTGGTCAAAACCTACATCATACATATTTACAATATTGGGATGATTTAATTTACCTGCCGCTTGTGCTTCTCGTTTAAATCGAGTCACAAATTCATCATCATTTGCAAAATTAGCATGCAATACTTTTATTGCTACTTGTCTACCTAGTAAGGTATCTTCTCCAAGGTATACATCAGCCATTCCACCAACGCCAATTTTATCAACAATACGGTAGCGGTTATCTAGAAGTATGCCTTTTATATTCATAGTACTCATTATTTCTCCATTTCTAGATTAGATTGTTCCCACCACAATGGTCACATTATCTCCTGCTCCGACTTCATATACAGCTTCCATCAATGATTCAATAACCAACATATCATCATCCGTTGATTGTAATGCAGAGGCAATTACATCATCAGATACATAGCCACTTAATCCATCAGTGCAAAGTAAAATACGATCACCGGGAAGAATAGACTCTACACCACTATCAACCTCTAAGATTTCATCAACACCGACTGCACGGGTTAATAAATTACGTTGAGGGTGATTTAGCATTTCATCCTTTGTAATCTCTCCAGCTGTTAATAATTCTTGTACCATAGAATGATCCGTAGTAATTTGTCGTAAATGACCATCTCTATATACATACAAACGACTATCACCAACACTTGCCCAGTAAAGTTGATTACCATTTATAGCTGTAACTACAGCGGTAGTACCCATACCAGCAAGTCGTTCTTCACAAGCAACGCGATTTACAATACGTTGATTAGCGTGAATGATAGCATCACATAAGTCTTGTTGACCTATCGTTTCAAGGGAGGACAAATATTCTTTTATTTCATCTACAGCATAGGTACTTGCAATTTCACCACCGCTATAACCACCCATGCCATCAGTAACAGCACAAATATGGCCATCAATGAAAAAACGGTCCTCGTTACGCTGGCGTACAAGCCCAATTTTACTTAAACCAACAAAATTATTCATGATTCTCCTTTTTCCGACCATGAGCAGCCTTTAACTGTCCACATGCGGCTTGGATTGCATCGCCCATTTCCTTTCGTACCGTTACTGATACGCCATAGGAACTAACGATGTCTTTAAATGTATTCATATTCGTAATAGATGGTTTATATAATTCAATATGTTCATTGCCATTAACTGGGATCAAGTTAACATGACAATTTGGGAAATCTTTACAGATTTTCCCCAAAGCATGAGCATCATCTATAGATGCATTTACAGAATCTATAAGAATATACTCAAAGGTAACACGACGCTGTGTCGTATTATAATAGTATTTTACCGCATCTAAGACTTCCGTCAATTCATAACGTGCCCCAACGGGCATAATACTACGACGAACTTCATTATTTGTAGCATGTAATGAAAGTGCTAAGGTTATTGGCAAACCTTCATCAGCTAATTTATAAATATTAGGAACCCAACCACAAGTGGAAATCGTCATCTTACGATAACTAATATTACAAATCATAGGATCATGTAGTAGTTGTAATGCTTGTAATACATTATCATAATTTTGTAACGGCTCCCCAGCGCCCATAACGACAACAGAGTGTATTTCCTCTTTAGTAAGAGCCCCAAATATGACAACTTGTCCAATAATCTCAGCGACTGTTAAATCTCTGTATAAGCCACCTTGTGTAGAAGCACAGAATACACATCCCATAGCACACCCCACTTGAGAGGAAACACATACAGAATACCCATAGTGTTGCTCCATCAAAACTGCTTCCACACGACTTTGATCTGACATCTCTACAAGTATTTTGCGAGTCTTTCCATCAGGGGCAATAGACTCTGTAATTAATGTAGGTAAAGAAATAACACAATTATCACCTAGCCATTGACGCAAGTCTTTCGGAAATTGTGTCATGTCTTCAAAATCAAAAATATATCTATGATAGATATAGTCAATTAACTGTTTCGCTCGAAACTTTTGTATATTATGGGTCTTAAAGATAGATTGTAATTCTTCTAAAGACTTACCCAATAATTCTATCATGGTGCTCCATTTCTTATATTATGATAAGCGTTTCATGCGAGCCATAAAGAAACCATCCATATGATCTCGCGGTGGATAGGTTGTAATCATACCATCTATAGCTTGTGGTGCCCCTTTATATGATACAGGATCGATGATAAAGTTCTTATGAATTGCCAAGAATTTATTTAGAACAGCTTCATTTTCACCACTATTCATAGTACATGTGGAATATACTAAATATCCATTAACCTTAACCATTTCAGAAGCTTTTTCTAATATTTCAAGTTGTAACGGCGGCAACTCAATAAGTAAAGACTCTGTTTTACGCCAACGCATGTCTAATTTCTTTTGTAATATACCTAGACCAGAACAAGGAGCATCAACTAAGACGCGATCAAATTGTTCTTTCCAATTATCAGGAAGATAACGACCATCTTGAAGCTTAGTAGAAATAATAGATACACCTAATCGCTCAGCATTTTGATTAATCAGTTCTAATTTATGGTCGTAAATATCACAACTCATAATAGCTCCTGTATTATTCATAAGACTTGCCATATGCATAGACTTGCCACCTGGTGCAGCACAACAGTCTAAGATAAGCTCTCCTGGTTGAGGATCTACCACATGGGCTACTAACATAGATGCTTTATCCATAAAAGTAATATGACCTTCTAAAACAGGTTTAGCTTTTTCTAAATGACCTTGATGTCCATCAATATAAACTACTTCAGGAATATATGTATCCTGTTCTACAATCCAATCTAAATCTTCTAATTCTTTTAAACAATCCTCAATAGATACTTTCACTGTATTTATGCGAGCCGTCAAACGAGGTTGTTCATTAAACCAAGAACAAAGATCTACGGTCTTATCTTTTCCCATTTCTTTTATCCATAAGTTGACAAGCCATAATGGTTGATTGTAGATAAAGGAAATTTCTTCAGCTTCGGACTTAGCTAGTTCACCGATAGAAATGCTATCACTTTCACGTAAAACCGAACGCAAAACAGCATTTACAAAACCAGATAAACCTCTAGTTAGCTTTTTGGCGAGTTTAACAGATTCGTTAACAGCCGCACTTTCAGGAACCTTATCCATATAGATAATTTGATAAATACCAAGTCTAAGGATTTCCACAACCATAGAAGATAGTTTCTTTAAGGGTCGCTTTGCAAAGTGAACAATAATAGCATCCAAGTAATTTTTTCTACGAATGACCCCATACACAAGTTCAGTAAAGAATCTTCGATCTAAATCGGATAGATGATATTTCTGTAAATACTCTTGCAACTTTATATTTGCATAAGCACCATTGCGATTAATTTCACTCAATGCTTTTACAGCGAGCAATCGAATATTTTGTTGTTGATTAGTCTTTACCTCTATCATTACTATTCCTACCAATCAATTGTTCTACTACTGCTCGAACACGTTCAGAATCGACTGTTGTATTACAACATGGCCCATTAGGACGTTCATTTAATACCCCAATAACTGGGATGGGAAATACATCAGCCATTCCACTTGCTAAATCTCGTTCGCAAGCTATTGCTACAATAGCTTTTGGGCGTGCTTCCTTTACCTTCATCCGCGCTAAGGTGCCTCCAGTGACAACTATAAATTGACAACCATAGTCCTTAGCCACTTGCAACAAATTACCAACCTGGCATCGCCCACACTGCTTACAATTATATACATCATGTGTAACCTTATGAACACACGAACTTTCTTGTAAACAGTGAGGAGTTAATAATAATATACGTTCTGGATCTACCGTATACATATCTAGCATTACTAAATGATTGATTAAATCAATCATAGACTGGCGGAGTTGATCCTTAGTAACCCCTCTCACCTTACCAATCGCCAAAGTTAATGGAAATAATCCATAAATAAACTGATTGGCTAGTCTTAAAACAATAGGATGTAACCTTATAATACCTGTGCTAGCAACAATTAAAGATAAGCACAAAATCCATATAATAGCAATAAGTATAGATATAACTACACTACTTATAATTGATGCAAATGGATGCAATTGTAAAAGTCCTGGTTCTAATATATACATTAGAAAGGCTAGTACTGCTGTGAGCAAAGCACATGTAATAGTTGATAAAATCAAGTATAACGGATACGTTTCGTACTGCTTATATTGAGTCCCCAAAAACGATACCTTCCTTTATTTGATGACCATTTATAAAATCAATTGCAGAAATGCGTTTTTTATTTTCTGGTTGGACTTCTGTTAATAGAATTATATTTCCATCACCACAAAATACACCTAAACCGGCTATTTTAGATACGATTGTACCAGGCACAGTTGTGGCTGATATAGCAATTGGTACATGTTTACCATGGACATCTATCAAACAGTGAGTCGTATCACTGGGAACCACTTCTCCAGACCATACTTTTAAACGTTTTCCATCGAGATATGTATAACATCCAGGTGCTGGATTAAGTCCTCTAATGAGATTTGCAATTTCATTAGCCGGCTTAGACCAGTCGATCTGCCCCATTTCTTTTGTAATCTTAGTAGTATGTGTAGCCATTGAATCATCTTGTGGTGTAGCCACAATTTCTCCATTAACCCAACGAGTTAATACAGGCACTATAGTTTCACCCCCCAGTACAGCTATACGTTCAAATAACTGTCCTGTCGTTTCACCGGGTAAAATATCTATCTCCACAATGTCAATGATATCACCTGTATCAAGGCCATCATCCATATGCATTATGGTAACACCCGTTTTAGAGTCTCCATTAAGAATTGCATAATGAATTGGCGCAGCGCCTCTATAACTAGGTAAAATAGAGGCATGAACATTAATACAACCATATTGCGGCAATCGAATAAGCCAAGGAGGTAATATTTTACCATACGCAATAACAATCACTACATCTGGTTGTAATGCTTCTAATTCGGCTCTCACTTGTTCATCACGCAAAGTGACTGGTTGATATACAAGCAAGTCATGCTCTAAAGCAGCTACTTTTACAGGGGGCATTTGAACTTGTTTACCACGCCCTTTTTGTTTATCAGGCTGGCAATACACACCGACAATAGAATGACCAGCTTGAATCAAAGCCTCTAAGGTAGGCACAGAAAAGTCTGGTGTCCCCATAAAAACGATGCGTAATTGTTTATTATCAGACAATTTCTTTCTCCTCTGGATGATCAGTAATTAATCGTAAGTTAGTTGCTTTTTCAATAAACAAATGACCTTCCAAGTGATCAATTTCATGTTGGAAAATACGCGCCAAAAAACCTTCAGCTTTTATAGTTACCTTCTTATTATGTGGATCAATACCTTTAACAGTGACTTTATTAAATCGTTCCACATCTCCGAAATATCCTGGCACACTTAAGCATCCTTCAGGTCCAACTTGAGAACCTTCAGCATGAGTGATTTCAGGGTTAATTAGCGCAATAAGACCACTACCAGATTGGTCATCTACAACGATAATACGTTTAGCTACAGCCACTTGAGGTGCTGCAAGACCAACCCCTTCAGTCTTATACATAGTTTCAGCCATATCATCGATAAGGGCTCTAAGTTTTTTATTAACATGTTCTACAGGTTCCGCCACTTGTTTTAAAACGGGATGACCTGCTTTCACAACATCTAATACAGCCATTGATACTCCTACACTACACGGGATCCACGTCAATCAGCAGTCCTTCTTGCGTGAAAATCCATGAGTTATATATATATTCTTTCAAATTCGTTAAATCTGTACCGCGAATCATAATAGCTAAACGATACATATCGCGCACTTTTTTTATAGGCGCTTCATAAGGACCATTAATCAAAATATCCTGATTTCCTTTATAAGACTCCAAGTCATCGACAATACGATTTGCTATAGACTCTAATGTTTTCATATCTTGATGACGCACAACCATATGAATCATTTCGCGAAATGGAGGATATCCTAAAGCTTTACGGTTTTGAATTTCTTCATTGTAAAAGCCTATATAATCATGAGCCTTACTCTTTATTATAGCATAATTTAAAGGATTATATGTTTGTATTACAACGCTACCCGGTTTTTCACCCCTACCGGCACGTCCAGAGGTTTGAGTAAGTAAATCAAAAGTTCGTTCTGAAGCTGTATAAACAGGAATATTCAAAACTGAATCGGCTGTTAAAATACCAACAGCTGTTACATCTTTAAAGTCATGTCCTTTAGATACCATTTGTGTTCCCAACAAAATATCATATTTATGAGCCCCAAAGTCATGTAAAATATCTTCTGCTAATTGCTTATTTTTTGTCACATCTTGATCAAGACGAGCAATGCGGGCCGATTTAAAGTGACGACGTAACTCTTCCTCTACCTTTTGTGTGCCTGAACCAAAAAACTTAATCCTCTTACTATTACATTTGGGACAAACAGTTGGAATTGGTTCATGATGTTCACAATAATGACAACGCAATTCTTCACTAGCTTGGTGATAAACCATAGCTACATCACAATGAGGACACATAATAGTTTCCCCACAATCCCGGCACATAACAAAAGTACTATAACCGCGTCTATTTAACAGAATAATCATTTGATTATGCTCATCCAATGTATGTTGAATTAAGCGACTCATGGCATCAGAAAAAACGGAGTAATTTCCATGAAGAATTTCTTCCTTCATATCTACTATAGTAACCTTCGGCATAGGTTGCTCAAAAATGCGATTTGTCAACTCTAGTAAATGATACTCCCCTTGCTTAGCTTTATAGTACGAAGTAACAGATGGTGTAGCAGAGCCTAAAATAACGGGACAACCATGTGCCTCAGCACGCCACAATGCCACGTTACGTGCATGATATCGAACCATATCCTCTTGTTTATAAGATGGATCATGTTCTTCATCGACCACAATAAGCCCGATATCCTCAGCTGGCGCAAATACGGCAGAACGAGCGCCAATAATAATGTGACTATCCTTACGGCGCAAACGCTCCCAATTATTGTTCCGTTGTTGTACCGTCAATTTACTATGAAATACTACGACTTCGTCACCAAAAGTTTCTACAAATCGTCTCACAATTTGATCAGTCAATATAATTTCAGGTACTAAAATAATAGCCGTCTTATCCTGACTAATACATTTTGCTGTAGCACGTAAATATAATTGAGTCTTACCACTACCAGTGACACCATGAAGTAAAAAGGTTTTATGTTTATGGCTATTCATTGCAGCTTGTATTGGTCCATATACAGCTTGTTGAGCTTCAGTAAGAGGAATATTAACTTCTTCTGTTAAAAGCTCATCAAATGTTGTTTTTGTGGCTTTAAAACGAGCTTCAACGACAATACCTTTAGCTTCACTCACTTGTTTAATGACCATACGAGAATAGCCTTTAGCTAGCAGTAATGCCTTAGATGCTCCGCCCACTTCAAGTAAGTATTTTGCTAATTCTCGTTGTTTCTTTTTCCGTTCACTAAATTGTGCCACCGAAAATTCTGGCATAACTACTAACCATTCTTCTTTTGGTGCCTCGTAAGATTTTAATGTCTTATTCACTGTAAACAATCGCAATGCATCGCCATAAGAGAATAAATAATACTCATTTAGACGACGGGCCGTATCCATCATTTCCGGTGTAAACCAAGGTTCACTATCTAATACTTGCACAATATTTCGTAAAGTGAACTCTGGTGGCTCAACTAACTCGTCGTAACCAATAAGAATGCCTTCTTCACGACTATGTCCTAAAGGAATGAGTACGCGCGTACCAGGCAAAACATTACCAAACTTTTCAGGCATTAAATAGCTCAAAGGTTTATGAAGTTGTTTGGCTGGTCTGTTAATTATAACTTGTGCTACGCGCATACATTATTTCCTTTCGTTTATTATAAAAGGTCTCAGTAGAAATTCTACCAAGACCTTTTGTATTATAAGCCAGCTTCTTCTTTTAGAATTTGTGCTTTATCTGTACGTTCCCAAGGTAAATCCACATCAGTTCTACCAAAGTGACCATACGCTGCAGTTTTGCGATAATGAGGCTTTAACAAATCAAGCATTTCAATGATTCCTGCTGGACGAAGGTCGAAATGTTTTTTAACAAGCTCTTGAATTTTTGTTTCCTCTATGCGACCTGTACCAAAAGTATCAACTAAAATAGATACAGGATGAGCAACCCCAATTGCATAAGCAACTTGCACTTCACATTTATCAGCAAGACCTGCTGCTACAACATTTTTAGCTACATAACGCGCTGCGTATGCTGCAGAACGGTCCACTTTAGATGGATCCTTACCAGAAAATGCACCGCCACCATGACGGGCCATACCACCGTATGTATCTACAATAATTTTACGGCCAGTTAAACCAGCATCACCATGAGGGCCTCCAATTACGAAACGACCAGTTGGATTGATGAAGTATTTAGTATTTTCATCAACGAATTCAGCAGGCAACGCTGCGTCAATTACATAACGCTTCAAATCGGCTTTAATTTGTTCTTGGGTCACTTCAGGGCTATGTTGCGTAGAAATAACAATTGTATCAATGCGCTTAGGTTTACCATCAACATATTCTACAGTAACTTGAGTTTTACCGTCTGGACGTAAGTAAGTTAAAGTCCCATCCTTACGAACTTCTGTAAGTCGACGAGATAAACGATGTGCCAAGGAAATTGGCAAAGGCATGAGTTCAGGTGTTTCATTAGATGCATAGCCAAACATCATACCTTGGTCACCAGCACCGATTTTATCAAGCACTTCACCATTGCCATCTTTTGATTCAAGTGCTTCATCAACGCCCATGGCGATATCCGCAGATTGTTCATCGATGGATACAAGTACACCACAAGTATCACAATCAAAACCAAATTTTGCACGAGTATAACCAATTTCACGAATTGTATCACGTACGATGCGAGGAATATCAACATATGTGTGAGTAGAAATTTCACCTACTACATGAACTAAACCAGTAGTAACTAAAGTTTCACAAGCCACACGAGCAGTTGGATCCTTTTCAATAATCGCATCCAAAACAGCATCAGAAATTTGGTCAGCTATTTTATCTGGATGGCCTTCAGTAACAGATTCAGAAGTAAAAAACATATGTTTTTCAGCCATTTTATCCTCCTAATACGAAAAAAAGTCTCTCATGCACTCATGAGAGACCCTCCCATCTAACGACATTTGTCATAGGAATTAGCACCTTTTCCGCTTGGAATGGTTGCTGTAGCTTCACAGGGCCTATCCCTCCACTACTCTTGATGAGTTACAAAAATATTATAGTGTATTTACAGTGAGAAAGCAAGTCATTATTATACCTCTCTTGCCTCTTTTAAAGCTAAATCATGTTCGGCCTTATGAAGGGCACTTTCAAACTGACGATACATATGATGACGGCCCAGAATATCCAAGAAATCAGATTTATACATCTCTCTGCGTATATCGTAACTCACATCACTAAGCAAAACTTCTATGCCTCTTTTTTGAAGTTCTTCAATAATACCTCGTAAAATACGTAAACCCGTTAAATCTACAAATGGTACTTTTACAAAACGAATGATTAAATATTTAGGATCTTTATGTATAGAGTTTAACGCTCTATCAAATGCACTTATAGCGCCAAAGAATAATGGGCCATCTACAGTGTATACCATTATTTCTGGATGGATTGTAATCTCATGCCTAATCTGAGCTGATAATTCGGCACTACTTGCTTCATGCACATCAATTGTATTAACCATTTTACGCATAAACTGCAACACTGCAAGTACTACACCTACATTTACAGCTACTACTAAATCCGTAAAAATAGTCAGGAAAAAGGTAAGCAATAATATTATTTGATCTGGACGAGGTGCGAGAACAAGCATTCGTATAAAACGTGGTACATCACTCATATTGTAGGCTACTACAAATAATATGGCTGCCATAGATGCCAACGGAATATACACTGCATATGGGGCTAAAAATAAAAGAATGGCACCTAATGTAATGGCATGAACAATACCTGCCACCGGAGAATTACCACCTTGACGAATATTTGTGGCAGTTCGCGCAATAGCACCGGTTGATGCAATTCCACCAAACAATGGCGCAAATATATTAGCTAATCCTTGTCCAAATAATTCAGTATTAGATTCATGCTTGGTTCCACTCATACCATCAGCAACAACTGCAGACAATAAGGATTCAATAGCGCCTAGCATGGCAATTGTAAAAGCCGGCCCGATTAAGGATAAGATTTTATCAAAACTCAATTTTGGTACAGAAAATTCTGGCAAACCTTGAGGTATGCCACCAAATGCACTACCAATGGTTAAAACCGTAGGAAATTGGTAGATGGCTTGAATAACCGTAGCAACAATCATAGCTACAATGGGAGCTGGAACTTTATTAATATATGGGATTCTAGGTAAAACTAACAGTAGACTTAAGCTTAAGATCGCAATCCCCAATGTAGGTAAGTCAGAGTATGGTAAGGACTGAATCATAGCACATAATTTTTCATGGAAATGAGCCATATAAGGCAACGGTGGAAATCCAAAGAAATATGGCCATTGCCCCACCCAAATTGTAACACCAATACCCGCTGTAAAACCCATAATAACAGGTGTGGGTATAAACCGAATGACTGTCCCTAACTTTGCAACACTCATTAAAACCAGAATAACTCCTGCCATCATGGTCGCAATTTGTAAACCTTCAAAGCCATAATTGACAACGATACTGCTCAATAGAACGATAAATGCCCCTGTAGGGCCCGCAATCTGAACAGGGGAGCCACCAAACAAGGATACAAATATACCTGCAATGATTGCCGTATAAATGCCCGCTTGCGGTGTAACTCCACTAGCAATAGCAAAGGCCATTGCTAAAGGCAGAGCCACAACCCCTACGACCAATCCGGCGATAATATTATTACTCCATTTTCCTTTTCCTAATGAGCCGTCTAAATATGCTTTTTGTATAGCAAACATGTAAGAAAAACACACCCTTTTTAAAACAACACACACAAGAATTAATTTATATCAGCTCTGTTTGCTACTAAATCAATAACTTCTCTAAGGATATGTCGAGCAAGGTCAGATTTTTTCATATTAGGCATTTCTTTAGGCTCTTTATCAGGATATAAAAAATAGCCTTCATTCGTATCTACATTAAAACCTGCATTCGATTTGCTTACATCATTGGCTACAAGCATATCTAGATTTTTTTTAGCCACTTTATCCTGACCATACTTGATTACATGTTCTGTTTCTGCCGCAAAACCAACAAGAATTTGATGACTTTTTTTAGAGCCCAACCCTTGTAGAATATCTGGATTTTTTACAAGTTCTATGGTCATAGACTCCATTTTTTTTATTTTTTGCTCTGCTTTATGAAGGACTCTAAAGTCAGAAACAGCGGCAGCCATAATAACTACATTAACATCATTATAACGAGCTTCAACAGCCTCCTGCATAGATACCGCGGAATCTACAGAAATAAAGTCTACGCCATTTGGTATAGGCAAGGATGTGGGAGCACTTACTAATATCACCTTAGCCCCCATGCGTGCAGCCTGTTCTGCAATGGCATACCCCATCTTACCGCTAGAACGATTTCCAATATACCGAACAGGATCAATACTCTCCTGTGTTCCGCCAGCTGTAACAAGTATAGTAGTACCTTCAAGCTCATTGGTGCTGCACATTTTAGCTTCTAGCCAATCCACAATTGCTTCGGGCTCCGGTAAACGTCCTACACCAGTGATGCCACAAGCTAACCAACCTTCTGCAGGGTCCATAATATGGTAGCCCAAAGAACGTAATCCTTCTAAATTGCGTTGAGTAATAAGATTATTATACATTTCTGTATTCATAGCAGGACAAAGGTACTTAGGTGCTGTGGTGGCCATAATTGTTGTAGTTAACATATCATCAGCAATGCCTGCATAAATTTTTCCGATCACATTTGCTGTTGCAGGCACAACTACATATGCATCTGCCCAAGTGGCCAGTGCAATATGTTCTACATCCCACTGATGAACTTGTTCAAACATGTCTAAAGCTACAGGATGTCCACTAATTTCACCAAATGTTAAAGGTGACGCAATATGCGTTGCATTTTGTGTCATTACAACCTTTACTTCAGCCCCTTTTTTACGAAGTCTGCTTACCACTTCAATTGCCTTATACGCTGCAATACCTGCAGATACTGCGACAATGATATGTTTTCCGCGCATGTTCTTCTCCTTTTAAAAATTCCTTGTATCATTGATACAAGGAATTGATTTTTTATTTAATGCCTTCTTTAGTGCGTTTATATGTCACTTCACCTTCAGCAATTTCATAAAATGCCAAAGATACAGGCTTGTCAGTCGCATGTGTAGATTCTGCTAAGCAAGGTTCGCCATCTGTTAATTCGCGAGCGCGTTTAGCCGCTAAAGTCACCAATGTATATTTGCTATCTACTTGGCTTTCCAATTTTTTTAATGGAGGTTTTACCATCATACTATCACTTCTCCTTAGACTCTTGATATTGTTTATAAATATATTGAATTTGCTCTTTATTACGACTAATCTTACAAGACTCAGCTCGCAAGATAGAGGCAACCTTTTCAGAAGCCTCTGCTAAATCATCATTTACGACGATATAGTCATAACGATGAGCTAAGGCTAATTCTGAACAAGCCAATGACAATCGTTTATCAATGACTTCTTTAGCATCTGTGCCACGATTATGTAAACGTTCAGATAACTCCGATAGTGACGGCGGTACAATGTAAATAAATACAGCATCACTAAAACGTTCCTTAACCTGCATAGCGCCTTGAATATCGATTTCTAATAGTACACTTTTCCCATCATCTAATAAATCCATTACATGCTGTTTTGGAGTACCATAGTAATTATCATATACCTTAGCATATTCTAAGAATGCGTCTTCACTAAGTAAAGACTCAAATTCATCTTTAGAGCGGAAGAAATAGTTAATTCCTTCCCTTTCACCCACACGTGGAGCACGGGTTGTCATAGAAACGGAATAAACTAAATTAGGCATTTCTTTACGAATATTCGCACAAATCGTACCCTTACCTGCGCCAGATGGCCCGGATATAACGATTAATAATCCTCTGTCTGACATATGCACTCCTATGATTCCACTGTATCTACATCCACATCATGTTGCACAAGTCGATGTGCTACGGTTTCAGGTTGAATTGCAGATAATACAATTTGACCACTGTCCATAACTAATACAGCACGTGTCTTACGACCATATGTGGCATCAATGAGCAATCCCTTGTCTCTAGCATCTTGAACCATCCGCTTTATAGGGGCGGATTCAGGACTAATAATAGCCATAACACGGTTAGCAGATACCATATTACCAAAGCCTATATTCAGTAATTGAATACTCATTCATAGACCTCCTATTACTCTACATTCTGTACTTGTTCTCTAATTTTCTCTAACTCACATTTAAGTTGAACCACAAGCTCAGTAATAATCGAATCCATTGCTTTGGAGCCGATTGTATTTACTTCACGATTCATTTCTTGCAAAATAAAATCGACCTTACGACCGATTGAGTTTGTATCTGCAAGTGTATTTTTTAATTGTACCACATGAGAGGTAAATCGGACAATCTCTTCCGTAATATCCGTCTTATCAGCCAATAGAGCAATCTCTTGTATAAAACGATCCTCACTAATACTCGCTTCTAAAGAAATTAAATATTCCTGAATTTTAGTTTTTATGTGTTCGCGATATGCTTCTACAGCACCAGATTTATTAGTGTCAATTTTAGTAATGATTTTTTCAAGTGTATCGATACGATCTAATAGATCCTGCTTGATATGTTGACCTTCCGCAGTTCGCATTGCTATTAAAGCATCTAATGCTTGAATCGTTGCTTCTTTTACAATATCTGATAGAACATCTTCTGCAATTGGTGTATCTTGTTGTTGAACCCATTCAGTAGAAATCGAATTTACAGCTTGTAAAGGTACCTTTTTAGAATCATCATAGAATTCTTCTTGTACCAACAACTCTTGTATTTGTTTTCTCAATACACTATTAATAGTAAAAGTTTTAGGTCGCTCCCCTGCATCTAGAATAGAAACTGATACCTCAACCTTACCACGAGTAATACGATCTTGTATCATTCCACGAATAGTACTTTCAAAAGGATTCATTTGTTTTGGACTACGAATAAACAGATCCAAGAAGCGAGCGTTTACGGACTTAATTTCTACAGTACAGGTAATGCCATCTTTGGTTGCTGTGCCAGAACCAAAACCGGTCATACTTTTCATAAATCATCCTCCTTAGTAGTTTTTATTATTGTACCACGAATTACACAATCCGTGTTTAAATACTGAGAATTATATGTACACTATGGTATACTAAACTATACTTCTAAATATATTTGAAAGGAGTACTATGAATTTAGACGGACTTACCATGTCTGTACTCGCTAAAGAATTAAATGAGCGTCTACAAACAGGTCAAATACAAAAACTATATCAAATAGATAAAACTACATTATTATTTAAAGTTCGAGCACTTAACGAAGATCAAAACTTGATCATTACCGTAGGCGCCACACCAGCGATGTATCTTAGCCAACCACTTCAAGATCTACCAAAAGAACCAAGCTCACTTTGCATGTTCTTGCGAAAGCATATTGAAGGTAGCCGCATCGTAAAGGTGGAACAAATCAACGGTGACCGTATCATGTGTATCCAAATGGATAAACTAGAAATGGATGGTTCTATTACGAGTACATATATTTATATTGAATTAATGGGCAAATATTCCAACTGTATCTTCGTACAAGACGGTATTATTTTAGAGTCCTTAATTCACGTTTCCCCTCTCATGAATCGTGAACGTATTATTAGTCCAAAATTACAGTATGATTTACCACCTAATACTAATCGCGTAAGTTTAATGGACTTTGATAATAATGAAATAAAAAATCTACTTACTTCCTTTGGTAATGGTTCTGTGCAGCAATCTATTCGAGCTATCTTTAACGGTTTTGGTAAACCTTTATTGGATGAACTTTTATATATTTCCAAATTAAGTGGTGAAGAAATCATAACTGATTTAGATACTTCTCAACTAGATACACTTGCTAAAGCCTTGTACGACCTCAAGGTAAAGCTCGAAAATAGCAAAGGTTTGTTTACTTTAGTCAACGATAACAATAAAAAAGCTTACGCAAGTATTTTATTACACAACTATAAGGTATTAAAAGAATACAACACTATTTCTGAAGCCTTAGAGGAATCCATTCATAATACAAAAGCAATTCATACAGCTGATAAAGAGTTAGAAAAAATCTTAACAGCAGCCATCAAAAAGGAAGAAGGTCGCCATCAAAAGATTAAAGATGAATTAGAAGATACTAAGAAAATGGAAACCTATAAATTATATGGTGATCTTCTAATGATAAATGCACACCTTCAAGTGCAATATGAGCCTTCTATTGAATTGCAAAATCTTCTTTCCGAAGAAAACGAAATCTTAACTATTCCTTTAAAGCCAAACTTAACGATTGTGGAAAATGCACAATGGTATTATAAGCTTTATACAAAACTAAAAAATCGTATGGTTAGCGGCGAGTACCAACTCAATGCTAGTACCACAAAACTAGTATACTTACAATCCATTCTGTACAGTATCTCTTTAGCCACCACTCGTGAAAGTTTAGAAGAAATACGCAAAGAATGTATGGTGGCAGGCATTATAAAAAAATCAAAAAAACCATTATCTTACAAACTAGGTAAATCTAACTACATTCACTTAACAATTGATGAAGGTGAAATATTCATCGGTCGTAACAATCAGCAAAACGAATATTTAACACACCGATTTGCAAAGCCAACTGACATTTGGTTCCATACACAAGATATCCAAGGTTCGCACCTTATTTTAAGACTCAATGTTGAGCCAGACGATATGATTCTATCTAAAGTAGCACAATATGCAGCCTACTTTAGTAAAGCTCGTGATACTAGTAAGGTCCCGGTAGATTATACATACATTAAAAATATCAAAAAGCCACCTGGATCTCCTTTGGGATTTGTTATTTTTAATACCCATCAAACTATGATTGTGGAACCTAAAAAACCAGAAAACTATAGAGAATGATAAAAGCGAAGGTATCCCTTCGCTTTTATTTTTGGCTTATTATTTTGCTCACATTATTTTTTACATATTGATCTGAAATTTGATATTACTTATCTTAAGTTTTCTATGGAATTTAACATATAAAAAGAGGCTAGATATAATATGATATCTAGCCTTTGTTTAAACTATTGGTTTTCTTCCGTACGTTGTTCAGTTTGTTTCAAACTTTCACGATTTTGACGCAAGCTTTCCAATGTTTTCTCCAAGTTATTTTCAACATATTTAAGAACATCACCAGCATATTGAATAGAGCTAGCTTTCAGCTCATCAGAGGATTGATTTGCTGCATTAATAATTTGATTAGCTTGTTCTTGAGCTTGTTTTACAAGTTCACTTTCAGCTGTCAATTTAGCAATGTAGTCTTTAGCTTGATCGATCAAAGTTTCAGCCTGACGTTGAGCATCAGCTAACACTTTATCTTTATCTGCTACAATACGACGAGATTCTTCAAGTTCCAAAGGTAAGGATTCCTGAATAGAATCAATAATACGCATAATTTCGTCTTCCTCAACCATACGTTTTGTAGTCATAGGAATACGGCTGCTAGATTCAATAAGAACCTCTAAATCTTCTAATAATTTTTCTGTTTTCATACAATTCACCCCTATTTATTATGGACCGTATTAAAGCGTTCTTCAAGTTTTTCCTTAACATCATCCGGAACAAGACCATCTAGCTTACCACCAAATTTAGCTAGTTCACGAATACCCGTGGAGCTGACAAAAGAGTATTTGTTATTTGTCATAATAAATACTGTTTCAATGTCATCATCCAAATATTTTGCAAATAATGCGCGCTGAAATTCATATTCAAAGTCGCTCAATGCACGTAATCCTCGAATAATAATAGTAGCATTCTTGGATTTAACATACTCATTGAGCAAGCCACCTGTACAATCAATTTCAACATTAGGAATATGTTTGACAGAATTTCGAATCATCTCAACCCGTTCTTCCATAGAAAATAAGGAATTTTTATTCGGATTTGAGCTGACAGCAATGATTAATTTATCAACCAATCGGCTGCCCCGTTCAAAAATATCAACATGTCCATTAGTAACTGGGTCAAAACTACCCGGACATACACCTATACGCACAGGTTTAGCTCCTTTCGGCTGTCTTTACAAAATAGGAAACTACCGTATAACCAAATTTCTGTTCTTTTATACATTCCCATGATTCTGGTAAGGTAAAAACCTCATCCTTATGATGTTCTAATAATAAAACACCTTCAGGTTTTAACAAAGCATAGTTTACAACCAAATCTATGGTATCTTGTATAAATCCATTTTCATATGGCGGGTCAGAAAATATATAATCGAACTGTCGCCCTACTATATAATTTTTTAATTGTGAAAGTTTCCTCGGAATAATTTCTAACCGATCATCCACACGACAATGTTTAGCATTCTCTAAAATTAGTTTTCCCGTTTTAAAGTCCACTGCTACTGCATGTGCTGCACCACGACTTAAGGCTTCAATTGCTACTGCACCAGTGCCAGAAAATATATCTAGTATATCAGAACCAAATATACCTCTATTGGCTAATACATTAAATACACTTTCACGAACACGATCAAGTGTAGGCCTAGTATCTAATCCTTTAGGTGCTTTTATAGCATGTCCCTTAGCAGTTCCGCCAATAATTCGCATACAACCCTCACAAGATTATACTCATTAATTATAGTATATAAATAACCAAATTAAAAGTATCTTTTATTTATGATACTTCAATTTTAATATCACGCCCCATCAACTCAGCTAATGCTATGGATGGAGATTTTTTTTCGTATAAAACCTCATATAAAGCCTTCGTTATAGGCATTTCAATTTGATGTTTACAAGCCATTTTATAAATAATTTCTGTTGCGAAAAATCCTTCTACAACCATATTAGTATGATTAACAATAAAATCCATCGTCTTACCCTCGGCTAGTTTTTGACCAGCCGCACGGTTACGACCATGTGGGCTCATACAAGTAGCAATCAAATCCCCCATACCAGCAAGACCAGCATAGGTTTCTTTTTGGGCCCCTAAGGCCACCCCAAAGCGAGTCATCTCATGAAGGCCACGTGTTAATAGTAAAGCCTTACAATTATCCCCTAAAGCTAAACCATCTGCAATACCAGCTGCAAGGGCAATGATGTTTTTCGTGGCTCCTGCTAGTTCAACACCAATCATATCAGTATTTGCATAAATTCTAAAATTTTGACTACATAATGCCTTTTGCAATGTTGTAGCTACCTCTAGGCTTTCAGTACTCAGCACAGATGCAGCAGGTAAGTTGCGACCAACCTCTTCTGCATGATTAGGTCCAGACAAAACCGCTAAATGACACCCTATGGTAGCAAGAACCTCTTTCATCACAGTCGTCAAAAGTTTGCCACTGGTTCGTTCTACACCTTTTGAACATAGAATATAGGCTTGATTTTTATGAGCATACGGTTTAATAGCCTCTAAACTGGTACGTACATGTACAGAAGGAGTAACCATTAATACCACTTCGGCATTACTAATACATGCCTCTAAATCAGAACTATATTGTAATTCTTCTGGAAGTTTTACACCTGATAAATAGTCTTTATTCTCTAAGTCTTTTGCAAGTTTATCTGCAAATTCTGGACGACGACAATATATAGTTGTAGTATTTCCAGCTAAAACGGATTTAATAGCAAGGGCCGTCCCCCAACTACCAGAGCCGATAACAACAACATTCATTCTTTAATCCTTTTTAATGCGCTCTACTTTTAACTCGTTTCCAGCAAGTAGACGCTTAATATTATCCCAATGACGTACAATGACAAACAAAGCTGCTAACCCGCCAAAGCCAACAAACCAGAAGGATTCTCCAGTGAAATACATCAGTACTGGTACTAATGCAGCGGCAATGATAGAGCCTAAAGATACAAGTTTAGTGAAATATACGATAACACCCCATACCAAAAAGCAAATCAATGCTACTATTGGTGAAAGAGCAATAAGTACACCTAAACCCGTAGCAACGCCACGACCACCCTTAAACCCAAGGAAAACAGACCAGTTATGTCCCATCATCCCAAGAATACCACCTAAGATCATAAACATAGGCCCATAAGGTGAGAGTAGCACTACTCCTGCTGCCCCTTTTAAAGCATCACATAAAAATACAGGTAAGGCTGCTTTAAGACCGATAACTCGATATGTATTAGTAGCGCCAATATTTTTAGAGCCATATTGTCGTACGTCTGTATTAAAGAAAAGCTTACCTATAATTAATCCACTAGGAATTGATCCGATAAGATATGATAATACAGCATATACAATAATCATAATATCCATTAGTCTTCATCATCCCGTTTCTTGCCACGTAATACTAAACGAATCGGAGTTCCTTCAAAACCAAAGGACTCACGCAATCGATTCTCTAAGAAACGCATATAAGAGAAGTGAATTAGCTCTGGTTCATTTACAAATAAAATAAATGTAGGCGGCTTAACACTAGCTTGCGTCATATAATAGATTTTTGGAATTCTACCATTGCGAGATGGTACAGGATTTACGGTTTGTGCATCTTGTAATAATTGATTTAACGTCCCCGTAGATACACGGCGGTATTGTTGTTCAGATACAAACTTCAACATATCAGCTAAACGGTGAATACGTTGCTTAGTTAAAGCAGAAGCAAACAGGATAGGTGCAAACTGTAAAAAACCTAATTCATCATAAATATCTTCAGTAAAACGCAATGTTGTTTTGTCATCTTTTTCAACAAGATCCCATTTATTCACAACAATGACTACACCTTTACCCGCTTCGTAAGCATAACCTGCAATTTTTTTATCTTGTTCTGTAACACCATCTTGAGCATCTAGTACAAGAACTACAATATCAGCACGATCTACTGATCGCAAAGAGCGGACAATACTATATCGTTCAACGGCTTCTTCGATTTTAGACTTACGACGCATTCCCGCCGTATCAATAAGTACAAATTTTTGGCCCTCATGAGTCCAATACGTATCAATGGAGTCTCGAGTAGTACCTGCTACATCAGATACTATTACACGATCTTGTCCTAATAATGCATTAGTCAAAGAAGATTTACCTACATTTGGACGACCAATAACGGCAACATGAATAGTATCTTCATCATCTACATTAGTGCCAACTGGTGGAAAATGTTTAACAGTATCATCCAGCAAATCACCTAAATTCATAAGATTTTTAGCGGAAATGCCAATGGGATCCCCCAAACCAAGATTGTAGAATTCATAAATATTCGGCTCTTGATTTACACTATCAATCTTATTAACTACGAGTACAACAGGTTTTCCACTAGCTCTAAGAATATTTGCAACTTCTTCATCAGCAGGTACAATACCTTGTTTACCATCGACGACAAATAAAATTACATCCGCTTCTTCAATAGCTAATTCAGCTTGTAATCGCATCATCTTAGGAATAACATGACTATTTTCAGTAATGAACTCGATACCACCAGTATCGATCATTGTAAACTCACGATTTAACCACTCTGCATCGAAGTAAATACGGTCCCTTGTTACCCCCGGAATATCTTCAACGATAGAGATACGTTTATTAACAATGGCATTAAAAAGTGTAGATTTACCTACATTTGGACGGCCTACAACAGCCACTAATGGTTTTGCCATAGTTTCACCTCATTATCTAATCTAATACATTACTATATTTTATCATATTCTAAGTAAAGTACGCAAAAAGGCTAACCAAGGAAACCTTGGCTAGCCTTTTATTAGACAATGAATTATTCAGCGTCTTCTGCAGTTTCTTTTGATTCCATCAACTCAGTCAAAGCCAAACCCAATTTCTTTTCATCTTTGTTAAGAGAAATGATTTTAACTTCAACTTCTTGACCACGATTCAAGTAATCTTCAACTTTCGCATTACGTTGTTTTGTAATTTGAGAAATGTGAAGTAAACCTTGGATGTCGTCATTAACAGCTACGAATGCACCGTAAGCTACTAAACGAACAACTTTGCCGTTAATAACATCGCCAACATGCAATGTTTCTTCAGCAACGTCCCATGGGCTCTTAGATAAAGCTTTTAAGGACAAGGATAATTTATTGCTTTCAGCGTCGAAGGATTGTAACTTAACTTCGATTTCTTGGCCAACAGAAAGAACATCTTCCACTTTTTTGATTTTTTGCCAAGAAATATCGGAAATGTGAAGTAAACCTTCAATACCGCCGATATCTACGAATGCACCATAAGGCATGATTTTACGAACGATACCTTTATAGTTTTCGCCAACGTTGATGTTTTTCAATGCTTCAGCTAATTTAGCTTGACGTTCCACTTCCAATACTGCACGACGGGAAAGAACCAAACGGTTTTTCTTTTCATCGATTTCAAGTACTTTAGCTTCAAATTCTGTACCAACCAAGTTGTCTAAGGATTTCACGAAATGAACATCACCTTGGGACAATGGAATGAAACCACGAAGGGATTTAACTGTTACTACTAAACCTGCTGGGATAGCATCAATACCTTTACATACGATAGCTTCATCTTTTTCTTGTGCTTCGATAACATATTGCCAATCTTCATCTTTAGCCAAGCGAGTCATAGAAAGATAAATAGGATTATCTTCTTTGATGTGATTCATGATAACTGCTTTAATTTCATCACCATTTTTTAACACATCTTTGGCAGATTCTGGTGCTGGATAAGAAATTTCAGTTCTGTTCAAAATGGCTTCAGTTTTGTAGCCAAAAGATACATAAGCTCGTTCATCTTCGACTTGAACTACTGTACCTTCTACAACGTTCCCTTTCTTAAATTCTTCTTGACCTTCGGCTGCTAATAATTCTGCAAAATCTTTCATTGTCTCAATGACCTCCTTAATAATCCAGTCGGGAGTCGATGCTCCTGCTGTTACTCCTACCGTCTGTACTCGGTTAAACCATTCCAGTTGTAATTCAGTAGAAGTTTCAATGTGATACGTTGTACATCCAACGTCACGACAAACCTCTGCCAATCGGTTTGTGTTGCCGCTGTTCTTACCGCCTATCACTATCATAAGATCTACATTACGTGCTAAATCAACGGCAGAATTCTGTCGTTCTTGCGTTGCATTGCATATCGTTTTGAAAACCTTAAGATTCTTAGATTTTTTCTCTAATATGTCTATTATACTGTTAAATTTGAATTGTGAAAAGGTTGTTTGTACAACAACGCCCATTTTTTCCACAACTTGTAGTTTTTGGGCGGATTCTTCATCTTCGATGATTATTCCTTCGTTATTTGCCCATAAATTGATGCTTTTAACCTCAGGATGGTTTTTTTCTCCCAAAATCACCAAAGTCATACCTTCATCTATAACAGACTTTGCATCTTGCTGTGCTTTTTTTACATGTGGACATGTGGCATCCACAACATGTAATCCTTTTTCTTCTGCCTCTTCGTAAATAGCAGGTCCTACACCATGAGAGCGAATAATCATTGTGCCTTCAGCGATATCAGACACTTCTTGAACAGGGCTTACCCCTTTGTCTTCAAGACGACCTACAACTTGAGGATTATGAATAATAGGACCTAATGTATAGCTTTTACCATCGTTATTTGCAGCTTCATTTGCCATTTCAACAGCCCGTTTTACACCATAGCAAAAACCATGGTTTTTAGCCAAAATTATTTCCATAAAGTCTCCTCTATACAATTGTTATGATAAGAATCTATCATTCGTTGGATTTCACTTTTAACACTATCATTTACTTTTTGAATCGCTTCTGGAGTCGCTTTAGCTTTTTCAACTGGAATCGGTTTACCAATAATACAAGCCACTTTATTACGTTCCATATTGTGAGAGCCAATGATAGCAACAGGCACTATGCTAACCGCTGTTCTAAGAGCAATTGATGCTGCACCATCATGAAATTTACCAAGCTTACCACTTTTTTGACGGTTACCTTCTGCAAATATGCCTAAAACCTTATTATCTTTAAGTAGTCCCATGGCATGACGAATAGCAACTTTATCAATAGCACCGCGATTTAACGGAAATGCACCAAGCCATGTACAAAAAAAACGCGAAATAGGATTCACAAATAATTCTTGTTTAGCCATAAAGTGTACATGTCTAGGCAAAGCATAGCCACAGATAGGGGGATCATTATTACTTAAATGATTAGGCACCACGATAACGGGTCCTTCCATTGGAAAATTATCACGACCATATACTTTCAGTCCATACCCTACCTTATAGCGAAGCCAAAAAGCGGTACGCCATAACCAGGTTGAAAATTTATTCATGATTGATTGTCTCCTGCACTAAATTCAATATATATGCCACAGTTTCATCGAAATTCATATCGCTAGAGTCTACAACCACTGCATCTTCAACGCATACAAGTGGAGACTCTTCACGATTTTTATCCATTTCATCACGACTAACAACATTCTTTTTAATTTCGTCTAGTGTTTGCTCGTTTGATGTACCTTGTACTTCTAACCATCTACGTTTTGCACGTGCATCTACAGAAGCGGTTAAATAAATTTTTAGCTCTGCATTAGGTAATACGACAGAACCGATATCACGTCCATCTAATATAACTCCCCCAACGGCGGCCATCTCTTGTTGGCGTTCTACCAAATATTTTCGAACCCCTTTATAAGAAGCTATAGTCGATACATTATCATTAATTTGCTGCTGGCGAATTAATGATGTAACATCTTTCCCTTTAATATAGACCTTGCATGCTGTTGCAGTAGGCTCTAAAGTCAAATTTAAAGAAGGTAATAAAGCTTCTACAGCAGCTTGATCCTTAACATCAATTTGACTATCAAGAACTGCCCATGTAACACCGCGATACATGGAACCTGTATCGATATATAAATACCCTAATTCATTGGCCACTACTTTAGAAATGCTACTTTTACCAGCCCCAGCAGGACCATCAATAGCAATGGCAATTTTTTTAGTGTTCATAATAACCTCTATTCTTCATCACCGTGTACGGCATGCATAGCCGCCACATAGCCTGTGGAAAAGGCAGCTTGTAAATTATAGCCTCCTGTAAAAGCATCTATGTCTAGTACTTCACCAGCACCATATAAACCACCAATCAATTTAGACTCCATAGTTTTAGGATTAAATTCTTTTAATGAAATACCACCTGCTGTAACAATAGCTTCCGCTACAGGTCGTAATTCCTTAACAGTTACTGTCATATGTTGCAATACATGACATAAGCGCAAACGCTCTTCCTTTGTAATTTGATTAATTGGTTTAGCCGGATTTAACTCAGCAAGCTTTATAACAATGGGAATAAGATTTACAGGTAGTAAATCCTTCATCCCATTAGCCAATTGTTTTTTAGAATATAAATCAAAATCCTTTTGCAAGCGATTATCCAATACTTCTGCAGTTAAAGCAGGCTTAAGATTAATTTCAATGGTAATTTGAGGATTTTTCTTACGAAGCAACTTACCTACCATGTGACTTAATGATAAAATTGTAGGCCCCGTAAGACCAAAATGAGTAAACATCATTTCCCCAAATTGTTTAGCTTGTACCTTACTTTTAGAAATTACGGATACCTCAACATTACGAAGACTAAGCCCCATAATTTCCTTTACCCACGTTTCGTTTGTAACGATAGGGACTAAGGATGGACGAATATCAGTAATAGTATGTCCCACTTTTTCGGCTAAAACGTAACCATCACCAGTAGAACCTGTCAATGGATAAGATGCACCACCAGTACAAATAATAGCAGCATCACAAGCATATTGTTCCTTATCCGTTGTAACACCAACTACACGATTTTCCTGTACAGTAATCGATGTAACAGGTTCATTTAAATGAACTTGAACATTATACTTTTTTAGGATTTTCATAAAGATATTGCGTACTTCTAATGCAGAATCGGATTCAGGAAACACTCGTCCCCCACGTTCTACTTTAGTTTTTAACCCCCAGCTATGCAATAGGTCCAGAAGATCTTCATTACTAAAGCGTTCATAGGCACCGTACAAGAACTTACCATTACCAGGCGTATTTTTTATAAATTCGGCCATATCTGCACTATTCGTAATATTACAGCGACCTTTACCGGTAATGCCCATTTTCTTGCCAACCATATTCATTTTTTCCAATAAGATGACGCGTGCTCCTTCACGGCCTGCTATAACAGCTGCCATTAGACCTGCCGCACCACCGCCAATGACTATGATTTGCTTCATGCCTTATCTGTCCCCAATGCTTTTAGCGCTTTTACTTCACGAATTGTTAGTTGACGAGAAGCGCCTCGTTTCACACCACCTAAAGTAAGACCAGCATACGCAATGCGTTTTAAATTATGAATACGATAGCCAAAGTGTTCAAACATACGACGAACTTGACGATTGCGACCTTCATGAATTGTAATTTCTACTTCATGTACACCATTATGATCATCAAAACCTAAATCTACAATTGTTGCAGGTGCAGTTATACCATCTTCAAGCTCTACACCATTTGCAATAATTTGCAAATCATCATCGCGAACACGACCTTTGATACGAACTTCATAAGTCTTTTCCACGCCTTTAGATGGATGCGTTAGATTTTGTGCCAACTCTCCATCATTCGTAAGCAGTAACAAACCTTCTGTATATAAATCGAGACGACCAATAGGGTAAATTCGTTTCGTTTCATTTTTTATATAATCTAAAACCGTTTCTCGACCTTGAGGGTCAGACACAGATGTAATGACCCCCTTTGGCTTATTTAACAAATAATATACTGGTTTCTCTTGAGCCAATAATTGCCCATTAACCTTAACCTTATCTTTTTGTGGATTAATTTTGACCCCTAATTCGGTTACCTTGCGACCATTGACCTGTACTTTACCTTCTGTAATTAGTTCTTCTGCCTTACGCCGTGATGCAATACCACAACTGGCAATATATTTTTGTAATCGTTCCATGCTACCCTTCTGTTTCCGAAACTTCTTGATGTAAGGCTTCTATCGATTCTACACCAGCACTTCTCAAAAATTCATCAGTCGTGCCATATAGAATCGGTCTACCTACAGTATCCTTATGACCTAATTCAGCTATAAGAGATCGAGTCAATAATTGTTTTATAATTTTATCGCTATTTACACCGCGCACCTCTTCGATTTCAGCCTTTGTAATAGGCTGCTTATAGGCGATAACAGCTAATGTTTCCATAGCCGCATTAGATAATTTATCTTCTCTTTTACGAATATGCCCAACATAATCAGCACATTCAACAGCGCTTACTAATTCAACACCGGCTCCAGATATACGTATTCGAATACCTCGATTCTGTTCTTCTAGTTCTCGTTGTAATTCTTCTATATATTTTTGTGTCGCCTCTGTGGAAAGCCCAAACACTTCTGCTAACATATCTATCGATATAGGCTTTGCCGATGAAAACAAAACGGCTTCTAAATGCATCGTTGGTAAGCTCATATAGCCCCCTTTCTACACGGCCCGCTCTAAGATAGCAGTGAATATAATATCATCATCTTCATAACGCATTTCCATAACTTGTTGTTTTAACAATTCTAAAACAGCCATAAAGATGGTTACCATACCACTTTTCGTTTCAATTGCTACTAATAACTCCCTAAAATATAGACATTCGCCACGATGTATCCGACTAGACAAGGATATAATCATGTCCTCTAAACTATACGTATCCTTTTCAACCTTTACCTCACGAATCGTCTCTTCTTCTGGTAACTCTTTAGCTCGTTTTATAGTTTGATAAAAAATTTGATATAACTGTGAAAGTTCCAAATTATATACACTATCTAATCCAAGCACACTCGTTTCTTCAGGACGACTAAATATATTCGCAGATACAGCGGTACGCTCCATTAATAGAGATGTAATATCCTTAATTTTCTTAAATTCTACTAATTTTGCTACCAACTCGTCACGTGGATCCTCTGCTTCATCGGGCTCAGGTTCAGCCTTAGGTAATAACATGCGTGATTTAATCTGTAATAAGGTAGATGCCATAACAAGAAATTCACTACTATAATGAATATCAAAATGGTTCCAATTGTCTAGATATGCCAAGTATTGACTCGTTATTTCAACGATAGGAATATCGGTAATTTCTATTTTATGTTTTTCAATGAGATGCAAGAGCAGATCAAGGGGACCTTCAAAAACGTCCAACTTGTAGTTATAATCTCCCATAAAACCCAATCCTCAGAAAAAATGTTTTTAACTATATAATTATAAAGCATTTATAGTAGTACTTTCAAATAATTGTTTTTTTTACACTCATCTGCTATCTTTATTATTGTAATTATTTTATATTAAAAAAAGATACGTTATTGTGTATTCCTTTTAGAGAGGATTTATTATGTCATCGAGTGTGAGGCAAATTGGGCGAAATCCAATTTTTCGCTTTGGTATTATAGGTATTGTTTTATATATCATTTTATTTTTAATTTATGAGCCCATAACCTTAGGGCTTGATGTAGAGGATATTACGATTTTAGCTGTACCAACAATTGTAGGTACCTTTTTATTTCAATATTTTATGGGGTGTACCGTTTTCCACAGGCCTTTTTTAGGGTATGGCCTAGTCGGAATCTTATGGGCACTTACCTTTCCTCTTTTATTCCATTGGTCCTATGTGAAGCCATTATACTTCTATGAATTTGCTAATGATTTTTTATTTGGCTTATTAATTTTCATGGGATTATCAGGCATTCAGTTTTTACTGAACCAAACAAATCGCTTCCATAAAACAACATCCTTAATCATGGCTATCATTTCCATGATTCTGAGCTTAATACCATTCTTACAGATCGGCTATTACATGACTACTTGGCATTGCTTAACGCCAGCCAGTCTGCTAGCCGTATATATGACCAATCCAGAAGAAGCATTTGGTTTTTTAAAGAATGCAGCTGGAATACCTGGTCTTATAGCAATAAGTATTGGTCTTATCTTATGGACTTATTTATTGTACTGGTCTAACTTAGGTATGAAAGCAGTAGTAAACTTAAATACTACACGTCCTATGCGGTCAGCTATGCTTATCGCATCCCTTGTAGCTTTTTTAGTATATGTACCATTCTTCTTGTTCCCACAAACCTGTATTGTGGCGAACTGGATTGCTGCAGGCGATTATGTAAAACAAATGCAACAATATAATGATAATCACCACTTAGTATTTGATTCCTTTAATTTAGACACAAAGGAAACAGCGGTGAACAAAACACCTGGTACTATTATTCTAGTCATTGGCGAATCTAGTTCTCGAGATTATATGAAAGTATATAATCCAAACTTCCCATATGACGATACTCCATGGCAAGGCAATATGCGTTCGGACAATAAAGACTTTGTCTTCTTTGATAATGCCTATTCATCGTACGTACAAACAGTACCAACCTTGGAGCGTGCACTATCTGAACGAAATCAATATGATGATAAACCATTTCTTGATTCAGCCAATATCTTAGATATTGCTAAAAAAGCGGGATACACGACTTCTTGGTTTAGCAATCAAGGTGTATTCGGTGAATATGATACAGCTATTTCATTAATGGCTAAGACTGCAGACACAACAAAATGGGCCCATGAATCTTATGCATTCTCAGATCGATATGATGAAGCTCTATTGCCATTATTAGAAACTGTAGATCCTACCAAGAACAACTTTATCGTTATACATATTATGGGTAGTCATATTTACTACAATGATCGTTACCCGCATGAATTTAGCAAGTGGAAACAAGGTCCGTATCCTGATGGTCAAGAAGCATATGCTAACAGCCAATTATACACAGACTGGTTATTACAACAAATTTACAATTATGGCAAAGACAAATTAAACTTACAAGCCATGGTGTATTTCTCCGATCACGGTGAAAGTTTAGACAAATCGCATAACCCTGATACATTTGATTTTGTTATGACACATATTCCATTCTGGGTATACCTATCTCCACAATATCGCTCAACCTATCCACAGACTGCTAAGGTACTTGCAAAACACGAGCATCAATTCTTTACTAATGATTTGCTATACGATACATTAGTTGGTCTCATGCATGCTCCAAGTCAACGATATGATGCAACACGAGATTTTAGTAATGCTCAATATCGATTTAATCTACATAACTTAACTACATTACTTGGTGAACAACCATTAGCAAATGATCCTGTTAATACAAACAAGTAGTCTTTAATTGATATTGTTGCCATTATTTTTCTATTGTATTAAGTTATTTTAATAGTAAAACAACTTAATATAACCAAAAAGAGATGAGTTTAACTCATCTCTTTTTTTCTGCAAGCAAAAGCTCTATATCATTTTCCGTATAAATTCTTATATTCTTTTCTAATAGAGCCTCTACAGTACATCCATGACCATTTTTCAATGTTCTAGTAAAAGTTCCATCATAAATGCACTTATATCCACAGCTAGGACTTTTCGCCTTCATCAAAGCTTGCTTGCAACCATATTTTAGTGCAATATCAACTGTTAATTGAGCACCTCTTACAAACTCATCTGTAACATCAGCTCCATTAACAGTACATATACGTTCACCCTGCCGCTCCGCAGGATCACGAGGCGTACTAAGTCCCCCTAACACTTCCGGACATACTGGTACTAATTCATAATATTCCTTTAGAGCCTCTATCGTTTCTATATAATTGTCTTTGCCATCATATCGACAGGGTACACCAAATAGGCATTCACTAATCAATAACTTAGGTTTCTTATTCATAGATTTATCTATCTCTTATATATTTATACGTAACTTATAGTAATAATTTTCACAAATCGTTTTAATTGTATATAAGAAAAAAGACTAACCCAAAGTTAGTCTTAATTGGTGCCGAGGACCGGAATCGAACCGGTACGGTTGTTTCCAACCGACGGATTTTAAGTCCGTTGCGTCTGCCTGTTCCGCCACCCCGGCATGGGTAACGATTGTGGAGGCGGCACCCAGAATCGAACTGGGGAATAAAGGTTTTGCAGACCTCTGCCTTACCGCTTGGCTATGCCGCCATATAAAATTGGAGCGGGAAACGAGATTCGAACTCGCGACCCCCGCCTTGGCAAGGCGGTGCTCTACCGCTGAGCTATTCCCGCATATAAATGGTGCCTCAGGACAGAATCGAACTGTCGACACACGGATTTTCAGTCCGTTGCTCTACCAACTGAGCTACCGAGGCATAAATGGCGACCCCGATCAGATTTGAACTGACGATCTTCGCCGTGACAGGGCGACATGTTAACCGCTACACCACGGGGCCGTAACCAAAGTACTTGCTTAGTATATCGGTTATCAGGACTTTTGTCAACACTATACTACAATATTTTTAATAAATTCTTCCTCATGTTTTAATATAGTAGATTCCCTATGTCCAGGCTCAACAATTAACTCCTTAGACAAAGTTAAAAGATGATTCAAACTCTTAATCAAATCAGCTGGATTACTGTTATAATTATCTGTATTTCCCACATTTTGTTTAAATAAAGTATCACCAGTAAATAGATGGCCTTCAATTTCTAAACAAACCGATCCAGCACTATGCCCAGGTGTATGATGAACTATTATATTAAAAGGATCTAACTGTAATTGCCCTTCTACTAAATCATTACAATGTGTATACATTTTTTTCTTATATACACTTGGTCTCCGTCGAATTAACTGTAACAATTCTTGATCTAAAGGATGTAAATAAGCGGGAATATTATAATGTGTACATACTTCATCCAAGGCGGACACATGATCACAATGACCATGTGTCAATAAAACTGCTATAGGTTCAGAATCCGCAACCATATCAATAATGTGGTTACAATGAAAGCCCGGATCAATGATTATAGATTTTCCCTCTTTGATAAGTACATAACAATTTGCTTTATAAAGCCCTAGAGGACGTTTTATAACTTCCATATAGTTCCCGCCCTCCTATAGAATACGATATCGTTTAGGAACCTCTTTTTTAATAAAATACCCTTCCCAAAACTGAGGGTGAAGCATAACTAAAATCGTAAATAACTCCAAACGACCTAGTAACATGTCTACAATAGCAATACATTTAGCAGTATCCGGCATAACATTAAAGGAATCAGTAGGACCAAAGCCACCAAACCCTAGTCCTACATTGCTAAGAAAGGCCGTAACCACTTGCATAGAATCATATGTATTAAGACCAGTACAAGTCATTAGAAAAACAGATACCACATAAATCATTAAATATAAAAATAAAAATTGCTGTGTCATCTGGATCCATTTAGTAGGCATCGGTTTGCCATTAATACGTACTACTTGAACCATATCAGGATGAATTGATTTTCGCAGATAAATTATAGAACTCTTAATCAAAATAATAAGTCGTATAATTTTTACACCGCCCGTTGTAGAACCACTACAACCACCAAAAAATGTACAAATAAATAACATCATCTGTGCTGCAGCAGGCCACAAATCATAATCACTAATAGCAAAACCACTACCAGTTTGAAGCGAAACTAAATTAAAGGCAGCATTTCTAACAATCTCTAAAGGACTAGAATAGCTAGATTGTAATGCTAGAGATATTGATACAATGGCAATACCAATAAACACTACAAGCCAGTACATACGTGTTTCAAAATCATTAATTAAAACGCGAATTCCTTTTTGAAGTGCATTGTAATACACAGAGAAATTGCCACCAGCAAGAAACATAAAGAATATAAATACGAAACAAATATAATTACTTTGTTCATAAATAAAAGCCCCTGCTGATGTCGGTGCAAATCCACCCGTGGCAATAATAGAAAAGGCATAGTTTAACGCATCAAAAGGTTCAATGCCGCCAGCCCACAGCATAAGAAAGCAAAGAGCAGTAAAGGCAATATACAACTGCCAAAGCTTGGTGGCCATTGATTGAATACGCGGCATTACAACACCAGGCTTTGGTACAGATGCCTCTGCATTAAAGAAATGTGCTGCATCTGCTCCTAAATTCTTTAAAAATGATAAGATAAGGACGATGATCCCCATCCCTCCAACCCAGTGCATAAGACCACGCCACAATACAAATGTGTTTGGTAACGTATCAACACTATAAATAATAGTTGCACCAGTTGCAGTAATACCTGAAGTGGCTTCAAATAAAGCATCAAAAACATTAGTCAATATGCCACTCCCCAAAAAAGGTAAAGCCCCCAAAATAACCGTAAATATCCAAGTAGAGGATACAACTAAGAACCCATCACGAATACTAAAGCTTTGACTTTCACAACCGTAATAAGATAAAAGCGTCCCCAAAACTAAAGAAAGGCTTGTGGTTATAAGGAATGACCAATATGCAGTTTCAAATACGACACTATATATAAAAGGGATTAAAGTAAAAACCCCAAATATATAGAGTAGTCGACCCACTAAGGACATAACGATTTGAATTCGCATAGCCCCTCCTTACTAAGTAAGATATTTAAGCAATTTGCTTACCGATTCAGGTAATGTAAAGAGAACGATATGATCACCATCTAAAATTTGAGTATTACCACGAGGTACGATAGCTTCATTTTCCCGTAAAATTACACCTACTAAGGCCTTCCCAGGTAAACGAATATCTTTCAATTGTTTACCTGCTACAGGTGATTCATTGGTAATTTCAATTTCGATAGATTCGGCTTTACCACCTTCAAAGGTGGAAATAGATACAACCCCTTCTCCACTTCGTACAAAGCGCAAAATTTGACTTGCAGTTAATAAACGTGGAGAAAATACTACATCAATACCTACTTGCTCCATCAGCATAATATATTCTGGCCGTCCCACACGAACAACGGTTTTTGGGATGCCCATATGCTTCCCTACAAGTGCTACAAGTAAGTTAAGTTTATCATCATCTGTTAGAGCAATAATTACATCGCTATCAGCAATTTCCTCAGCTTCGAGCAAATCAAAATCAGTACCATCCCCATTGATAACCATGGCTTTATCCACTTGATTTGCCAGTTTCTCACAACGGTCAAAATCTTTTTCAATAACCTTCACAGAAAAACCAGCTTTTTCTAGTAATACAGTTAAGTTACGACCTAAGAGACCTGCCCCAATGATTACAGCCCGTTTATAGAATGTATTATAATTATGGAACCAAAGTTTCTCCACTTCAGAAACGGACTCTTTCAAACCTAGGAAAAATACACTATCATCAGCCTGTAAACGACTTTCACCATGCGGAATAATCATTTCACCATAGCGCAAAATACCAACTAATAGAACACCTTCAGGAAAGCGAATTTCTTTTAGTGGCTGTTCTAATAGAGGAAATTCATTATTCAATTTGAATTCCATAAGGCGCACAGCACCCTGACCGAACTCCTCAACATCTATAGCTGATGGTGTTTCTAAAATTTGTAGTAACTCTTGAGCTGTAACCATTTCAGGATTGATGAAAAGATCAACACCTAATTGAGCTCGTATCTCCTCATCCATATGTTCCGCCACACTATTATCACGAACGCGTGCAATAGTTGTAGGCACACCTTTTATTTTAGCTACCGAACAGGATAGCATATTAACCTCATCTGAATCAGTAACAGCAATAAACATACCAACATCAGATATATCGATTTCATTCAATAATTGAACATCACTGCCATTCCCTAAAACTAGGCTAACATCTAATGTATTTTCAAGATTATGAATGCGTTCTGGTGAGCGATCGATAACATATACATCATGATCGTCTTGAACAAGACGTTGTGCTAATGAATAACCAACCTTACCAGCGCCTACAATGACAATTTTCATCGTCTTTATTCCTCATCTTGGGACTCATCACTAACAAGAGGTGTCCATTGGCGACCTATGTCGGTAAGCAATGTCCAACCATCCTCCTGAACAATTTTTTTCTCTTTCATTAAATGCCCTAAGGCACGTTTGAACGCAGCCTTACTAATATTGAACTTATCTTTAATCAACATCGCTGAAGACTCATCACTATATGGCATCTTTCCACCGCGATTTAAAAGATATTCCATAATAATATCACCATCTGAAACAAGAGCTTTTTCCTTTGTAGGGCGCATAGATACATTGACACGACCATCATCGCGTTTGAAAGTAATACGACCTTCAATCATTTCCCCTACTTTTAACTTTCTCGTCATTTCAGAACGATGTAAAAAGGCAATCCAACGCTCAGGAGTGATAAAAAATGCCCCATCACTCGTTAAGTTATAGATAGCACCTTTTACAAGTTGACCAACCGTAGCTTCAGTAGCAGCTTTAGAGGCACGACGCATTTCATCATCTACATCCATGGAGACCGCAAAACGGCCAGATTTATCAGTATATAGACGAACCCATACCTTTTCCCCTACCTGAGGGCGACCACGCATCTCAGCATGAGGCATAAAGATACCACGTTCTGTGCCAACCTCAACGAAGCAACCAAAATTTGTCGTATTGATGACCTCAACATAACCAATTTGGCCAACCTTCATAGCTGGTAAACGCATAGAAGCAGTTAAACGCCCCTTTGGATCGCGATATAAAAATACTTCTACCTCATCTCCTATAGTAACTGGTGAAGTTTGTTGATCTTTATGAAGCAAAATATCATCATTTGTATTGCCTGTTTGACCATCTAGAAAAGCACCTTGGTCACTAGTACGCAATACTTTCAATGTGGCAATTGTATTTTCCAACAATTCTGTAGCCATATTATACTCCTTCAAATGGAACTCGACCAGCGTCATTCCACAATTCTTCTAGACTGTAGAATTCACGCAATTCATCACCACCAAAGACATGACAAATTATATCGCCGAAATCCAATAAAATCCATTCTCCTTCACGATAACCTTCTCTGTGCCGAACTGTCATACCTAATTCGGCTGCTTTATCTTCCATTTCATCAGCAATACTTTGAGATTGCTTGATGTTATTTGCACTGGCAATCAAAAAATAATCACCTAACATTGAAATACCTTCTAAATCAAGAATTTCAATATCTCTGCCTTTTTTATTAAATGCAGCTTGTGCAAGTTCTAATACGATTTGTTTAATATCTTCTTTCTTTTTCATTATATTGCCTCTTATCTTATCGCTTACTACCGCTCTCCTCACCTGGTTCTGTGGGTTTTGTAATAGTGCCACCATTATGTTCCGATTCAGGTGCAACCTTCGACGTACTATTTGTTGGTGCAGATATAAATTGCGTCATTTCATTAGCTGGTAAATTACCCATTGTAATACCCACTAAACGTTGAGCTTCCGTGGGGTTTACCTTCCAATAAGTCGTTTCACCTATAAGTTCTTTTTCACCAGGAAGTATATAGAAGTGGATTTCTTCTTTATTAATTTTGCTCGCATTATATATCAGTTTAATAGCATCTAAAGTGGAGATATTACTATCATAATGCTCCCAAATACGCCAAATATGCCATGCATTTGTTATAAAAAATGCATTATGCTCTTGTTCTACCCACAACTTTAAGAATCGCTCTTGTCGTTGTACACGAGTAAAGGTATCGTGTTTAGGATCTGAATATCGTAAATACGCTAAGGCATTATTACTATCTAAAGTTTGGTAACCACGTCGCAAATCAATATCTATATTGCCTTCTGCATCAATATGTTCCATCGGTTGTTCTACATAAATTTGCTGATTTCCTAACACATCATTAGTTTTCTTGAAGGCAGTTTGATTAACTACTACATAATACGGGATTGAAATATGGAACATATCCTCAATTACAGCTTTAGTAAGTTCAATGCCTCCTTTTTCATAAATACTATTTAACATAGTCGCATCGGTTTGATCACGATTATCGATTTTACTATTACTTGGAATGCCGATAACGTCCATCGTTTTTTGATCAAGGTTTACAGATAATAGGAATAGACTATCACCTTGACTAGGATTATTGTCATCAGTGCCGATAACCAAAATATATAAAGGTTTATCTAAGCCTTTTTGCTCTACTGATACAGTATTTGCGTCCTGTTTATTTTCACTATCTATCACGGCTTCAGTAGCTTCAGTAGTTCCGACAATTGCTCTATATGCATAAGATACACCACTATATATGCCATACCCTATCCCACCGAGCAAAGTAAAAACTACAACAATAGCCAGAATAACTCTGGGCCACTTCACAGATGACTTTTGTTGACGTCTTTTTCTACGTCGGCGAGCTCTTGCTCGTTCACGTTCGTCCATATAAAACTCCATTATTTACAAGATTTTAATACATCATTACGACCAAGAATGGTCAAAGGATAAATAGAAAGATGTTGCTCAATAAGGTGATTAATAGTATTGTCAAAACCAAGCAATACAGCCTTATTTAGATCTTTTTTAGCTACCGTTCGAAGTTCATCAACACCTGGGAAATCACGATTGGGTTCAATATAATCTGCTAAGAATATAACTTTATCTAATGTAGACATCCCTACCTTACCAGTTGTATGAACACGAATAGCTTCTAAAATTTCTGAATCGGTTATAGAGAACTCAAGTTTAGCTCGAATCATACCTGCTAATCCATGTAAAAGATTACCATTGGCTAATAATTCTTCATCAGCTTTGTAATTATTCTCCTTCACCAAATCTTGCATCTCTTTCAAAGGCATTTCTTTAGCACAATCATGTAGCAATGCCGCTAATCGTGCTTTTTCTACATCAACATTATAAAGTTTAGCCAACTGAGTTGCGGATTCAACAACACCTAGAGTATGCTTAAAACGTTTTTTCCCCATCCATTGGCTTACCCTATGTTGTATTTCATCAAACGATAACATCATTTATTCCTTCCCATATATATGGTTTTCTTCTATATAATCCACTACACATTTAGGCAACATATAACGAACGGTCTTTCCAGACCGTAAGCGCTCTCGTAAATACGTAGCAGACAATTTCATTTCAGGCACTTCCATAACATGTATTTTTTCACGTGCTTTAGATCCTAACTCATCCAAAGTAGAATCAATAGCACTTGATCCATCTGGCCTAGTAGCTCCAATAAAATGAACCTCATCTATAAGTTCATCTATAAATTTCCAAGTCGGTAATGCACGAATAGTATCAGTCCCTGCAATAAAGTAAAATTCAACAGTAGGACCATATAGTTTTTTAAAATATTGAATCGTATCAACGGTATACGAAGGGCCTTCTCGGCGCATCTCTACATCAGAAATTTCAAAATTTGGATTATCCGAAACTGCGGCCGCCGTCATAGCATAGCGATGATGACTATCAATCACATCATGTTGCTTATGTGGTGGAATACGAGCAGGTACAAAGATAACCTTTTCTAAATTAAAGCTTTCACAAGCCACCTCTGCAATCATTAGATGACCTAAATGAATGGGATTAAATGTTCCACCAATTATACCTATACGACGTTTATCTACCATAATGTGGTCACTCCCTTAATGACAATGACACAAATAATGATGAATATGAGCAATGCTTTTATATAGGATATCCATTCATATCGTCCCTTTGGTGTTTGAATGTATCTATAGTATGCCCTTAAAAAATAATATAATTTCTTCACGTCCGTACTTGGCCTTCTCCAAATACAAAATATTTATAAGATGTTAGAGCCTGTAACCCCATAGGACCTCGAGCATGGAGTTTTTGTGTACTAATGCCAATCTCAGCACCAAAGCCAAACTCAAAGCCATCTGTAAAACGTGTAGATGCATTATGATACACAGTAGAGCAATCTACTAAATTCATAAACACATTAGCACGCATAGGTTCATCTGTGATAATAGCCTCAGAGTGATGTGTAGTATACCGATTCACATGATCAATAGCTTCTTCAAGATTTTCAACGATACGCACATTTAAGTCCATATCATTGTATTCTGTGCTGAAAGACTCTTCTGTTAGAGGAATTGTATTTACCATATATTGAGCTACAGCCTCATCACCATGAATACGAACACCATATTCTAGTAGTGCTATATTAAGGCGTGGTAAAAACTCTCTAGCCACAGCTTGATGAACTAGTAAGGTTTCCATAGAGTTACATACAGATGGACGTTGGACTTTAGCATTGACTGCAATTTCTAAAGCCATCTCTAAATCAGCAAATTCATCAACAAAGGTATGACATACACCGCTACCAGTTTCAATAACAGGGATACTACTATCTTCTACAACACGACGAATAAGTCCAGCACCCCCACGTGGAATGATTACATCAATATATTCCCGTTGTTGTAAAAGTACTCCAACCAGATCTCGATCAAGCACCTCAACGAGTTGAATAGAGTCACCATTAATACCTAACGACTCTAAGGTATTCCGCATGATAGACACGATGATTTGATTCGTGTGAAATGCCTCCTTACCACCTCGTAAAATTGTAGCATTTGCTGTCTTTAAACAAAGAACACCTGCATCTATGGTTACATTAGGACGGGCTTCAAAGATAATACCAATTACACCAAAAGGTACGGATCGCTTTTCAATAATCAAACCATTAGGACGAGTGATTGTTTCTATAATGGAACCTACAGGACTTTCAAGAGCAGCCACTTGACGCACCCCTTCTGCCATTAAAGCAATGCGACTAGGTGTCAAAGTCAATCGATCTATCATAGTTCGAGGTAAATTATAGTCAACAGATTTTTCTAGGTCTAACTCATTAGCCGCCATAATTTCATCTGTTTGTGCTTCTACAGCATCAGCAATTGCTAACAATGCAGAATCTAAAGTTTCTTGGTCGAGTTGGGCTAATTCAAAAGATGCCGTTTTAGCTCTCTGGCCCATATCTTTACAAATTTTTTCATACTGGTTCATAGGATTTCCTCAGTGTAATAAAACTAGATTATTACGATGTACAGCCTCATCATAGGTCGTATTAATACCCAGAATCTCGGCTATATCATTTGTATTGTGACCTTTAATCGCCTTCATATCATCAATACTATAATTAATAAGTCCACGACCAATTTCCTTATGATCATGATAAATGGAAATTGTATCACCAGGTCCAAAAGTCCCCTCTACTTCAATAATACCAGCGGGCAGAATGCTAGCACCCTTATCTAAAACAGCGCGAGCACACCCGTCATCAATCGTAATGGAGCCTTTTAATCGTTTACCAAAAGCTAACCAATGATGTTTACCAGATAAACTTGCATCATGGGCTTCAAAGAGTGTCCCAATTTGTTCACCCTTACATACACGACGAACAGAATCCTCTACTTCACCTGAGGTAATAACCATTGGTACACCAGAATTTGTTGCCATATGAGCAGCTTTAATTTTTGTATACATACCACCCGTTCCCATATTAGAACCAGCACCACCTGCAATAGCATAGGTTTCATCGTTAATTTCAGAAACAGTTTCTATCAAAGTAGCATCTGGATTAGTGGCTGGGTTAGCTGTATATAAGCCTTCAATATCTGACAAAATGATAAGTAAATCTGCATCTACAATACCTGCAACAGTAGCAGATAATGTATCGTTATCACCGATTTTAAATTCTTCGATAGCAACCACGTCATTTTCATTAATAATAGGAATAACGTTAAGTTGCAATAAAGTATGTAATGTATTACGCAAGTTAAGATAACTATGTCGTCCAGTACTATCCTCTTTCGTTAAAAGAATTTGCCCTACGGTTCGACCATATTCTCGAAACATGCGCTCGTACATATGAATGAGAATACCTTGACCTACTGCAGCAGCTGCTTGTTTTAATACGAGATCTCTAGGCTTTTCTTTAAAGCCTAAAGGGGCAAGACCTGCACCAGTAGCACCAGAGGAAACAAGAATAATCTCTTTACCTTGGTTAGCCAAATCTGATAATTGGCGCACTAATCTTTCAATACGCTCCAAATTTAAATGTCCGTTAGTGTAACAAAGCGTACTGCTACCAACTTTGACTACAATTCGTTTTGCATTAACGATGGCGCTGCGCATAGACTAACCTCCTAAGGTTGAAATTCTTAACTACGATGTATACAAATTTTTATGATCTACTAGATATAAAATTATTTTGGCAAAATGATTTTAGGTTCTTTTTTAGCTTTATATAAAACACCATTAAAACCAATCACTTGAACTAGTTCAGCGCCAAGCATATCTGCTAAGTCTTGAAAAATTGTCTTATCTTCAGGACTATTATTATGTAATTTAACCTTAATAAGCTCACGTGCTGTAATCGCTGCACGAGCACTATCTATAACGCTATCCTCTAAACCATTTTTACCAATTTGGACAACCGGTGGTATTGTAGCCGCCAATGAACGTAAATACCGTTTTTGTTTTCCTGTCATTATTACTCCTACTCTTGGAAAGTAAAGCGCTGATCGCCGATTACAACTTCATCACCGTCTTTACAGCCTTTTTCCTTCAATTTTGCATCAAGGTCCATAAAGCGCCAAATGCGTTGAAATCTACGAAGAGATTGATCATCGTCAAGATTTGTCATAGCTACTAATCGTTCAATACGTTTACCAGTAATGTAGAAAGCAGCATCATCACCACGAGTAATGACAAATTCTACATCTTGTTTTGCTTCGTATACAACTGTGTCATCATTTGCTTCAGGCTCTGGTTCGTAGTTTTCTACATAGTAGTAAGCTCGTTCCATAAGCTCTGACAAACCTTCACCACTTAAGGCGTTAATGAGAAATACTTCATAGCCTTTATCTTCAAAATATTTTTTTGTTTCGGGAATCGTCGTGTCATCAAAGACCATATCGATCTTATTGAGAGCTACAATTTGTTTCTTATTAGCCAATTTTTCAGAGTATTTACGTAACTCTTCATTAATCGCATCAAAGTCGACCTTAGGGTCTCGGCCTTCCATACCAGATACATCTAGAACATGAATTAAAATATTCGTACGTTCAACATGACGTAGAAAATTGTGACCTAAACCTACACCTTCACTAGCCCCTTCAATAAGGCCCGGAATATCGGCCAAAACAAAGCTACGATCTCCAGAAATTGTAACTACCCCAAGTACTGGTGTTAGTGTAGTAAAGTGATATGCTGCCACTTCTGGTTGAGCTTTAGATACTTTTCGCAAAATACTAGATTTACCAACAGATGGATAACCTAATAAACCTACATCAGCTAATACTTTAAGCTCTAATTGTAACCAGAATTCTTCACCAGGTTCACCCTTTTCTGCAAAGGTTGGTGCACGGTTAGCACTAGTTTGGAATCGAGCATTGCCACGGCCGCCACGACCACCTTTGGCAATAACAAAGGTATCGCCATCGTTGACAAGATCGCAAAAGATTTTTCCTGTTTCCTCATCTTTAATTACTGTACCCAATGGAACTGGAATGATAAGAGGATCGGAACCTCGACCGTGCTTATTAGAGCTTTCACCATTACCGCCAGCTGGTGCCTTAAACTGACGTTTATATCTAAAGTCTACAAGCGTATTAATATTCTTGTCAGCTTTAAAAACAACATCCGCACCTTTACCACCATCACCACCACTAGGGCCGCCATTTGGAACGTATTTTTCTCGACGGAAGCTGGACATACCATCCCCACCGTCACCAGCTTTAACAAAGACGCGCGCTCTATCTATAAACATAATTTAACTCCTATGCATTATTGCTGTAATAGCTCTAATGCTTTTTTAATTTGAATATCATCTAATGTACTAGATGGATGTACACCTTTTGGTAAATCGATTTCTACATCAGGTTTAATACCTGTTCCATCAATAACACGATCACTTGGCGTGTGGTACTTAGCAATAGTTACTTTAATTCCTTCATCATCTAAACTAGGGAAAATAGTTTGAACGGTACCTTTACCATATGTATTAGTACCTACGATAGTGCCTAATTTACGATCTTGAACAGCCCCTGCTATGATTTCTGATGCACTAGCAGAGCCCTTATTAACTAAAACAACCAATGGCATAGCTACATCAGGTCCATCTGACTTATAAGTATCCTTTTTACCTGATCGATTTTGTACTGTTACGAGTGTACCTGGAGGCATAATATAGTTAGATATCTTTTCAGTAGTAGATAATAAACCGCCTGGATTATCTCGTAGGTCCAAGACAAGAGCCTTCATACCTTGAGATTGAAGCTCTTTATATTGAGTGGCAAAATCTTCTGCGGTATTTTCTGCAAACTGACTAATACGAATATATCCAACTGTGCTAGTAAGCATTTTACTTTTAACAGTAGGCAAAACTATGGATTCACGAGTGATATCAAAATGCAACTTTTCACCATTACGTTCAATATCTAGAGATACAGTAGTACCAGCTTCGCCACGAATACGAGAAGATGCTTCCTCTACCGGAATTTCAGTAGTGGATTGTCCATCGATAGCAATAATGTGGTCTCCAGGTTTAATTCCAGCTTTAAAAGCTGGTTGGTCTTCCATTACGCTAACTGCATATAGACCTTTATCATCAGTACCAAGGACCATACCAACACCAGCATATGTTGCAGATGTTTGCATTTTCATAGATTTATATTCTTCTGCATTTAAATAAACACTATGCGGTTCTCCCAAAGAGTCAATTAACCCCTTTAGCATACCATCATAAAGGGTAGTTTTAGCCATAGGTGTCATAAAAACTTGACTCGCAGTATAATAGGCTATAAATAATCTTGGTAGCCCCCAGAATGAACCGGAAAGATACCAAAATGTAAGCCACATAATAACAATGCCAGAGCCTATATATTTCAATAGACTCCATAACACTGTACGTGTATCAAATTTCATATTATAAATATCCCATAGGATCCACAGGATCCCCACTTATACGAACTTCAAAATGTACATGTGGCCCTGTACTATTACCTGTGCTACCAGCATAGGCAATAACTTGACCCTTACCTACATCTTGCCCTTCAGAGACAGCAAGTTCAGAATTATGTCCATAAAGAGTAGACATGCCATTACCATGATCGATAACTACGGCATAACCATAGCCACCCATCCAACCCGACCAAGCAACAGTACCACCATCTGCAGCATGAACAGGTGTACCTTCATCAACACCAATATCAATGCCAGAATGATAAATTGTAGTGCCCCAAATCGGATGTGTACGATAGCCATATGGAGAGGTAATTTCACCACTTACAGGCCACCCAAGTTGACCAGACCCTTGTACCCAAGAGTAAGTTGGTGAAGATTGTTGAGCCGCTGCTGCAGCACGAGCAGCGGCACGCTCTGCTTGACGTGCTTTCAATAACGCTGTAATCTGTGCAGAAGATGCATTTAATTCTTCTACTGCTTGCATTGCTGTAGCACGATCATTTTGAGCCTTTTGAAGAACTACCTCACGTTCTTTCTTCTTTTGCTCTATTTCAGCTCGTTTTGCCGCAGCTGCTTTTTCAAGCTCAACTAGTTTTGCGCGAGACTGTTCTAGTGCTTGCTTTCGAGCCGCTATTTCAGCGCGCTCTTTTTTGATTTCCTCAATTAATTTAATATCAGAATCAATAATTCGTTTTAAAATTTCTAAACGATTAGCAAAGTCTGTAAAATCTTTAGATCCAATAACTACATCTAAGTAACTTAAACGACCATTAATATAAATATCACGTACACGCTTATAAAATACGGCTTCTCGCCCTTCTAGTCGCTTTTGTGCTTCAGCAAGTAATTTTTCATTCACTGTAATATCATTTTCAACAGCTATACGTTGTTGTTGAATAGAATCCAATTGTTGCTGAGCCTGACGTAATTGTTCTTCGATTTGACGTAACTGTTCGGATACACTGACTATTACAGTTTCAGCATCTGCCTTTTCAGCATTTTGTTGATTAACTTGTTGTTGAATTGAATCAAGTTGATTTGTTAAATCTTCGTCCTCTGCAACGATGTATAATGGTGTTCCCAATACCACTATACCAGTCAAAATTGCCGCTACGAAGCGAGATTTAAATATACTATTATTCATAAACATTACACCTTCATGTATTGTTTCAAAGAAATAGTACTACCAATAGCACCTACTACTATGCCGCCACCTAAGATATAAAGGGCTACATCATAGAAGAATGGGAACATTGGTACTAAAGGGAAGAATGCTAATGATTCAGAAACTTCCATTGTGATGAAGTGATAAAATTCACCAACGCAAAGAACGGCAATGATAGCACCAATTAAGCCTAACAACATGCCTTCAATCAAAAATGGCCAACGAATAAATCCATTAGTAGCACCTACATATTTCATGATTGCAATTTCTTTACGACGTGCGAATACAGTCAACCGAATTGTATTTGAAATGATGAATAGTGTTGCAGCTGCTAGGAAAGCAATCAATACAATCCCACCAATACGAATTACTTGCGTAATGCGGAAAAGCTCTTCTACAATATCTTGACCATAGTGTGTACTTTCTACGCCTTGGAATGTCGTAGCTAATTTTGCAGTTGCTTTTACATCGCTAGGATTATCAAAGGTTAACACATATGAGTTAGGCAACGGATTTACATCACCTAAAGCATTCACCAATTGTTGCTGATCACCAAGGCGTTCTTTGAACTCCTTCATAGCTTGCTCTTTATTAACAAATTCTAAATGCTTTAAGTTAGGTATAGCCTTAATTTGCTTTCCTACTGCCATAATTTGATCAGTTGTTAAGCCATCCTTTAAGTAAATACTTAACTGTACTTGATTTTCTAGACTGGATGCCATGTTATTCAAATTAATGACACCACAAAGGAATACACCGAGCATAAATAAGGATAAAGCCACTGTAGAAATGGACGCTAATGTCATAAGTCCATTACGTTTCATAGACTTCAGTGCTTCTTTAAAATAGTATTTTATCGTTCTAGGCTTCATTAATTTCTGCACCTCTCATATTATCACTTTGAACACGGCCGTCTTTTAAACGAATAACGCGTTTATTCAAGTATGAAACAAGATCCATATTATGGGTAACCATAATAACGGTAGTGCCGAAATTGTTAATATGCTTAAACAATTCAACAATATCCTTACTAGTATCAGGATCAAGGTTACCAGTAGGTTCATCAGCAATTAATACTGTTGGGCGATTAACAATTGCACGCGCAATAGCAACACGTTGTTGTTCCCCGCCAGAAAGATCCTCTGGTAAATCATTAGCCTTCTCAGATAAACCAACAAGGTCTAATACATGACTCACCTTTTCTTTAATAATTTTTGGTTTTTCTTCAATAACTTCAAGAGCAAAAGCAATATTCTCTGCTACCGTTTTATTAGGCAATAATCGAAAGTCTTGGAATACAACGCCAAGCTTTCTCCGCAATTTAGGAATTTTACTGCGCTTCATACGCGTAACATCAAAGTCATCAACAATGACAGTACCAGCATCTGGCACTACCTCATGTGTTAATAACTTAAATAATGTTGATTTCCCTGCACCACTGTGACCACAAACGAGAACAAATTCACCATCGTTAATGGTTAAACACACATCGTCTAATGCAACAGAACCATTATCATAGACTTTACTAACATTCTTAAATTCAATCATGGGATCCCCTTTGATTATTTACGAGCGATTACACGTTTTACGGCTTCTACAATATCATTGGCAGTTAAGCCATACTTTGCCATTAGTTCTTTTGGTGTTCCACTCTCCCCAAATGTATCTTGGACACCAACGAATTCCATAGGTACAGGCTTATTAGATACTACTACTTCAGATACAGCAGAACCGAGGCCACCAATAATATTATGTTCTTCAGCTGTAACGATAGCACCAGTTTCCGCAGCGGCTTTTATAATTGCTTCAGCATCAATAGGTTTAATAGATGCCATATTAATAACACGTGCAGATATATTAGATTCAGATAAAGTTTTAGATGCCTCTACAGCAGGTCCAACTAATGCACCACAAGCAATAATTGTAACATCAGAACCATCTACCAAAATAGTAGATTTACCTGGCACAAATGAGTAGCCTTCTGTTGTTACATCATCTACACCAGCACGCCCCAAACGAACGTATACTGGACCGTTATAAGATGCAGCCCATTCGATAACAGCCTCTGTTTCACGCTCATCAGCAGGCACCACTACAGTCATATTTGGCAATGTACGCATACAGGAAATATCCTCTAAACTTTGGTGCGTTGCACCATCCTCACCAACAGTAATGCCCGCATGTGTAGCACATACTTTCACGTTTAATTTAGGATAGCATACAGCATTGCGAATTTGTTCAAATGCACGTCCTGTAGCAAACATGGAGAAAGATGATACAAATGGAATCTTACCTGCCGCTGCAAGTCCAGCACCAACAGAAATCAAGTTTTGCTCTGCAATACCTACGTTAAAGAAACGTTCCGGGCACACAGCTTTAAATGTATCTGTTTTAGTAGATTTGGATAAATCCGCATCTAGTACGATAATATTAGTATTCTCTTTACCAATGCGAGCTAGCGCATTACCATATGCTTCACGTGTTGCTTTACCCATTATTGCACCCCCATAATTTCATTAACAAAGGCTACACCTTGCTCTTCACTTGGTGCTTTACCATGCCAGCCTGCTTGACCTTCCATCTCTTCAACGCCTTTACCCTTTACAGTATGCATGATAATACATGTTGGGCCTTCTGTGAAAGCTTTCGCAGTTTCAATAGCATTATGAAGCTCATCAAGGTCATGACCATTAACTTCAATAACATTCCAATTGAAAGCTTTGAACTTTTCTGGAATTGGTAATGGAGAAAGAACTTTAGTAATATCACCATCAATTTGAAGACCGTTAAAATCGACAAAAGCTGTCAAATTATTCAGTTTATAAAAGCCAGCAAACATTGCAGCTTCCCACACTTGACCTTCTTCAAGCTCACCATCACCAAGAATAGAGTATACACGGTAATCTGCATTATCAATTTTGCCTGCCAATGCCATACCACAAGCCGCAGAAATGCCTTGTCCTAAAGAACCTGTAGACATATCTACACCTGGTGTGTGTTTCATATCAGGATGGCCTTGTAACATATGATTAATTTTACGTAAGTTCAAAAGTTCTTCTTTAGGGAAATAACCTTTTTCAGCCAATGTAGCGTATAGTGCAGGCGCTGCATGACCTTTAGAAAGGACAAAACGATCTCTATTAGGAGCTTTTGGATTTGCTGGATCTACATTCATCTCAACATAGTACAACAAGGCCATCACATCGGCGATGGATAATGAACCACCTGGGTGACCGGATTTCGCTGCCGTTACAGACTGTACAATACCAACGCGAATAGCTTTTGCCTTCTCTTGAACTAATTGTTTAACATCTTGTGTTAATGTAGCCATAGAGACCTCACTTTCTGGATAAAATCCAATATATTAATAATCTTTAAGTAATGAAATAGCAATTTCTGCATTGCGTTGGGAATCTACACGCAATGATTCAATGCGATCATAAGATGCTTGATACTCCTCACGAGAATTCAACAATTTATGACACCATTGATATAAGGCTTCTTCACGCAAATGAGTCATTGTGCCAATAGGCTCTTGACCAATCATATGTAAAAAGCTTGTAATTTTAGGATCATAGGAAATACCAATAACTGGTTTTCCCATTAAAGAACTAAAAACTAAAGCGTGAAGACGTATACCAATCATGAGGTCCACATTTCCAGATAATGACACTTGTTGCTCTGTAGAGAACGGACCTTCTAGCACAATAGCGCCATTCGGCATATAGCTGGCAATGATCTTAGCCTCTTTTGTATCCTCAGGATGTGACATAGGAATAAAGATAATTTCCACATTATCTTGTTCTTGTAATCTGCTCAATACATTAGCTAAGGATTCTCTATACTCTGTATCCTCTTTCCAACTACGAACCGCCACACCAATTCGTTTACGTTGTTCATCTGCTTCAGATATTTTAGATATATACCCTTTCAGAATATGAGAGCCAATTGAAAGATCTGCTGGTTGCATGGCCAATACCGCATCTGCAGTAACTTCTACATCTTCAATTCCCAAAGAAACTAGTTCATCCTTTGAAATAGAATCTCTAACTGTAATAGTATCTACAAAACGCAATACAAATCCAACGGCACGACGTGTTGATGAACGATTTAAAGGACCAATACCTTGGGAGTATAGCATTACTTTTTTCCCAAGCAACTTTGCTAACGCCATAATACTTAAGTAATAGTAAGTATTGCGAATACTAGTAGCATCTTGTAATAAACTACCACCACCACTAATAACAAGATCCGAATGAGCAATTGCTTTTAAGATACCCAATGCAGAAAATGTACCTACAGCATTAATATTATGCTTTTTACTAGTCTCTTTAGGATTACCAGAAATTACAGTAATATGTGCATCAGCCTCTTCTTTACGAATAGCATCGATAATAGCACAAAGCATGGCCTCATCACCAGCATTACCAAAGCCATAATAACCAGAGATAACAATATTACTCATGGTCAACCTCCCTAGCTTGGAACCATTGTGTTACGTACATCATAAACCGTACTGCGATGATAAGAAGCACTCCAAAAAGGGCGCCAATTAACAAACCATCATAACCACGCATGATGGACATGAACACTGGCGTTCTAAGATGACAGAAGGTTTCAACCATCGAAGCAATGCCAATAACACCAGCTAGAGTTAACAAGAAATGAATTACTGTAGGCCACTTACGCATGAACGCAAAGGTAGCTAGCATTAAAGCAGGATGACCAATAATGAACTCTTTTTCACGCGGTCTCGCATACATTGTATTTTCAAGAAAACGACGTAGCATAAGTTCAAAGCCTGGTACAGGAACACCTGCAGTGTGTCCACTACGGCCAACAAATACCCATACTGCACCACCAAGTGCTGCTATTATAAAGAATACATATAATTTAACATCCATAGTTAAGAATTCCACTACAAATGTTTTCGCTTCTTCTTTGGAATTAATCATGCGGCCGTTCCACAATGGGAATCGTTGAAGGTACGCAATAATAACTAAAATAATTGGCAGAACAAAGGTCAACTTAACACCTCTAAAGAGAGCAAACTCCATAAAGAATTTCGTATTGCCCAATAAAGATGCGATATACATTCCGCCAATAGCAGCAAATAATGCAGCAATTACAAGATATAATAAGGCAAGAATCGTAGACTTAATGGCACCTAATGGACGTGCACCATCATAACGGCGCCACTCTTCCATCAAGCGTATCATAGCACCTACAGGAGCCATAATAGCACTAGATAGAGCCCATATTTGAGTAATTAAGGTACCACTTGTAAGAATAAATACAACAATGGATGCCAAAGAAATTCCAAAAAAGGCCACAAGTTGCGTATGCTTAGACATTGGTAACATCATTTGTAGAACATATACAAAAAGTGCTATAGCCCCGATCATTGTAATAACTACTAATAATGGATTTGGTGTATAAGCAGGATAAATATCCGCTGGACCAAATTCATAACCTTTTACAGCCAATTTCTCTGTAGCTATGTTAATATAGTTGATTGTAGTCTGTAATACAGTTTCATTATTTATACCTGTTTCATACATCGGAAACAAGTTAAAACGAATATTTCGCTCTATATCACTAATGTAAAAGCGTTGTGCCGCTTCTTCAGGGGTAATTTTCTTTAACTCCTCTTTAGCGATAGTATACACACGACCTACACTATAATTATTTTTGGCCGCCATTTCCAAGAAACCTTGTTGTGGCTCATACTGCAACTGATTTACAGCTTCGATACCAACTAGTGGAATATGGTTTTTATTTAGTAATGCTAATGTTTCATCCGTTAAATTAGGTGCACCTAGAGCTTCTTTACCAGCAAAAATCATCCCTGTTACATGAGGAATGCCTTCAAGTCGTTTAAATACATATTGAATATCTTCAGATGTTACGTTTCTATAGTTTGTTGGACGAACGATAACATTGAAACCACGATCTACAACCTCTTGTGCTTGCAACTTTGAAATACCAAGATTCATCTTTGCATAGCTATCTGCTGTTGCACCATACAATTCAAGAACAGGACCAATACTTGTATTAAGCTCTTTCACCTTGTCCTTGCCAATACGGTGGTATAAATCCTCTCGAATTTCTTTATAATAACCTTCTTTACCTGAAATTAATGCCACATAAGTCGCCCCAGGTTTAATCGCAGCGCCATTAACACGAACAGAGTCCATCTCTTCAGAGCTTAATACTTTAACTTGGCCCGCATCTTTTGCTTTTTCTAACGTGCGATCATAAATAGCAAAAGCAGTCACACCAGCATTATGTAATGCATCAAAAGCTTCTTGTTGACTACGCTTTTCAAAGGCGCTGGCTCGTAAAACTGCATCATAGTCTACAATATTTTCAATATGATTTTGAGATTTCTCAATCTGATGGCGTTCAAATACTAAGTATAAGGAAGATAAAAGACCTATAATAATACAAAGTATAAGAATCCATGAGTACTTACTTTTTTGTGCGTTCCGATGATTCACGACAAATCCTTTCTAGTTGAGTACAGGTTTAACTTTAATGAGAATTTCACCATTATCAACAGTTAAACTTTCCGCTTTTACAGGAATTGGAAAATTGTTAAAGTCATAAATTTGAGTACTTTCTAACACATTAGATGTCATACCAGGAATTGTAGCACCATTTATGGTGAACTTTTTAGGTGAAAACAATAATGTATTGCCCTTTAACTCTAAATTCCCATCTAATTTAACATCCCCTTTAAACACCATGCCTACATTCATTTTACCGGTTAGGCTGATATTATCTTTACTAATGTCAACTTGTACGTCTTGAATATCACTACCTGCTTCATTACTTAAGAAAGTCCCTAAATCAGCTTTATTAATAGTCCCATCAATACTAGCATTCCCAACACTAACGATATCAATTTGTTGACTAGCTAATAAAGAAATTGGATTAACAAAAATTTGTTTAGCATCAAATCGGAAGCTAGCAAAATTCAATTTACCCAGTTTAATATTCTCCAAAGTGCCATAAACACGATCCACCTCACCATATAAAATTTTGAAAGCAGGTTGAGCCTCAACATTTACTGTTTGAGCCGTTGGTTTCAATGTTTCATTTAATTGACTTTCAATACGAGAGCCAATAAAAGATGGTAATAAAAATTGGGATGCCACTACAAGAGCAATAATTAGCACTAATAGGAATAGTAAAAACTTTTTCATAGTATCTCCTAAATTGTTAAGTTAGCCTCTTTTTTTAAGAAACCTTCAATAAATGGGTCTAAGTTGCCATCCATAACAGCTTGAACATTACCAGTTTCTACACTAGTACGATGATCCTTAACAAGATTATATGGATGGAATACATAGGAACGAATTTGACTCCCCCACTCAATTGCTTGGTAGGTACCTCCAATCTGTTCTTTAAGTTCAGCTTGCTTTTCGAGCTCTAACTCAAATAGTTTCGCCCGTAACAAACGTAAAGCTTGTTCTCTATTCTGCATTTGAGAACGTTGTGTTTGGCATTGTACTACAATACCTGTTGGCTTATGGGTCATACGAACAGCAGAATCGGTTTTATTAATATGCTGACCACCAGCGCCACTAGCACGATATGTATCAACTTGAACGTCTTTCATATCGATATTAATTTCTACAGTATCATCGATTTCAGGCATTACATCGACAGCAGCAAATGATGTATGACGTCGAGCCGCGGCATCAAATGGTGAAATACGAACGAGACGATGCACACCTTTCTCAGACTTCAAGTAACCAAAGGCATTTTCACCTTTAACAAGGAATGTAGCAGATTTTATCCCTGCTTCATCACCAGGTTGTTCATCCATTAACTCGATGGAGAAGCCAGATTTTTCAGCCCAGCGCAAGTACATGCGAATTAACATAGAACACCAATCTTGTGCCTCCGTCCCACCAGCACCAGCATGAAATGTTAAAATAGCATTATTTGCATCATATTCACCACTTAACAATAAAAGTACTTCTTGCTTTTCCAAGGTTTCTTCTATTTGCTTAACATATTCCTTGATTTCACTCTCCATGGAGAGGTCATCTTCATCTATAGCCATTTCAAGCATCATATTAGCATCTTCAATATCACTAACAAGTTGCTTATAGCTTTCTACAGCATTTTTTAGTTGTGTGGCCTCTTGAGAAATCTCACGAGCTTTATCTGGATTATCCCAAAATGTAGGATCACTCATCTGTACATCAAGTGTAAATATTCGGTCTTCCTTCTGAGCGATGTTAAAGTGAATCCCTCATCCCATAAATACGTTCTTCTAGATTAGAAATAATCGGTTTTAAATCTTCTAACAATTTATGTTCACCACCTTTAGTTAATTAGCCTATTACATCAATAAACTATTACCTTAACAAAATAGAAAAATGGCCGTTGCCCAGTGGAAATCCCTTTGAGCAACGTGCCATTCACAAATCTTAATCTATGTTTTGTGGCTCCAACACATCTTCATGATGGGATTGTGCACCTTCTAAGTGATCAACTGGTTCTTCGATTTCTTGAATCAATTGTGCACGAATTTTATATAATGCCATGATTGTCTCATCTTGAATAGCTGCAATCATGTTTTGGAACATATCGAAAGCTTCAAACTTATATTCTACCAACGGATTCTTTTGACCATATGCACGGAGGCCAATACCTTCTAGTAGCATATCCATATTATCCAAATGTTCCATCCATTTATTATCAACAACGCGCAACATAATCGCCTTTTCAAGTTGACTAAACATAGCCTCTCCAAGCATATCAACGCGATCTTGATACTCTTCATGAGCAATTTCTAATAAGCGTTCTAATAAGTCTTGACGACTATATTCTTCCATATCTTGAGAAGACATAATCTCCTCTGTTAAGAAATATTGACTTAAATGTTTATAGAGACCTTCATAATCCCATTCTTCTGGATAGAGCTTTTCATCAGCATAAGCATCTACAGATTCGGTAACAAGCTTGTCAATCATTTCATTAATTGTTTCACGCAAGGATTCGTTACGTAAAATACGACGTCGTTGTTCGTATAATACTTCACGTTGTTGATTCATAACATCATCATACTCGAGTACATATTTACGAATGTTATAGTTATGATCCTCTACTTTCTTTTGAGCACGTTCAATAGATTTAGTAATCAAAGAATGCTCGATAGGTTCATCCTCTTCCATACCAAGTTTATCCATGATACCTGTAATATTGTCAGCACCAAAGATACGCATTAAGTCATCTTCTAATGATAAAAAGAATTGAGAAGAACCAGGATCCCCTTGACGACCAGCACGGCCGCGTAATTGATTATCGATACGTCGGCTTTCATGGCGTTCTGTCCCCAAAATTGCTAAACCACCTAGTTCTGGCACACCTTCTCCAAGAGTAATATCTGTACCGCGACCAGCCATATTAGTAGCGATTGTTACCATTCCCATTTGGCCAGCAGCTGCAACGATTTCTGCTTCTTGTTCATGATGTTTAGCATTCAATACTTTATGAGGTACACCTGCACGCAACAACATGTCTGAAAGTTCTTCAGACTGTGTAATAGATGTAGTACCAATCAGAATAGGTTGCCCTATTTGGTGCCGTTCTACTGCATTTCGTACTACAGCACGATATTTAGCAGCTTTAGTTTTGAAAATTTGATCAGGCAAATCCATCCGGATTAAAGGCTTATTTGGTGGAATTGGTATAACCTCTAATCCATAAATATCGATAAATTCTTTTTCCTCTGTTTTAGCAGTACCTGTCATACCTGATAATTTATCATACATACGGAAATAGTTCTGGAATGTAACAGATGCTAAGGTTTGGCTTTCGCGTTCAACTTTCAAACCTTCTTTAGCCTCAATAGCCTGATGTAAACCATCAGAGTAACGGCGTCCAAACATCAAACGGCCCGTAAATTCATCGACGATAACAACTTCACCATCTTTAACTACATAGTCTGTATCACGATGCATCATAGCATAGGCACGCAAAGAAGCACCAAGCAAATGATTCAACTCGATATTTTCTGCATCATATAGGTTTTCAACACCAAGCATTTTTTCAACCTTTGCGATGCCAGAATCTGTAGGGGCAATAGTTTTTTGTTTTTCATCGATAACATAGTCTTCATCTTTTATAAGGTGAGGAACAATTTTAGCCAATTTATAATAATTATCAGTGGAACGTTGACCAGGGCCTGAGATAATTAATGGTGTTCTTGCTTCATCAATAAGAATGGAGTCTACTTCATCCACAATGGCATAATTCAATGGTCGTTGTACCATTTGAACAACATCGGTTACCATGTTATCGCGTAAATAGTCAAAACCAAACTCATTATTTGTACCATATGTAATATCACACGCATAGGCTTCTTTACGTTGATTAAAGTCAAGATTAGCCACAATAAGGCCCGTGGAAAGTCCTAAGAAATTATATAAACGTCCCATTTGCTCGCTATCACGAGTCGCCAAATAATCATTTACTGTTACAACGTGTACACCCTTACCGGTCAATGCATTCAAATATACGGGCAATGTAGCTACTAATGTTTTACCTTCACCAGTACGCATCTCCGCGATATTACCATTATGCAGGCAAATGCCCCCCATTAACTGTACATCGAAATGACGCATGCCTAAAACGCGTTTAGATGCTTCACGAACTACAGCGAATGCTTCTGGCAATAGGTCGTCTAACGTTTCCCCTTTTTGCAAACGACGTTTAAACTCATCAGTTTTTGCCACTAAGTTAGCATCACTTAATTTAATATAATTAGGTTCAATTTCATTAATATGATCTGCAATAGCACGCATTTTTTTAATTTCTTTTGCGTTATTATTGCCTAATAGCCTTTGTAAAAAGCTTAACAAACAAATCACTCCTCTACGGGACATCTTACATTATTTTATCTAACTTATTATAACGAAAAAGCCTTGAATAGTCAAAGAATTCAAGGCATTTCAAGATTATTTATAATATTATTTTGGCAAAAAAGGTGGATGACTATTTTAAGTCATCCACCTTAATATAATAATCGGCTGATTTAAAGTAGAAAGGAGTTAGGATTAAGTTCAGCCGACATTATATATTATTGAAGTTCTGGCTCGATCAAACCATAGAAACCATCATGTCTACGATATACAACGTTCATCGATTCAGTTTCAGCATTGAAGAACATAAAGAAATCATGACCAATAAGATTCATTTGTAAAATCGCTTCCTCAACATCCATAGGACGCACAACAAAATGTTTGCGTTTTACAACTTCAATAGTTTCTTCTTCCACAGGAGTTGCCAAAGCTTCAGGATGGAAAGCTTCTTGTTTTTTGAAACGTTTAGCCAAACGAGTTTTATATTTATGGATTTGGCGAACAATTTTATCCACTACTAAATCAATAGCTGCATACATATCATCGTTGGTTTCCACACCACGAAGAACGATTTTATCAACAAAGCATGTAAGTTCAATTGTAGATTTATCTTTTACAACGGATAAAACCGCTTGTGCATTTAACTCATCATCGAAGTAACGAGTCAATTTACTCAATCTTTTTTCGATATATGCTCTTAAGGCATCTGTTACTTCAATGTTTTTTCCTCTAATTGCTACTTTCATAAGTCAACACCCTTTCTAAAAATCATCCACGAGATGCGAGTGTGTGGTATTATATAACCTTATCTCTCGTGTTATATTTAGTACTTCTACATCCAACTGTAAAACTCCTTCTTTTTTATGTAAAAATTTTATATTTTTTGTAGAATTATGTATAAAATGTATATAGAAAATCCAAAAACCCCGATAGTATATACTATCGGGGTCCAATTATATATTGTTTTTATAATTTTTTTGGTATGTAGTTACGCTTTAACAACGTTAGCGGCTTGAGGTCCACGGTTTCCATCAACAATCTCAAATTCTACATTTTGACCTTCAGTCAAAGATTTGAAACCTTCGTCTTGGATTGCAGAGTAGTGTACAAATACATCGCTACCGTCTTCACGTTCAATAAAACCATAACCTTTTTCTGCGCTGAACCATTTTACTTTACCTAACATGGTAACATCCTCCTAAAAATATATATATTGTCTTGCTGTCTTGCTCTATATGTGTATCATAACACAGCATGTATAAAATATCAAACAACAATATTTACATTTTTAATGAATATACAAACACTAGAAACAAGAATATCATTTGCTGTAAATCTCAACAATCCCTATATCTATACATGTTATAAATAATTATATACGCCCTATAAATTAATTGTATATTTTTATAATCATAAAAATATGTGAATTAAAAATTATTGTTTTTAAAAATGACTGTATAAATTATTGTTATATCACAAATATTTATAGCAATAATCGTGTTTTTCAGATTAATCTACCCTGCAAAGCTTTATACAAACTCTTTATAATTAATAAATTCAGTCTAAAAGTTATCAAATATATTAATAGATATTAAGCTATACATATATAATAAAAATTAATATAAATAGATAGGTTAAATTTAATGTAAAAAAACAGGAAGCAATTTCTAATTCTAGAATTTGCTTCCTATAATTATATTATTTAATCTAACAAAATTTTATCTAAGAATGATTTTGTTCTTTCATTGGTAGGTGCATCAAATACGCGTTCAGGTGTATTATCTTCTAAAATCAAGCCACCATCAACAAATAACACTCTATCCGCTACCTTTTTCGCAAAGCCCATTTCATGAGTAACGATGACCATCGTCATACCTTCCTCAGCTAAAGACTTCATAACATCTAGCACTTCACTAACCATTTCAGGATCAAGAGCTGAAGTAGGTTCATCAAAAAGCATTACTTTTGGTTTCATAGCTAAAGCACGAGCAATAGCAACACGCTGCTTTTGACCGCCTGACAAAGAATCAGGGTATGCATTGGCTTTATCCGCCAAGCCTACTCGATCAAGTAAAGCTTGACCTATCTTCTTAGCCTCTTCCATAGATGTTTTACGAACCTTAGTTTGAGCTAAGGTAAGGTTTTCCATAACCGTCATATGCGGGAACAAATTAAAGTTTTGGAATACCATTCCTACTTCAGCACGAACGTCATTTAACTTTTTCTTATCAGAAAGATCCATGCCATCTACGATAACCTTACCAGATGTAGGTTCCTCCAAGTAGTTCATAGTGCGCAGTACCGTACTTTTACCAGAACCAGAAGGACCGATGATTACAACTACTTGACCTTGTTCAATATGTAAATTAATACCTTTTAGTACTTCATTTTTACCAAAAGATTTATGTACATTTTCTAATTTAATCATTTAATGCTATATTTCCTTTCAAGATATCCAACTAATTGTGAGATAGTCACTGTCATAATAAGGTAAATCACAGCAACCGTACCCCAGATTTCAAAGGATGCATAGGTTTTAGCAATGATTAATTGACCACGACGTGTCAACTCCTCGAAACCGATAACAGAAACTAAAGAGGAATCTTTCAACATGGCAATAAATTCGTTCCCTAACGGAGGAATAATTGCTTTAAAAGCTTGAGGCATAATGATGTAACGCATGGTTTGTCCCCAAGTTAAACCAAGAGAACGACCAGCCTCCATTTGACCTTTATCAATAGATTGAATACCAGCACGGAAAATTTCAGATACATAAGCACCAGAGTTAATACTACATGCGGTAACAGCCGCAATATATGGATCAATCCGTTGACCTGTAATCATAGGCAAGGCAAAATAGATTAGGAAAATTTGCACCAGTAATGGTGTACCACGAATGATATCTACATAACATTTTGCAAGCAATCTAACTAATCTAAATTTAGATAAATTTGCTAAAGATACTAAAAGACCGATAAAAAAGCCACAACCTACAGACATGGCTGTAATTTCTACAGTCACTAAAGCACCTTGTAACAAGAGCGGTAAATTATCCGCAATTAACCCCCAATTAAAACTCATAATCTCTCCTATTATTTAAATTCTAAAACTACTGGCATATCAGCAGGTGCATCTACATTAAACCATTTTTTATATAATGTATTAAATTCACCATCAGCCTTCATATCAGCAATTGCTTTATTGATTTCTTCTTGCAATGCTTTGTTATCCTTATTAATTGCTAAGCCCAAATATTCTTTAGTATTTGGATATGCCATAAATTTAATATGTTGGTCAGGATGCTTAGTACTGTAATATTGAGCTACAGGTAAATCGATTACAGTTGCATCTACTCCACCATTTTGTAATTCTAACAAAGCTTCATTACTATGGTCAAATTCTTTTACAGTAGTACCTTCAATTTTATGAGCTAAATCTGCACCAGTAGTACCTAATTGGGCTGCAATTTTTTTACCCTTTAAGTCATCAAGAGAATTCACAGCCGTTCCATCTTTATATACTACTGCTAAGGCATTTTCATAATAAGGAGAAGAAAATAATACTTTTTCACTTCTCGCTTTTGTAATAGTCATACCAGATGCAGCAACATCAATATCATGTGTGTTCAAAGCTGGAATCAAAGCATCAAAAGCTACATTTTTTAGCTCCACATCTTTATTAATACGCTTACCGATCGCACGAATCAATTCAATATCAAAACCTGTATAATCTTGAGTTTTTTCATCTTTAAACTCAAATGGAACAAATGTAGCATTAGTGCCAACGACAAGTTTATTAGATGTAGGTTGATTAGAGGAACCACATCCACCAACTAAAGAAGCCGCCATCACTAACATACAACCGCCAAGAATTATTTTTTTTACTTTGCTATTTAACATATTATCAACCTCATTATTTTAACTTACTACTACTTTATAATAGTATATAGATTTAGTATAATTATGTCAATAATTTTGTATATAATTTTAGATACAATCGCAAAATCGCTATATTTATATTTTAATTTTATACATTGTTTGTATAAATATTACTGTTATGTATAAAAACTTTCCCATAGTTAGTGGTTTTCTATAGATTTTATAATATACAACTGTATAAAAAAAGCACATGAGAAAAGCCTCATGTGCCCCTATACGGCTGACCTGGTCTTTGCCCCCACACTCGCCTGCTGGAAGGTTCGCTCATAAGTCCAAGACTCCCCACTACTACCTCTCTCGATTTTATCGGCAGGACTTACACCTAAGCCGCACCATGCTCACAACCCTTTGGGCTGCTTATGTGGATCGTTTTGCCTGCGACTAGCCTCGACTTTCAACCACAGACCCGTATAGACGTATTATAAAGAATAACAGTATTCATGTCTAGTTTTACTATTATTTTAAAAAATTTTTGATTATATAGTTAAGTAGCCAAACATAATTTTTTACCAAACATATTATCGCATAATTCTTAGAACAATGAGAATAAATTTTGCAACCCCTATTTGTTGATGTATAGAAAATTGGAATAGAAAACCTAAAATATTCTTCATAATATTTTAATATTTCTAAAATCACATTTTTTAAGTACCATATCTAGTGGATTCTTAAATTGTCAATTAGTTTTTGTATGCCAAATATGAATACAACATATTTGTAAGAACATACGTATCATACACAAAAAATTATTTATGGTGTATAATTTGTATACTGTTAAATTAGAACGGCCTAAAGTTGTACGATATGAACATAAGTACGAGGGGTTGTACCATATGTTCAGTTTGTTAGTTAGAGGGGTTTATTATGTTTATGTTATCATTGATGCAACCATCAGGTTTGTATGAACTGGAGAAAGACAGTTTAGAAGCCATAAGCGCACAACTTTTACAGATGATACAAATGAAAAGCTATCATCTCTATACACATTCTATTCAGGTTTCAAACTATGCTGTTAGCATCGCAGCTAAAATGGGTTTACCATTAAATGAAATTGAACAGATTCGTCACGCAGCTTTACTTCATGACGTGGGTCTATTAATGGTTCCTAATGCATTAATCCAAAAATCTCCATATCTTAATAAGCAAGAAATGTCTAAGTATAAACAACATGCGGCAAGTGGTGCCAATATGATTGAAAACTATCCTTGCTGCCAACAAATTTTACCTTATATTCGTTACCATCATGAAAAATGGGATGGTTCTGGTTATCCCAAACATTTACGTGGTGCCAATATTCCGTTAGGAGCTCGAATTATTGCTGTAGCAGATTACTATGATACAACAGTTAATCCTTCTACTGAATTTTGGGCAAAAACAAAAGCTAAAGCAAAAGAAGAACTCTTTAGTGCATCTGGCTCACTCTTTGATCCTGATGTAGTTAAAGCATTTATTGATGTGCTTGGCTAATATGAAATCAAATATTATATTCCTACATTTAGTAATAAAGATTAGAAACTACCACTAGCCAGCGTAAGGGCATCAACGCGTAGCGCTTTATGCTTTTGTAAGACTTTTGCTACAGCTTCAATTGTGGCACCTGTAGTATATATATCATCAACAATTAATATATTCTTATTGGTAAAATCAATATCCTTATAATCAGCACATATAACAAAGGCATCATCAATATTTTGATGCCTTTCTTTATTTGTTAATCCCCACATATCTCGAGAAGTATCAAACTTGTATATACAATCTAACCATTTAAAGTTTTTTCTATCTATTTCCCATAAAAAATGAGCCCATTCAAGAAAGAATAAATCTACTTGATTATATCCTCTCTTAGCTTTTTTCTTTTTGCTAGATGGTACAGGAACAATATAATCATACATAATTTTACAATTACTATTCACAATATTAGACTCATTATATTTCATGTAAAAGTTGTACGATACTAAAAAAGGAGCGGCCCCTTTGGACTGCTCCTTTTTTTCATTAAATTTTACATCGTAAATCATAGACTTTAGACCACCACGATATTCGGCCAACACACATACATCATCTACATAGTGTAAAAATTTATGTGGTACATGACGAATATGTAATAAATCTGTAAAACAAGCTTTACACCAATCCCCTTGTGTTGCCACAGGTGCACCACAGTGAGGGCATACAGGTGGAAATAGGAAATCCCAAAGACTCATTACGAATCACATCTCCCTTGTAGTCGTTCTTTAAACAATGTGTAACGTTCATCGGCATTAACAGTACGCACAGCACGTTCAACTGCGCTCGTAGTACCAACGATGATTACTTTACGCTTTGCCCGTGTAACAGCAGTATACAATAAATTACGTTGTAACATACCACCATAACGTGGAACAAATGGAATAATAACTACACCATACTCACTACCTTGACTCTTATGAACTGTAATAGCATAAGCAGGCATAATCATATGTGCTTCATCGATAGGTAGACGGACCTCTTTATGGATAAATCGGATACAAATATCGGTCCGCGTAATAGCATAGATAACGCCAATTTCGCCATTAAACACTTCTAACTCATAATCATTGAGAATTTGAATAACCTTATCCCCAACGCGATACGTAATACCATTGACACGAACTTCTCCCTTATAGCTGTCTGGAGGGTTTACGGCTTGTTGTACATATTGTGAAATCAATGTACTACCTGCTTCACCACGGCGCATAGGAGAAATAATTTGAATATCTAATTCATCCTCTATCGTCTCTTGTTCACGTTTATATACATCAATGATGGCTTTCATCATCATGTCATAAGATTTAACAGGAATAAAAGAAAACTCTTCGCTCACACCTTCCAGGTTAGGCATTTCACCACGGTTAATTGCGTAAGCACTTTCAACGATAGTATTACCAGAGCTTTGACGATAAATCTGATTAAGTCGTGTATAGGGCACACAATCACTATCTAATAAATCTTTTAATACGAACCCAGCACCTATAGGTGGTAATTGATCTACGTCACCCACAATAATGACATGGGCTTCCTTTGGAATAGCAGCCATCAAAGAATAGAATAAACGCACATTAAGCATAGATGCTTCATCGATGATAATGACATCTATATCTAGAGGATCATCTTCATTCTTTGTAAAGTCATAGGAGTCACTACCTTGAACAGGTACCAATAGACGATGAATTGTAGTAGCTTCAAACTCAGTGGCCTCGGTCAGACGCTTTGCAGCACGTCCCGTAGGAGCACAAAGTATAATGCGCCCCAATCCACCGAGTTGGAAACCTTTTACTAGTGCTTTGATGATAGTTGTTTTACCTGTACCAGGACCACCAGTTATAAGAGAAAACTTTTCAAAAAATGAGAGCTGTATAGCTTCTTTTTGAGCATCACCAAAGGTAATGTAGTTGTCTCGTTCAAACTTTTCAATAAAACTAGAAATATCTAATGCTATTGGATCAGCTTCTAATAGAAACTCACGAGTATAGTGGACACCTTCCACTTCAGAAACATACATCTCTGGCGGATAGATATATAAGATATCTTCATAATACGTACTATACAGTGCACCTTGTTCCAGCAGGCTTTCAATAAAGTTCGCAATATCATCTACATCAGTTTGTAATAAATCGTCAAGTCGACCGATAAGTTGATCTACTGGTAAACATGTATGACCTTGATTATCTAAACTACGTAGAATCCATTCTAAACCAGCCTCTAAACGACGTGTATCACTACCATTAATACCAAGATGCTCTGCTAGTGTATCGGCCGTACCAAAGAGCATATCCGGTGCTATACGTAATAATGTATAAGGATTGTCCTCTATAACTGCGACGGACTGCACACCATAATAGGTATATACAATACGACTCCATTTCGATGAAATGTGATGACTTTCAAAAAAATGATTTAAATCGGATAAAATACCTTCGCCAAGTAAGGTATTAAATAGCTCATCCTTAACACTCTTTCGGAGACCTGGAACATCTTTAATCTCTTCTGGACGTTCTTCCCGTAAAATTTCTAAAATATGAATACCGAAATACTCTAGTACCTTCTCTACGGATTTTTCACCAAAACCTTTTATGCCTAGGTTCAACAAATAAGTCTTGGCAGCACCCATATTATCAGGTTTTAACTTTTCAACACTGCTCGCATCAAATTGGCGGCCGTACTTTTCATGTTCTACATAGCGGCCCCGTACTTCGATGTCTTCCCCTTCTTTAGGAGACTCAAATTTGCCAGTACAAGTAATGTATTCCTCATTATAATCTTTTAGGATAAACACGCAATATGTACGTTGTGTATTCTCATATATAGTTCGGTATACAAATCCTCGTATGGCGTCCATTATTTCTCCGTATTCGGCAAAGCTTCAATAATTTCTTGCACTGCATCGGTAATACTGCCTTCGTTACCAATTTTAATATGTGCTACTTCTTCATATAAAGGATATCGTTCTTCATATACATTAAAAATATATTCGATACTTTCTTTTACAAGCGGACGAATCTCTAGATCCAAATCATCTAAAATATGATTTACATCGCGGTTAACAAATACAACAAGACCATTATTGCGCATCAATTTAACAGTTTTATCATAGGTAACAGTGCCGCCACCTGTAGCAATGACAGATGGTTTATTGTGAATTAATTCTTTGATTGTACTATATTCATATTCACTGAAAGCATCTTTACCATCATAAATATAAATATTTTGAACGGATTTACCTACCTTATCTTGAATCGTTTGATCTAAATCGAAAAAGTCGCGGCCTAACTCTTTTGCTAGAACCTTACCAACAGTAGTCTTACCTGCGCCAGGCATACCAATGAGAAAAATATGCTTATGCATATGCTCTTTTAAGAACTCATTACTCATAGAAACGACGGTTTTTATATAATTTTCAACATAAGGTGCTAACATTTTATCTTTACAATTTTGAGTATGTAAAGCAATGATACTTTCATCCCGTTCTTCATCAATAAGTGGTAAGTGATGTTCATCCTTATATTTACCAATTTCTTTAATCAGTGTGAGTCGCTTCTCAAACTCCGTAACTAATACAGAATCAATACTATCTATCTGTTTTCGAGCTTCTTTAATATCCATGAGAACCCCCTTTTATGCATTGGCCAAAATAGCTAGAGCCTGTTCTTCATCTACCTTCATTTGATCGATAAGATCTTGTAAATTATTAAATTTAACTTCCCCTCTAATATAAGAAATGAACTGTACAATTACTTCTTTTCCATATATATCTTGGTCAAAGTTAAAAACGTGTACTTCACATCTATGGTACTGATTTCTAAAGGTTGGATTATCTCCAATATTGCCTACCCCATCATACCAAATACCATCAATACATACACGATTAGCATAGACTCCATCTGGAGGTGTAACCATTTCATTAGGAAGTAATAGATTTAATGTAGGAAATCCTAATGTGCGTCCCCGTTGATCACCTTTAATCACAGTTCCTTTAAACTGGAATGGCCTACCTAGCCAATGATTTGCATCCTCCAAATTTCCTTCATGAATAGCTTTTCTAATTTCTGTACTAGAAATAGGTGTACTACGACCATCACAAGGTAATAAAGGCTGTACAAGAACTCGTATATTCTTATCCGCTACCACTTGTTTCATATATTCTGGATTACCAAGCCCCTTTGCACCGAATGTAAAGTTCTCACCGATTACAATAGCTTCCACATTCATATCATTGCAGAGCTCATGCAAGAATTCATCTGCAGTCATTTTTAATAATGCTTCAGTCATAGGTAACCGCAAAATATAGTCAACTTTGAGTTCTTCTAGCACAGTATCCATAATCTCTTCTTGAATCACTCGTTTAGGTACTCGTTCTGGATGTAATATAGTTAACGGATGATGCTCGAAGGTAATGATGATACTAACCCCATCGACTGATATAGCCTCTTCAACAGCCTTATGTATAACTCGTTGATGACCTCGATGAATGCCATCAAAGGTACCAAGGGCATATACTTTTGTATCTTTGATTTGACGTAGTTCATCAAACGAATGTAGTTGCTTCATACTTATCCTTCAATAAAAATATTTTTTTCCACTTTTAATGTGTGGTTGTTTCGTTTCATAATACCAATAAAACCATTCGGTCCATAAGCTCTATAGAGCTGACCTATTTCTGTGAAAGCAAATTCTTTACCAATCGGTAACTGCTTGCCTTCTATCATCATTCTTAATTGTACACTATTTACAGTTACTTTTGAAAGATGAGAAACAGCCGTATCTGTTGGCAACAACAAACTTTCACCATGTAGCATCAATTCTTCGGCCATCTTAGCAGAGCCGATATCAAAAGGGCCTACTTGAGTACGTGCCAAAGAAGTCATAGTGCCAGGAATACCTAAAGCAATACAAATATCGCGTAATAATGAGCGAATATAAGTCCCCCCTGAGCATGTCACGCGAATCGTGAAAAAAGGGAATCCATAAGCAATGAGCTCAATATTTTTAATATGAATTTGACGTAATGGTAGCTCTACAGGAATGCCTTTACGAGCATATTCATAAGCTCGAATACCATTTACTTTAATGGCAGAATACTTAGACGGTCTTTGGTCCTGAACGCCAGCAAATTTTTTCAAAATACTAACCAATTCTTCAAAGCCTGGTTTAACCATCGTTGCCGAGATTTCTGTAGATTGAATAGCTCGATTCAATACAATACCATTTCGCAATACCATATCATTATCTGGCAATACAGGTTGTCCTGAGCTATCTTCAGTATCCGTAAAAGTACCCAATTTACATTCTGCTACATAGGTTTTATCAAATTCATCCGTGTATTCTATGAGGCGCATAGCCTTGCCAAGAAACACAGGCAATACACCATAAGCCATAGGATCTAATGTACCGCTATGACCAATGCGCTTTTCCTTTAGAATACGACGACAAATAGCAACGGCATCATGGCTTGTAATGCCAGGTGGTTTTAAAAATGGTAATATCCCATCCATTATTAAATTACCTCAATGAGAGCTTGTTTTGCCTCTTCTAATGGTAGATTAATAGTACAACCAGCAGCACGAATATGACCACCACCACCAAAATGGCTTGCTACAACGTTCACATCAATACCTTTAGAACGTAAACTTACACGTGTTATATCATCAGCTTCTGCTTTTAACAAAATTGCCACATCTACAGTATCAACATTTCTAATAATATCTACAAAACCATCTGTATCATCGCCAAGAATAGTCATAGCCTCACGATTCAACTCGATGGTAGCAATCGTATCATTCTTGTAAAACTCGATAGTTTGCATAACTTGTTTTGTTAATTCTAAACGACTGGCAGATACGGCTTCTATTGTTTCAGAAATAACATTTGGTCTAGCCCCTGCAGCTACACATTTGGCAGCCATCTCAAGAGTATTTGCTGTAGTATTGCTAAATTTAAAGAAACCACAATCTGTAGCAATCGCCATATATAATGCAGTACCCATAGATTCAGTGATAGGCCAATTCCATTTTGTACATAAGTCGGTAACAATTTCACCAGTAGCAGCAAAGTCAGGCTTTAAATATAGATGGTCCGCGAATTCTGTATTAGAAATATGGTGATCTATATTAAAAATAGGTGCACTCCAAAGTGCACCTACTTTGCCAATTCGCTCATACGTGCTAGCATCCAAAACCATAAGCATATCAATATCAACTGGATTAGTTTCAAAATACGCTACATCATGAATGTGGTCCGTATATCGTAAGAATGTGTACTTCTCAGGAACTACATCATCCACTACCATATATACAGTTTTACCTTGTCCTACAAGGGCTTCGTAAAAGGCTACCATGGACCCAATAGCATCACCATCAGGTCTAATATGGACGGTTAGCATAATAGAATTAGCTTCACACAGAGCCATATGTAATTGACTAATAGTAATCTTACTCATGTTCTGTATCCTTTTTGTTAATTTGTTTCTTCATCCTTTTTGATTTCATTCAAAAGGGATTCAATATGCATGCTATAGTCTAAAGACGTATCCTTATCAAATGTGATAGAAGGAATATGGCGTAATTTAAGTACTTTGCCAAGCTCTGTACGAATATGACCTGCTGCATGCTTTAATGCGATAAGGGTATCTTCTTTTTCCTTATCGGAACCAAACAAGGAGACATAAATCGTAGCTTCACGTAAATCACCTGTTACATGAACATCGGTAATAGTAGTGAAGCCGATACGCGGATCTTTCAATCCGCGCATCAACATTTGACTTACCTCTTGTTTGATAAATTCTTGTAATTTTCTGACACGAACATCACTCATATAAACCTCCTATAATTGAGGTGCAATTTCTTCCATCAAGTAAGCTTCAATAACGTCGCCTTCCTTGATGTCGCGGTATCCTTCTAAGGAGATACCACATTCAAAGGATGTTTTAACTTCCTTAACTTCATCTTTAAATCGACGTAAAGAATCAACCTTACCTTCAAATACAACGATGCCGTCACGAATTAAACGAACTTCAGAGTCGTTAGTAATACGACCTTCTGTTACATAAGAGCCAGCTACAATAGCCTTTGGTGTGGAAATAACCTGACGCACTTCTGCACGACCTACGACAACCTCTTTAAATTGAGGCGCCAACATACCGCGCATAGCAGATTCAACGTCATTGATAGCATCATAAATTACACGATATGTACGCAAGTCAACCTTTTCTTGTTCCGCTGCACGTCGAACATTAGCATCAGGGCGTACATTAAAGCCCATTACAATCGCATTAGATGCAGATGCCAACATGATATCCGATTCATTAATAGCACCTACTGCAGCATGAACAATAACAATACGAACCTCAGGATTTTTGATGCCTTCTAACGATTGACGCAATGCTTCTACAGAACCTTGAACATCGGCTTTGATGATAATATTAAGATCCTTCAACTCGCCTTGTTGAATTTGGTTGAAAATATCATCTAATGTAACTTTATGTGTAGCTTGCAATTCTTGAACCCGTTGCTTAGCAATACGTTTTTCAGCAATTGCACGTGCTTCGTTGTCATCCATACCATTTATAATTTCACCGGCTTGTGGAACTTCGGAGAAGCCCAAAATTTCTACCGGCATAGACGGACGAGCAACTTTTACTTTTTCACCGCGCTCATTTGTCATGGCACGTACTTTACCGTATGCAGTACCAGCAAGTACTGTATCACCTACACGAAGAGAACCTTTTTGTACCAAGACAGTACATACAGCACCACGACCTTTATCAAGTTGAGCCTCGATAACTACGCCATATGCCTTACGGTTAGGGTTCGCTTTCAATTCCATAACTTCTGCTACAAGCAAAATATTTTCAAGTAAGTCTTCAATACCTTGTTTTTGTTTAGCAGATACAGGAACCATGATGACATCGCCGCCCCATTCTTCTGGTAAAAGACCATGTTCAGACAATTGTTGTTTAACATGGTCTGGGTTAGCACCTGGTTTATCCATTTTGTTGATAGCTACAATAATAGGTACATCTGCAGACTTCGCATGATTAATAGCCTCAATAGTTTGTGGCATTACTCCATCGTCAGCAGCTACTACGAGAACTGCGATATCTGTAGATTTTGCACCACGTAAACGCATAGCAGTAAATGCTTCATGACCTGGTGTGTCAAGGAATGTGATTTTATTATCCTTGTAGCGAACTTGGTACGCACCGATATGTTGAGTGATACCACCCGCTTCGCCAGCTGTTACATTAGTTTGACGAATTACGTCCAACAAAGATGTTTTACCATGGTCAACGTGACCCATAATAGTTACTACAGGAGGACGTGGTTTTAACGTTTCTGGTGCATCTTCAATCTCGATAACATCTGTAGGATCTTCTTCTGGTTCTACTTCAGTTACAGTTACACCGAACTCTTCAGCTACAATAGTAGCTGTGTCTACGTCAACTTCTTGGTTAATACTGGCCATAACACCTAAAAGCATCAATTTTTTGATGATTTCAGATACTTCACGCCCCATTTTTTCAGCTAATTCTTTAACAGTTAAAGGACCACTTAATTCGATTTCTGTAGCAATTGCTGCTTCAGCCTTACGTTCAGCTTCTGCTTTTTGCTGTAAGTACTGCTCGTTACGATGTTTTACGCGATTCTTCTTTTTTTGCATAGATGTAGATAACAAGGATTGAGGGCGGTTATTGCCACCTTTTTTATTTTTCTTGTTACGGCGATCATTATTAGAATTGCGGTTATCGTTATTGCGGTTGTCGTTATTACGATTATCATTGTTGCGATTATCATTATTACGCGCATCATTAGAGCGAACGTTATTACGGTTATCATTATTGCGGGTATTATTAGGGCGATTGTTAGCGCGGTCTCCACCATGTTGGTTACCATCGGATTTGCGTGTAGGCTCAGAGATTTGTACATGACGTACATTGCCTTTTTTATGGTCCTTTTGTTTAGATTGATCGTCTTGTTTTTGACCAGATTGTTTATGTTTATCTTTTTTCTGTTCGTTAGAACGATTTGGATGTTGTTTATGTGATGCAACTTCTTGTTTATGAGCTGCAGGAGCAGACTTTTGTTCTACCTTTTTTTCTGTTTTTTGTACTACTTTAGGAGCTTCAGCTTTTTTACCTAATTGTTTTTTTACAATTTCGTAACCTGAATCATCTACAGAATTAACTGCTTTCGTAACATTGATATTATTTTGTTGCAAGATAGAAATGACCTGCTTACTTTCTACGCCGAACTCTTTGGCGATTTCATGAACGCGCTTTTTGGACATCTACATACCCCCTTATTATCGATCAATCTCTTTAAGTAATGCCTTTGCAAATCCATCATCTAGTACGGCAACTACTACCCTAACTTCCTTACCAATGGCCGTTCCTAAAGCCTCCTTATTGGCAATACTATGAAGTGGAATGTGATGGGTTTCTGCTAATTGAGTATATTTTTTTTCATTGTTGGCTGCACAGTCACCAGCGAGAAGTACTAACTTTGGTTCCTTTCTTTTTATAGCTTTTTCTACAATGAAGTCACCAGAAATAACTTGTCCTGCTCGTTGTGCTAGACCTAAGAGATTCAAAATTTTATCTTCATTCATGTATATCAGTGATTACTCATTCTCTTGTAAATCACGTTGTAATGCTTCGTATATCTCTTTAGATACACTATGTTTTAATGATCGTTCTAATCGTTTTGCCTTATAAGCCTGCTCAAAACATGACATAGACTCACATAAATAAGCTCCACGTCCTGGTGCTTTACCGCTGCGATCAATAGTGATATTGCCGTCTGGACTCAAGGCTACGCGAATCAACTCTCGTTTTGCCTTAGGTTCACCACATCCTACGCAAGTACGCATAGGTTGGGATTTTGGTTTCATGACTATTCACCATCCTCAGCATTGCCAAAACCTGTGAAAGGTTCTTCAGCAGCTTGAGTTTCGCTTTTAATATCAATTTTCCAGTTAGTCAACTTAGCAGCTAAACGAGCATTTTGACCAGCCTTACCAATAGCTAAAGATAATTGATAATCAGGTACTACTACATAAGAAGCTTTTTCTTCTTCGCTTACATCTACAGATACAACCTTCGCAGGACTCAGGGAGTTAGCAATATAAATTGCTGGATCTTCATCCCATTTAACAATGTCAATTTTTTCATCGTGTAATTCATCAACAATATGTTGTACACGTTGTCCTTTAGGACCTACGCAAGCACCTACAGGGTCAACATTTTCATCTCGACTATATACAGCGATTTTAGAACGCATCCCCGGCTCACGAGCTACAGACTTAAGCTCTACTACGCCTTCAAAGATTTCTGGAACCTCTAATTCAAATAGACGTTTTAATAGACCTGGATGTGTACGAGAAATCATAATTTGAGGGCCTTTCGTAGTTTTCTTAACCTCTACGATATAGCATTTAATACGATCCCCTTCACGGTATGTTTCAGTAGCAATTTGCTCTGTTGGAGGTAAAATTGCTTCTGTTTTACCAAGGTCGATAAACACATTTTTACCTTCGACACGTGTAATAACACCAGTGATGATATCACCTTCACGACTGTAGTATTCCTCATATACTACACTGCGCTCAGCCTCTTTTAAACGTTGAATAAGCATTTGTTTTGCAGTATGGGCAGCACTACGACCAAAGTTAGCAGGAGTTACATCGACTTCTACTACATCACCAATCTCAAAACGCTTATCTTTTTTGCGAGCATCTAACAAGCTAATTTCGGTTTCAGGCAATTCAACAGTTTCCACAACTTGTTTTTTTGCCATTACTTTATAAACACCTGTTTCGCGGTCAATCACAACGTACGCATCTGGATTAGATGTTGGTTCTTTGCGATATGCTTGCAGTAATGCAGCCTCTAAGGATTCAAAAATAACCTCAGGAGCAAAACCTTTTTGTTTTGTAAGCACCATTACCGCTTGAATTAATTCTTGACTCACTCGTATGCCTCCATATATTAAAAATCGAGATGTAATCGAATTTGTGCAATAGCAGAACGTTCAAATGTTATGCTTTCACCATTAATAGTAAAGTCGATAGATGTGTCCGTAAAACCTTGTAATGCACCAGTAAATTGTTTACTGCCATTAACAGGCTTAAACAACTGAATATCTACATCACGGCCATTATACCGAACTAAATCCTTATCTTTCTTTAGAACTCGATCAAGGCCAGGAGAAGATACCTCCAATAAATAATTTTCCGTAATTGGATCCTTTTCATCGAGGACAGCACTTAATTTTTCGCTCACCAACTGACAGTCATCCAAATCTACACCACCTGGTTTATCAAGGTAGACACGTAAATACCAATCCCGTTCACGTACATAGTCTACATCGACGAGTTCCATATCGGTGCCGGCTATAATACCTTCAACTACAGAGGATACAAACTCCTCCACTGCTTCTCTTTTCATAGCCATCGCCTCCTTACTTACTACATCTTGTATATATCTCTTGATTCTAAATACTTTAAAATTGAGCTAATCATAAATGAAAGAGTGGACATAAGCCCACTCTTTTAAAAGATTATATAAAAGTCATATATAGTATATCACATTTGCTGTGTATATACAAATTCTACGCTTTTGAATGGGCATTAAAGAAACCAATCCCACATAAGTCATTCTATAAAAACAAAAAATGACAAAAAATAGCATAGTTAAATCTATCCAAACTTTAATCAATGCGCTCATTCAAGCCTTTTAGTATAGCACCTAAATGCTCACGCAATAGCACTGCTAAATCATCTAGATTTTTTGCATCTAAATGATGGTCGATTTCTGGATAGCTTTTATAGCGAAGTTCCGCAAAGTATTCATCACGCAATTCATTATAATACAATAGTAAGCCTGTACACTCATCCATCTTGCGGTATTCGCCGATGATAAAAGACCCATTAATCATGCGAATCGCATGGGCTGGATCAATATCACGTACAAAGCCTTCTAACTCCTCAGGCATAACTTGTGAAAAGTCCCATGAAGGAATCCCTCGGCGGCGATATGTAAAAGTAAAATTATTAGAAGGTTCAATAAACATATTTGTAAGCCCTTTTACACATCGTTCTTGTAGCCCTGTCCAAAAAGACTCTAAATCGGCTCGCACAAAAGAAATGTCCACAAAGGAAAATAGTGGCATTTCTATATGTACTGTATAGTCCTCTACCTCTTTATCATATAAGGCAGACCAACGCCACCCCAATTCATTTTGATAGTGGAAAATAGGCACCTTTAATACGTCTTCACCAGCACTAATACGATTAGCTAATATTGTATAGTCACTTTCAGTAGATGTAACTAACGTAAAGCCGTCAACAGTTTGAGGTAACCAAGAATAGTCTAAGGCTTTACAAGCTTCAATAATTGTTTCCATATAACGCCTCATATCTTTCTTGATACTGTAAGACCGCCTTTACATAGCTACGGGTCTCAGGAAACGGAATCGTATCGACCATTCCATTCCAGTTATTGTCACGAAGCCACGATTCCACATGACCACGACCAGCATTGTAAGCAGCTAATGCTAACACCTGATCACCATTAAATTCCTTTAACAAGTGACCTAAATACCATGTACCTAGCTCAATATTTATAGTAGGCTCTTTAAGTTGACGATCTGTATAGTTACCATGCCCCACTTGCTGTGCCACCCATCGTGCCGTATCTGGCATGAGTTGCATCAATCCAAGAGCCCCCGTTTCAGACTCCGCTGTGTTTTTATACTTGCTTTCTGCTAAGATAACACTAGCTACCAAAGATGGAGGTACCTGCTCTTTCTCAGCTGCAGCTATAACTTCCTCTTTATAGTTAAAGGGATACGCGATTTGACGCGCCAAATGGTCATCTAGATATGTAAAATAAAACCATCCTAGTACAACACAAGATAATGCCGTTGCCGTTGCACGTTTCATATATCCCCCTTTCTATATAGAAACTATACATAGTCACCAAGATATAAAATATAACAAAATACTAGGTTAATATTATACGAAGTTTTATGGGCTTATTATACCATTTAATAGTAATTTTTATATACCAATTTTGACACATAAAATGACTATCATTGAAGTTCTTATAAAACTGATTCGATACGCTCATTCCAAATGATATCTAATTGTTCCTTTAAATCCAGAGGTGTACCATTATTATCAATGATTACATCCGCGTAAGACCGTTTATCCTCAAGACGCATTTGACTATTAATACGAGCCAATGCCTCCTCCTCAGTCAATCCATTGCGGCTCATTAAGCGCTCAATTTGAGTCGACTCATTCACATATACGAGCCACACCTCGTCCATCATGGTATACCATTCTCCCTCGATAAGTAAGGGGATATCATAGAGTAAAACTGGTGTATGTAGCTCCTCATAATGAGCTGTAAGTTCCATAATTCGATTTTGAATATGCTCCTTTAAACAACCATTCAATTGTTGGCGCTTTTTTGCATTGTGAAAGACAATAGCTCCTAATGCTTCTCGGTTTAATGTCCCATCATCGTGCAATACATCGGTTCCAAATGCATCTACAACTGCTTCTAAACCCTTTGTACCAGGTTCAACAACTTCACGAGCCACAATATCAGCATCGATATATGGTATACCTTTATCCTTAAAATATGTAAGAACTGTACTTTTGCCCGATGCGATGCCACCAGTTAAGCCAATTTTAAACATATATACCTTCTATTAATTATAAATACATATTACTTTACTAATGCCCAGTTTTCTGCATGGTGTACGTCTACAATAAGAGGCACTTGTAACTCTACAACAGACTGCATTGTACTACGTAGTAACTCTTCTATAGCTTCTAATTCAGAGTTCACCACTTCAAGTACTAGTTCGTCATGCACTTGTAATAAGAGTCGAGACGTAAAGTTTTGTTCTTCTAACTTTTGCTCTACTTGGTTCATAGCTAACTTAATGATGTCTGCGGCGGTACCTTGAATTGGCGTATTCATTGCGGTCCGCTCAGCAAAGGAACGACGGTTAAAGTTACGACTATTAATATCAGGTAACTCGCGTTGACGACCAAACATAGTGCGAACTTTGCCAGTTTCATGAGCCTCTTGAACCATTCGATCCATATACTCTTTAACCTTAGGATAACGGCTAAAATAAAGATCAATATAGTTTTTAGCCTCACCCCGTGTAATACCAAGGTCACGAGATAAACCAAAGTCAGAAATACCGTAGATAATACCGAAGTTAATGGCCTTCGCATGGGAACGTTCTTCGCTAGTTACGTCATCTTGAGATTTACCAAGCACCTCTGCCGCCGTAAATCGGTGAATATCCTTACCTTCCACAAAGGCTTTAATCAACGCTTCGTCGCCAGACAAATGAGCTAAGATGCGCAACTCAATTTGAGAGTAATCGGCACTCACCAATGTATCATATCCAATACCTGGATAGAATAAAGCGCGAATTTCACGGCCTTTTTCGGTGCGAACCGGAATATTTTGCAAGTTCGGATCAGATGAGCTCAAACGACCTGTAGCCGTAACCATTTGATTAAATGTTGTATGAATACGATGTGTCTTATCATTGATAAGAACTGCCAAACCTTCGCAATAGGTAGATACCAATTTAGCAACAGAACGGTATGCCAAGATTTTTTCAACAATCGGACTTTCATGACGAAGCATATCCAATACTTCCGCATCTGTAGAATAGCCAGTCTTAGTTTTTTTGATGATTGGCAAGTTCAACTTTTCAAACAAGATTACACCCAATTGTTTAGGTGAATTAATATTGAAAGTTTCTCCAGCAAGTTCATAAATCTCTTCTTGTACTTGAGCTAGTTCCTCTTTAAAACGAGCCGTTGTTTCCGCCAACTTCTCTGTATCGATATAGATACCATTTTTCTCCATCACAACTAAGGTATGAATCAAAGGTAACTCAATTGTTTCATATAAAGACCATAACTCTTCACGACGTGCAGATTCACAAGCTACTTCATTCATAGCGAGTAATGCTTTCACCATGGATACGCATTCTACATCTACGCTACCGCTAGCAATACTAGGTACAGAAAAGCGCTCAGTTAGATATAGATATCCATAATTAGTACGTGTAGGATCTAATAAATACGCAATGAGCGACATATCGTGAACACGAGCAGTTTTATCAGCATTAAATAAAGAAATCTCAGCTGGCACATCTGCACCAAAGGCTTCGATAATCTCCTTAGTCTGAGTTGTAACTATAGCTTTAGCACCTTGTAATACAGCTAAAACAGCTTTAGTATCGTCTGTTTTTATAATAGTATCACCATTAGATAGATAAGTATTCGTTACCGTTCTAAATGGAGTCTTACCATCTAATATGACATGCACTGCTACCGTTTTATCTTTATAGAAGTCGGCTGTTAATGATTTAGCATCCGCTAAATCATTTAAAGAAATCTCTTCTTGTGGTGCAAATAAAGAACCTGGATCACCAAGAGCTACTTCCTCACACCCCATTACTTGTGCAATGCGAGGTGTTAATTTAGTAAAACCTAAAGTTTCAAATAACGGTTGTACTTCAGAGGCATGAAAGTTTTGTACAAAATCTTCTACTTTATAAGATAACTCCATGTCTGTTTTTATTGTAGCCAACTCACGAGACAAGAAGGCTAACTCTTTATTCTCTACAAGGCGCTCTTTTAATTTCTTACCAGAAATATCTTCAATATGATCATATACAGATTCAAGATTGCCGTATTCGGTAATTAATTTAAGCGCTGTTTTCTCACCTACGCCTGGTACACCTGGAATATTATCGGAAGAGTCACCCATAAGAGCCTTCATTTCGATAACCTTATCAGGACCATAGCCATAAAGTTCTTCCATATTATCTAGAGTAACCTCTAACATATCAGAAATACCTTTTTTAGTTAAGAACACATGGCTATGTTCTGTTACAAGCTGTAAATTATCGCGGTCTCCTGTAATAATTTGAACAGCCATATCAGGGGCTCCAAACTTCTTGCTTAAAGATCCGAGAATATCATCCCCTTCAAAACCTTCTTCTTCGATGACACAAATGCCTAATGCTTTTAATACATCTTGAATTAAACTAAACTGCGGACGTAAATCCTCAGGTGCATCTGGACGATTTCCTTTATACTCGCTATACATTTCTGTTCGGAATGTTTGACGCCCTTTATCAAAAGCTACGGCAATATAGTCAGGATTAATCTCTTCATACAATTTAATGAGCATTGTTAAGAAACCATATACTGCATTCGTTGGCGTTCCCAGAGCGGATTTCAACGGTGGTAATGCAAAAAATGCACGAAATAACAAACTGCTGCCATCTATAATCATTAATTTTTTCATAAGACACCTCACTTAATTCTATTCTTCATTATAACATAAGGACCCTTTTAACTTTCATAAATAAAAATTAATATATTGTTACACTAGAAAATGAGTAAGTAATTTGATTTTAAAAACCACATATATACTTTTGTTAATAAACAGTAGAAAATGTTTTACAAATCATGTCATTAAGGAAAATATTGGGCTGAAAAGTCCTTGCGTATCAATATTTGGTATGATATAATCATTCAGGTATAAGAAACGATTTTTAAGGAGGTGACTCAATTGCCAAACATTAAATCCAGTATTAGAAGCGTAAAAACGGATGCTGAACGTCGTGCGAAAAATGCCGCTGTAAAATCTCAAATTCGTACAGCAGCTCGTAAAACCGTTGAAGCTGTTCAAGCAGGCGCAGTAGAAGAAGCAAAACAAGCACTTGTTCATGCTACTAGCGTAATTGATAAAGCAGCCTCCAAAGGTGTACTTCATAAAAACACTGCAGCTCGCAAAAAATCTAACCTTGCAGCTAAAGTAAACGCTTTATAATTTTAAAAGCAAGCAAGACAGTCTCTCGGTTATCCGTTGAGACTGTTTTTTTATGCCTTTTTTCTATTTAGTCATAAAAAAATTTTTCGTTTGTTATACAGTTATATTTTATTACGCCCTATGGGCAGATTAGAGGACTATTACTATGAGAACACTATTATTAATGCGTGGTGCTCCTGCTAGTGGTAAGTCTCAGTGGATTCGTGACAACAATCTTGAGGCTTACACCCTTGAAGCCGATCATTTCCGTATGCTTTTACGTAGCCCTTCCCTTGGTGAGAACGGCTGGTATATTTCACAAGAGGATAATGGTCCAACATGGAAGCTCCTACTAGATTGTTTAGAAAAACGAATGAGCAATGGCGACTTTGTTGTCTTAGATGCTACTCACACTACCTCTAAAGCTATTAATGCTTACAAAGAATTGCTTAACAAATATAAATATACTGTATATTACTATGAACCTAATACATCCTTAGAGGATTGCTTGGCCCGTAATGCGGCACGCACCGATTACAAACGTGTGCCAGAGCAAGTTATTCATTATATGTACAAAACGATTAAAACAAGCACATTACCAAACTTTTGCAAAAGAATTAACTCTATTGATGAAATTAACAATTACTTCACGGCTAATCTAACAAATAAATATAATCGAGTACGTATTATCGGTGATATTCACGGTTGCTACACCGCATTACAACAAGCTATTACACCATGGGATGAAAAGACATTATACATCTTCTGCGGTGACTATTTAGAACGCGGTATTGAAAACAAAGAAATGATGTACGAAATGATGCGTCTCAGCACATTACCTAATACAATTATGTTAGAAGGTAATCACGAGCGACATATTGCAAACTTTGCATTCCATACAAATTTAGATCGTTCCAAACGCTTTATGAAAGATGTGGTAGCACCTATCGTAAAAGATATGACGAAAAAAGAAGTAGAATCACTCCAACGAGAACTACGACTCTTTTATAAATCACTTCGTCAATGTTATCCATTCAGCTTCCATGGCAAAAAATATTTAGTTTCCCATGGTGGCCTCTCCTATGTGCCTAATATGACCTTCATAGCCACCTCAACATTTATTAATGGTTTTGGAGCTTACGAAACAAATATCGCTAATATTTACGATACTAATTACGAACAAGGCATGTGTCAGGACTTCATTCAAATTCACGGTCATCGTGGTGTTCCAGATGGAAAGTACTCCTTCTGTTTGGAAGGAGAAGTAGAATTTGGTGGAGAACTAAAATACATCGATATCACTGCAAATACTTTCACAAAAAATGGAATAAAAAACGATGTATATGATAAAGATTATATGCGCCATGAATTCCAAAATATGACACAACACATCATCTTCACACAAAATGAAGATATTAATATTATTGGCAATTCAAAATTAGTAAAAGTAAAACAGTGTTTCCCTAACCTATATTCCTTGAACTTTACCTCTCGTGTATTCCATAAGCGATTATGGAATGAAAGTACAGTACACGCTCGTGGATTATTTGTGGATCGAATTACAGGAGATGTGAAATTACGTAGTTATAATAAATTCTTTAATCTTGGTGAGCGCCCAGAAACAGAGTTAGATAATCTAGCTAATACTCTTTCTTTCCCAGTTGAAATTAGAACTAAAGAAAATGGTTACCTTGCTATTCTTGGCGTTATCAACGAAGAATTAGTATTTGCCTCTAAATCTACAACAGAGGGTATACATGTGGATTTATTTAAAAAACTATTCCATAGATTACCTGAAAATCTACAAGCAAAAATCAAAGATTTATTAGCACGTAATAACTGCTCCATGATATTTGAAGTCATCAGTCAAGAGGATACTCATATCATTAAATACGACCAAGACCATCTCTATGTGCTTGATATGATTCAAAATACTCTAGACGTAAATGGTAAGCATATAGATGTCCCATTCTCTAGAGAAAAATTAGCTGAACTATATACAATTTTACAAAAATATGACACTGACTTGATTTCCATTGTTAAAACAGTTCAACAAATTTCTACCATGGATGAGCTCCAAGACATTATAAATGAGGAACTAAATTCATGCCATGAATCTGAAGGCTTTGTATTAGTCGATAGCAATGGTTTTATGACTAAATTCAAAGGGCCTTATTATAATATGTGGAAACACAGACGAAATCGCATTCTAGAACCGTATCAAAAATTTGGTAAAATTCCATATGAAAACTGTAAAAATGAAGATGACACTAAATTTGCAAACTTCCTTGGTTCATTAGATTATGATGTAGTATGTAAATCTACCATACTTGATATTAAAGATATGATGGAAAGTCAAGGCTTGTTATAGTTAAATAAACTCATCCTGTTTTAAGGATAAAAGCAAAAGGGACTATAACCAAATAGTCCCTTACTACTAAAAACAGCTATTAGTTGATTATATATAATCAACTAATAGCTATTTTTTCTGTATTTTTTTAAGGAAAAATGGCCCAAAGTACACATTCCATTGGTATATGATTTAGTAGGTATGAAAAAGAACAAAATAAATGAATTTAATTATAACAAATTATCCATACAATTTTTTGATAACAGTATTATAAGATTATATTCAATTATATATAAGAAATAGTTTCTATACAAAGCTACACTTTCAAAGAATTAAGAAATGAAGAACCAATCCCCCATTGTTTCAATCCAAAGTTTTGTAATACTGTTTCGCCTATATCCGCAAAACTATGTCTATCACCCAAAGCTACGGAATGACTCATATTTGGACTATAAGCTAGCAAAGGCACCATTTCTCTCGTATGGTCTGTACCTTTCCAAGTCGGATCATTCCCATGATCTGCAGTGATGAGAAGTAAATCATCATCTTTAAGCAAGTCCAACAAACCGCCTAATTGGTAATCAAAGTCTTCAATAGCACGCTTATACCCTTCTACATTGCGCCGATGACCGTACAGACTATCAAATTCAACAAGGTTGACCATCATGAACCCCCGTGTAAAGCTTTGGCCCAACAGATAAGGAACTACGTTCATACCATGCGCGTTAGACTTTGTCGGATATGATGCATCCCAGCCAACATGAGCATAAATATCGCCGATTTTGCCCACTGCCACTGTTGGAATGTTTGCGTCTTGTAACTCTTGTTGCACCATTTTCTTTTCAGGCATACGACTGTAATCATGACGATTTGAGGTGCGTACAAAATGACCTGGTGTACCAACAAAAGGTCGAGCTATAATACGCCCCACATAATAATCACCGACACATACTTTATCGCGTGTAATTTGACACATGCGATACAAATCTTCTAAGGGAATGATATCCTCATGCGCTGCAATTTGAAAAACCGAATCCGCCGATGTATATACGATTGGCTTACCAGTTCTTATATGTTCTTCTCCGAGGCGTTCAATAATTTCCGTTCCAGAGGCTACCTCATTACCAAGAAATCCATAACCCGTTTCTTTTATGAAAGCATCCATCAGTTCCTTCGGAAATCCATCATAAAATGTCGGAAATGGCACCGTTACAGGATGCCCCATCATCTCCCAATGACCACTTGTCGTATCTTTGCCAGTACTCGTTTCAGCCATACGACCATAAGCGCCAATAACAGGCTCATCAAACGCTGATATATCAGCAATATTAGCTAAACCTAGAGATTTTAAATTTGGACAGCGAATAGGTCCTGCTACCGCTTCGATATGTCCTAATGTATTCGAACCTTCATCGCCAAATTTAATCGCATCGGCTGCATGCCCTACACCGACACTATCCATTACTAGTAGAATAATTCGATTATACATATGTACTCCTAAATCTATATGAGATTAGTTACTCATATAATGTAAAAATACTTTATAACATATTACAGTTAAAATCATCAATATGAATTAATAAAATACATATTATATTGAGAGATAATATTTCTAAAAATTACTTAAGATATGGCATAGCAAGCATGAGGGCCGCCAAAGATTTGCTATCCTTAATAGCCTCATTCTTGATAGCTTCCAATAGTTCTGTCAATGTGTAGTATTCTAGCTCCACATATTCATCAGGATCCCAATTGGTTTCCCCCATGGTAAGGTCCTTCGCAAGATATAAATGTAATACTTCATTGCAGAAACCAGGACTCGTAGCAATTGTACCTAACGAAATCCATTGAGCTGCACGATAGCCGGTTTCCTCAGCAAGCTCCCGTTTAGCACAAACAATCGGTTCTTCATTTGGATCTAATTTTCCTGCTGGTACCTCCAGTAGCGTCTGTTGCAAAGCATATCTAAATTGACGTTCCATAACAATCTTATTATCCTCTGTTACTGCCACAATCGCTGTAGCACCCGGATGATGCACAACCTCACGCCATGCATCCTTTCCGTTCACATCGGCTATATCATAGGTAACTTGAATCAACTTACCGTTAAATTTCATTTCACTGGATTTCTGAATTTCCTTACTAATTGCCATATATACCTCTAATCTTTTATTTTATGTAAAAACCCGAGCATCCTTATACGTTGTAAAATTTCCTCTAAGTACACTTTATTAGGAACAATAAAATCAATATTATCCCGCGTATGACGCTGAACTGTAATATTGTCATCCATAATAGCAAGAATCTTTTCTTTTGTTGTAGGCTCCACCATTTGCTTTATTACAAAGAGAAATCCATTATCTATATCTTGTTGTACTTTATTGTACATGTCGCCTATACCAATATAGGAGCTGCCTTCTTTTTCTACTATAGTAGAAATAAAATCTATAAAACGTTGAGGTATATACACCTTATTATCTTCGAAAGCAACTCTTTCATATGGTTCGGCATACATATCGAGATTATCTACAATAATCAAATATAGTAAACGAGAATAAACTCTGTCCATTTCGATAGTATAACCAGGCAACTTTCTATGTATATGATCAACTATATCCTGAACAGTAAATATATCCCCTCGATCCATAACCTCTTTAATAGCAATATGGATACTATCCGTCATATTAGAAGGAATACCAGTATTGACAACGCTGCAATAATATAATTTTGATAATACATCTATACTAACTCGTTCATTACGAACAATCTTTTTACTATGTTTATTTTTCGTTAACAGGGACATTCTAAACTGCGTATCATAAATGTAATCATAATATTGCTCTTTTGCAATATAATCATCATTTGCCAATTGAACTATATTATCGTGAATATCCTCCGGTAACCAACTTATGAAAGATCGTGAAAGAAATACATCCCCTATATAGGCACAACCTTGGTCATTGGCACGTTTTATAAATTCATGTACATATACAGGATCATTAAAAGGCTCTAAATATTCATGAGCCACATAATAATCGTTAGAGCTCAACACATTTTGGATGTTATCAATTTTATAACTCGCTTTTTGACTTATCCGATTATCTAATCCCATTGTATCCGCTACGAGCTTCAATATATTCTTCGTATATAAAGTCCGCTCCATCAACGGTAGCTCTAACTCTTTTTGCTCTGCATATTGCATGATTTCTCGATACTGCTCTAATCGTTTCCATCCAGGATACGTATTATACGATACATAAGCTACACCATTGTCGGATAAATTCTTATTACAGATAGATAGAATTTTATCTTTTACCACATCTGGAACCCAGGACCAAATACCATGTACAATAATATAGTCAAAAATACCGAACGATTCATCAATATCCAGAATATCCTTCTCAATCAAATGTATATTGGTAAGTCCCATCGACGCAATCAGTTCATTTCCCATCTTAATCTGGGAAGACGATAAATCGATGCCCGTAAAAGATGCTTCAGGATAATATAAAGCTTGGGAAATAATATTTCCACCAAACGAACATCCGAGCTCAAGGACACGAGCCTTTTTTAAAGATACAGGATTTAATCCAAATAACAAAGCTCGCGCTGCTAATGTGTTCAATGAGGTCGCCCCAAAAGGTTGAGAAATATATACTACATCTTCATAACTCTTTTTAAGAACCTTATTCTCATCCAATACGTGCATGGTATTTTGTGTAGTCTCAATGTCATTCCCCGTAACTGATGTACCTACGTTCTTATTTTGTTTAGACTCCTGTTTCATAAAGCCTCCCGAATTTTCTACTAACTATAATAATTATTATATAGTATTATGTAAAAGAATTACAGCTAAAGTGATTATTTGACACACAAAAACCGCCCAACAAAGTTGAGCGGTTTTTACTATTTTATACAAAACCATATATTATTTACATAGTCCCGGTGCTTCCAATGCCACCAGTTCTTACACCTGTAGCATCATCATCGTTTGTAATAAGGTATTTAGAGAATATACCTTGAGCAACGCGTTCCCCTTTATCAAGGGTAACTATTTCTTTGCCAAAGTTTAGAAGGGCAATCATAATATGACCTTCATTGTCCTCATTATTGTAGTAATCACTATCGATAATACCTGTGCTATTCACAAGTGCCAGATGACGTTTAATAGCCATACTAGAACGAATGTGAATGGCAAGATATTCATCGTATGCCATAAAAGCTTTAATACCCGTTGGCACCAAAACCACTTGACCAGGTTCTAAAGTAACAGCTTCAGCACATTCAATATCATAACCTGCGCTTTCAGTTGTTTTACGTGTTGGTAAGTTGATATCTTGTTCTTCAAAAGCAGAAACTACTTCAAAGCCACGAATATCCATGTAACACCTCTTATTTTAAACAATCTTTACGGGACAAGTTTACACGGCCTTGTTTATCGATTTCGATAACTTTTACCATGATTTCATCCCCTACATTTACTACGTCTTCTACATTTTCAATGCGTTCTTTCGCAAGTTTGGAAATATGTACAAGACCTTCCTTACCTGGTAATACTTCTACAAATGCGCCAAAAGCCATTAGACGAGTTACTTTACCAAGATATACTTCACCTACTTCAACCTCTTTAGTAAGGTTTGTAATAATTTCTTGAGCTTTCGCAGCCCCTTCTTGTTCTACAGAAGCGATAAATACTGTACCATCATCTTCGATGTCAATTTTAGCGCCTGTTTCTTCGATGATACTGCGGATTACTTTACCGCCAGAACCGATTACGTCACGAATCTTATCAGGATCAATTTTCATTGTAATAATACGTGGAGCGTATTGGGACATTTGTTGACGTGGTTCAGCAATTGTATCAAGCATGATGCCCATGATATGCATACGACCTTTGTGAGCTTGTTCTAATGCTTCTTGAAGGATTTCACGGGATAATCCAGAAATCTTGATATCCATTTGAATTGCTGTTACGCCTTTAGCTGTACCAGCAACTTTAAAGTCCATATCTCCGAGAGCATCTTCCATGCCTTGAATATCTGTTAAAATTGTATAGTGTTCCCCTTGAGTTACAAGACCCATAGCGATACCAGCTACAGGCGCTTTAATAGGTACACCAGCATCCATCAAAGATAATGTAGAACCACATACGGAAGCCATGGAGCTAGAACCATTAGATTCCAATACTTCAGATACTAAACGCAAAGCATATGGGAAATCCTCTTCACTTGGAATCACAGGTACCAACGCGCGTTCAGCCAACGCACCATGACCAATTTCACGACGCCCAGGGCCACGGGAAGAACGAGTTTCCCCTACGGAGAAAGATGGGAAATTATAATGATGGATATAACGTTTTTCAGTTTCAACACCAAGGCCATCGATGGTTTGTTTTTCGGATAAAGGCGCTACTGTTGTGACATTCAACACTTGAGTTTGACCACGTGTAAACAAGCCAGAGCCATGTGTACGTGGTAATACACCTGTACGGCAAGAGATTGGACGAACTTCATCAAGTTGACGGCCATCTGGACGGATTTTTTCAACAGTAATCATATGACGCACGATTTCTTTTGTCATTGCATCAAATGCTTTATTTACATCAGCCAAGTTATCTGGGTAGATCTCTTCAAAGTGAGCTAATACATCTGCACGTACTTCATTTTCTTGTGCATCACGTTGTTGTTTATCTGCACAACGAACTGCAGCATCAAGTTTATCATGACCATAGGCACGAACTGCATCACTGATTTCAACAGGAACATCTTTACATTCAAATACGCGTTTTTCCTTACCTACTTTTGCAGTCATATTTTCTTGGAATGCTACGATTTTTTTGATTTCTTCGTGAGCTGCCATGATAACTTCAAGAATGATATCTTCCGGTACTTCTTCAGCGCCACCTTCAACCATGAGGATAGCATCTTTAGTACCAGCCACAACGATATTAAGATCTGTTTCTTCTAATTGTGCTTTCGTTGGATTTACAACAAATTCACCATTGATACGTCCCATACGAACGCCTGCAATAGGACCATTCCAAGGAACATCAGAAATAGACAATGCCGCAGAAGCACCAATCATACCACAAATGGCTGGATCACAATCTTGGTCCACAGACATAACTGTTGCTACTACGTGTACTTCGTTACGTACACCTTTATTAAATAATGGACGAATAGGACGGTCAATCAAACGGCTATTCAAAATCGCAGACTCAGGTGGGCGTGCTTCACGTTTAATGAAGCCCCCTGGTAAACGACCAACCGCATACATTTTTTCTTCATAGTCTACTGTAAGTGGGAAGAAGTCAATATCCTTCGCCTCTTTAGAGCCTGTAGCAGTAACGAGTACACGAGTATCGCCATAACCAACCATTACGGCACCGCCAGCTTGTTTTGCAAGTTCCCCAGTTTCAATCGTAAGCGTACGACCAACTAGGTCCATTTGGAATTGTTCCATTCCTATTCCTCCTAAAAATCTTCTTATATGTATACCTTCTAATTATATATCAATTAAAGCTAAATAGCCAATTCAAAATAAAAAAGCCGTCCTTTAGGACGGCTAATTTTATTATTTACGAAGACCAAGGCGTTCAATAAGAGAACGATAACGTTCGATATCTTTACGACGAAGGTAGTCAAGCATGTTACGGCGTTGACCAACCAATTTCAACAAACCACGACGGGAATGATGGTCTTTTTTGTGCTCTTTCAAGTGCTCAGTTAAGTATTGAATGCGACTTGTTAAAATCGCAACTTGTACTTCTGGAGAACCAGTGTCACCTTCATGAGTAGCGTATTCTTTAATTACTGCTAATTTAGCTTCTGTAGTTAACATTAATGTTACCTCCTAAAAAATTATAATCCCGATAAGCTTAAGTAACCGTTGGAGAATCGAATACTTCGCTTACGATATGTCTTACGACCTAATTTAGTATACAGTATCTGCCCTATCTTGTAAAGCAAAAATACAGTAATTGAACAAAAGATAGATTAGAACTTTCTTCTATTATTTAGCACCTAGCACCATGCGGTCGCTCAGTGCATTTTCACCAGCTACCTCGAACTTTTGAAGTAAGTCCGCAACAGTTAATTGTTTCTTTTCTTCCCCTTTTACATCATAGATGATTCGACCAGCGTCCATCATGATGAGGCGATTACCAAATCGCAATGCATCACGCATATTATGGGTAATCATAAGAGTTGTTAGATTATGTTCTGCAACGAGTTTATCTGTTAGTTGCAATACATTTTCTGCAGTTTTAGGGTCAAGTGCCGCCGTATGCTCATCCAACAATAAGAGTTCTGGACGAAGCATGGTAGCCATTAACAATGTAATAGATTGGCGTTGACCACCAGATAGTAGGCCCATACGAGCAGATAAACGTTCTTCAAGGCCTAAACCTAATAATGCAAGGCGTTCCTTAAAGAATGCTTGTTCGCTATCTTTGAAAGCCCATTTAAGACCTAAGCTTTTACCACGGCGCATAGCAAGAATCAAGTTTTCTTCAATTTGCATATTACCAGCAGTACCAACCATAGGATCTTGGAATACACGACCAATGTATTTAGCACGTTTGTATTCTGGCATTTTTGTCACATCAATCTCATTAATTGTAATGGATCCTTCATCTACTGGAAATACACCGGCGATGGAGTTTAGCAAAGTACTTTTACCAGCACCATTACCACCAATTACAGTACAAAAATCACCCTCTTCTAGACGAAGGTTGATGCCTTGTAATGCAGTCTTTTCATTAATTGTGCCCTTAAAGAAGGTTTTTACCATATTTTTTACTTCTAACATAGTGTCCTCCTTAACGAGCCAACCATTTTGCTTTCAATGTAGGTAGGGAAAGCGCGATGGCAACAAGAATTGCAGTGAATAATTTCAAATCATTTGGTGGCATACCCATGTAGAGAACGGCAGCAATAACGATACGATATACTATAGAACCAAGTACTACAGCGATGAGACTACGTACGAAGGATTTCGTACCAAATACTACTTCACCAATGATTACAGAAGCCAAACCAATAACGATGGTACCAATACCCATGCCTACATCAGCAAAGCCTTGGAATTGACCGATAAGAGCTCCAGACATACCAACAAAGCCATTGGAAATCAAAAGGCCAAGAACAATCATATTATCAGTATTTACGCCTTGAGCGCGAATCATTTGAGGGTTAACACCTGTAGCACGTAAGGCTGTACCAATTTCGGTACCGAAGAACCAAAATAAGAGCAAACATACAACTACAGCAACGATAATACCTACGATGGCAGCAGACCACATATTCGGCGTGTTGAAAAATCCACCAAGAATCGTATAAATTGTATCCATTCGAAGCAAAGATACATTAGCTTTGCCCATGATGTGAAGGTTTACAGAGTACAATGCAATCATTGTCAAAATACCGGCCAATAATGCAGGAATTTTCAATTTTGTATGAATCCAGCCTGTTACAGCACCTGCTATCATACCACCCACACCGGCAAGTAAAATGGAAAGGATTGGATTCATACCACTTGTAATTAAAATAGCAGAAATGGCCGCCCCCATTGGGAACGTACCTTCCACAGTTAAGTCAGCCACATCTAATACACGGAAGGTTATGAATACGCCGACCGCTAACAAAGACCATAAAAGGCCTGTGGTTATGGTGCCTACCACTAAATCTAACATCAAATTCTCCTCTATTGTTTCATATCTTTACGAAGAGCTTCAGGAATCGTAATGCCTAATTTTTTAGCACGTTCTTCGTTAACAGTTAACTTAATCTCTTTTTGTGTCTCAATAGCTAAGTCTGCAATTTTTGCTTCTCCTGCAAGAACTTTAGCAGCCATTAAACCTGTTTGATAACCCAATTGATAATAATCAACAGAATACGTTGCTACACCACCAGTCATTGTCATACCTTCATCGGCAGCAAATACTGGAATTTTAGCAGCATCTGTAATTTGTGCTAAGTTAGCCATAGCGGATGCCAATACATTATCTGTTGGCGTATAAATAGCTTGTACATCTTGATTTACAAGATTGGTAGCCGCTTGTTGAATATCATTTACATTGGAAACAGTTGCTTCTACAACAGTAATACCTTTTGTAGCAGCATAGGTTTTCATTTTTTCAACTTGCAATTGGGAGTTGATTTCAGAGGATGTATAAATGGCACCAATGCGCTTTACATTCGGTACTAATGCTATGATAAGATCAACCTCTTTTTCAACAGGTGTCATATCGGATGTACCAGATACATTACCACCAGGGTGTTCGTTAGATTGAACGAGTTTAGCTGTCACGTAGTCTGTAATAGCTGTACCCATGATTGGCATGTCATGAGAAGCATTTGCCATCGTCTGAGCCGCAGGCGTTGCAATAGCTAATACTAAATCTTTTTTATCAGACACGAAACGTTGTGCAATACTATTTAGATTAGATTGATCGGCCTGTGCATTTTGTTGGTCAATTTTAATGTTTTGACCATCCTTATATCCTTTAGCTGCTAAACCATCTACGAAACCTTTATTAGCAGCATCAAGAGATGGATGTTCTACTAATTGAATAACACCAATTTTCTTTTGGTCATTAGTTGCAGTATTGGAACCACAACCGCCTACCATTGCCATAACAGCAATGGCACTAAGTGCCACTGCAATACTTTTTTTCCAGTTCATGTATAACTCCTTACCAGTTATGTATTAAATCATAGTCGCCTTGTTCATCAAATCCTCTGGTAAGGTGATGCCCAATTTTTCTAATTTATCTTTTCCCACAACTAATTTAAATTCTTTCTGCATTTCGATAGGCATATCTTCAACTTTAGCTTCACCAGTTAAAATTTTAGCTGCCATTAAGCCGGTTTGGTACCCGAGTTTGTAGTAATCTACAGACAAGGACATAACTGCCCCACCTTTTACGTGGTTATCTTCACCGCCAAACACAGGAATTTTTGCTGGATCGGTAATAGCTACAAGATTGCTCATCGCTGAAGCTACCACATTATCTGTTGGCACATAAACTGCATCCACACGTTGAGATACTAGATTTTGTGCCGCTTGTTGAATATCGTTTACATTGGAAACTGTAACTTCTTCAACTTTAATGCCTTTTGTAGCTGCATAAGCTTTCATCTTCTCCACTTGAATTTGAGAGTTTACCTCGCTAGAGCTATAAATAGTGCCAATTGTTTTCGCATTCGGCATTACTTGTAAAATCAAATCTACTTGTTGCTCTACTGGATTCATGTCGGATGTACCAGACACATTACCACCAGGCTTTTGATTAGATTTAACAAGTTTAGCTGCCTCGTAATCAGTAATAGCTGTACCTAAGATTGGAATATCATGAGTTGCATTCGCCATGGATTGAGCCGCTGGCGTAGCAATTGCTAAAATCAAGTTTTTCCGATCGGATACGAAACGTTGTGCAATACTATTCAAATTAGATTGATCTGCTTGTGCATTTTGTTGATCAAAAGTAATCTTTTCTGCTAGACCTTTTTCTTTTAGCGCATCAACAAAACCTTTATTTGCCGCATCTAATGCAGGATGTTCTACCAGTTGTACAACACCAACTTTGTATTCACCATTCGATGTAGTTCCATTTGAGCCACAGCCTGTAAACGCCAACAATGCTGTCGCTGTGAGCGCCAAAGCAATACCTTTTTTCAAGTTCATGGGGATTTCCTTCCTATCTGCAAAGATTATAATACTTTTATTATAAACAAATTTATCTACTACATCAATGTAGCAGGTTAAAGTATTTTACATTTGTCCATTTATAGAACACATTAAGATACGAAATCCTTTTACTTTTCAAGAGACGCTAACATGTCTTCTGTTAAATCATTAGCTGCTAAAATATAGTCCTTAAGAGTCCCTTTATCGAGAGCTACCTTCATAACAGGCACTTCAAATGGGTCCAAGATGACGCACATTAGAATTTCACCCGTTACATAGTAACCAACCACTGCTTCCCCTTCTTCAGGATCTAAGGTTTCACGTTTTACAGTAACACAGTATGGTCTCATAACCTGCGCTGCTGCTTTTGCTACCTCTTCACGATTAGCAATATATTCTTCAACCTTCGTTTCAGGGATGTCAAAGATATCTACCTTTACAGTCTTGACCTCTGTAGCCTCTCCTTTCGCAGACTCTATAGCTGCGCCTAATTCTGTTTGCTTCATATACACCTCACATAGAATGGACTTTCACCATTGGTGAAAGCCCCATTATCTTAGATTGATTCATCAGCTGCATTTAAGAACGCCACATAACATTGTTTAGCCTCGTAAATATCAGCCTTAGATGTAACCTCCCAAGGAGCATGCATGCTAAGTACGGCTACACCACAGTCGATGACATTCATACCATAAAGAGCCATGATGTACGCGATGGTGCCACCACCACCTAAATCAACCTTACCGAGCTCTGCTGTTTGGTATGTTACATTGTTAGATTCCATGACACGACGAATAAAGCCCATATACTCAGCATTAGCATCATTAGAACCAGCTTTACCACGAGAGCCTGTAAATTTATTAAATACTACACCCATACCAAGGTAAGAAGCATTTTTCTTTTCATACGCCGATGTATAAAGCGGATCGTAGCCTGCACTTACATCGGAGGACAACATACGAGATTTCTCTAACGTACGACGTACACTTACAGAATTAGGTTTACCCATAAGTGTTAAAATTTCAGCCACTGCATTTTCAAAGAAACGTGATTGCATGCCTGTAGCACCTACAGAACCAATTTCCTCTTTATCTACAAGTAAGCAACAAGTAGTACGCTTTACATTATCCACCTCAAGCATTGCTACCAAGGATGTGTAAGCGCACACGCGGTCATCTTGGCCATACGCCATTATCATGGAACGATCAAAGCCCATATCACGTGCTTTACCAGCTGGTACAATTTCTAATTCTGCAGACAGTAAGTCGCGTTCTATAAACCCATACTCTTTTTCAAGCAGGTTATTAATAAATTTAGTAACCCCTTCTTTTTCTTCGTCTTTAACTGGACGACTACCGATTAGTAAATCAAGAGCTTCCCCTTCAATTACCTTAGCTGCATTCTTTTGCATTTGTTCTTGACCCAAATGAGGTAACAAGTCAGTAATGCAGAATACAGGATCGTTTTCCTTATCACCAATATTAATGTTGATATGTGTACCATCTGTTTTTACCACAACGCCATGAATAGCAAGAGGCATAGCTACCCAATGATATTTTTTAATACCTCCATAGTAATGAGTATCCCAAAATACTAAATTACTATCCTCATATTGTGGATTTTGCTTTACATCGATGCGTGGAGAATCAATATGAGCACCTAAAATATTCATACCCAATTCAATATCATCAGTACCAATATTAAATAAAGCAATAGATTTATCCATATGTGTGTAATAAATCTTATCACCAGCTTTGATTGACGTATTGCTTTTAATAATGTCATTTAGATTTACGTAGCCCTTTGCTTCTGCAAATTCTACAGCTTGTACAACGCATTCACGTTCTGTTTTACCATTATCTAAAAATTGACGATATGTATCACTTAAAGCATATACTTTTTCCACAGTGGCATCATCATAATTATGCCATGCATATTTACGTTCCATAATCTATCCTTTCTAAAAGTTCATATCCTAATATATAGTACAGTTCAGAAAATGAACTTGAATTTACATAACTATTTTTGGCGGACTTTTTCTTGTTCCGCCTTATGATACTCTAAATATTTTCGCTCTTTTTCGCGATTGATTTCAGACTTCTGAGTATATAGAGAACGAATTTCGTCTGTACAATGGGTTAATACCTTAGTAACATAAAATTTACCACTGCCTGACTTAATCGTATACTTTCCAACTTTAAGTTGCACCGCAAAATCGCCATGTTTAGGACATACTCCAATGGCTAAGTGCTTATCCCCTTGTAATCGTTCAGGTCTTGTCATTTCTAAACGGGTTTGACAGTACGGACAGAAGGACATACGTACTCTTCTATCATGAACAATACGTTTTTTCTCAGAAAAATTTTCATACATAAAAAATGTGAGAATTGGAGGATATAGGAAAGGATTACTACTTTCCTTGCGAATTAGATCATAATGCAAAATTCCTTGTGCGATATCTAAAGCCTGACAAATGTGAGCCGTAAAGACAGCATCATGCAAAGCATTGTGAGCAGATAAGTGCTCCGTCGATATATTGAGATCCTCCATAGCATGAGCCACAGAATACTGCTGACTTGTTCCATAACGTTGATAAGAATAAATCATTTGCGCATCGACCCATTGGTCATAAGATAATGCTTTCATCTTATGGAGCATAAGGTTCTCTCGTAGGATGAGAATATCGTCTGCCCCCCAAGAAAGCAGCATATATTCATCACCGCACCATTTTTGAAAGTATTGCATAGCCGTCTTGAATGGCACACCATGATTGAGCTCATGAGTGGTTATACCCGTCAATTCGCGTACATGTTTATGCATACGTGGCAGATATTGAGGTTTGATGAACATCGTAAAATGATCTATAATGTCCATCTTTTCATTCAGTTTTACCGCTCCGATTTGAATGATTTCCCCTGTCAACGGCATTTTTGTGCGCTTCATAAAGCTAATGTCATTACTATAGGGTTGATTCCATTCTAAATCAAATACAATATAGTTCATATGTTTATTTCGATTCTAAAAGCAACGTTTCCGCAGCTTTAATAACCTGTTCTTCAGAAATTACAGATAATCCTTTATAATTTCCTTCTTTAATAATTTTTTTCATGCTTTTACCAATCTCATAAGAATCCATCGTTTCTAAAACGATAGCATGAGCTTGATAAGGTCCATAAAAGAATGGATTTGATGGACCATACAGTGCCACAATTGGCACACCTTGACTGATTCCTACATGCATTGGTCCAGAATCATTAGTAATTAACAGATTACAACGGCTCATAGCCGCTGCCAAAGGGCCTAACTGGAATTTTCCGGTAGCCACAATAGGCTTTGTTTCCATTTGTTCTACTACGGGCTGCACCATTTCAAGGTCCATAGGTCCGCCAAAGAAAACCGTCTTATAACCTAAATGACCAAAGTAATCTGCTACATGAGCAAATCGTTCAGCTGGCCAACGTTTCTCAGGAACGGCGCTACCGATATTAAAACCAATGAGTATATCAGTATCAGTTAATCCATGTGTAGCGTAAAACTCTTGAGCCTGACGACGCCATTCTTCACAGGTTTCAATATGTAAACCAGAGTTAGAAGTATCTGTTACACCTAATTGCTCTAGGACATTAATGTACATGTCCGCAGCATGACGAGTTTTACGATCTAACCGCGTATACTTTGTCATGAATGGTCTAAATAGAAAATGGCTCATACCAGTTGTGATAGGTGCATGAATTTTCCATGCTAAATATGAAGTACGCTCATTAGGATGTAAATTAATGACAATGTCAGGTTTTCCCTTAGCATTGATTTCATGAGCAACTTCATTGAGACCTGAAATGCTATTATGGCGACCTTTTTTATCTACAACGATAAGTTCATCAATATTTGGATTATATTCCATGACTTGTTGTAATTTTTCATCTATTACATACGTAATATGACTATGAGGAGCCGCTTTACGAAGCACTTCTAAAAATGGAGTCGTTAATATGACATCCCCTAAATGCATTAAAAAGGTTACCACAATGCGCTTACAATCTAGTTCCATTATAGTTCCTTTCCAAGTACTTGTTCATACACTGACCATACTGCGTCTACAGGAATTTGTGCCATACAGTCTGGATCATCTACTAGTGGTTGCTCAGGTGTAGCCTTAGAAGTAGGTGAAATAATGAGATGTACATGACTGCCACCATAAGGACCTGTACGCTTAGGAGATGTTGTGCCAAACATGGCAATCAAAGGACGCTTCAAGGCATTTGCAATATGCAATGGTCCTGTATCGGCACTAATAAAGATTTGACAGTGACGTATCAATTCAATGAGTTCAGGCATTGTTGTAGATCCAACTAAATTGATGAGATTATCATTCTTTACGTAGTTCTCAATAAAAATACCCTTCTCTGCGTCATCAGGGGCACCGGCAATAACAACCTTCTTACCAGATTCACATAAACGAATACATAATTCTCCAAAATTAAGAAGTGGCCACTCCTTAACAATCCATCGTGCCCCTGGTACAACTACAATATATTCATCATCTACACCATGGCGTTTCAACTTTTGTTTTATGGATTTCTCAGCCTCAACGTAGGCTGGCATAGGAAATTCAATCTCCTCTACCTCGCCACCAAGTGCACGTACAGTATCAAGATACCGTTCGATAACATGGTCGTATTTATGCTCACCTACTAAGGCTTTATTAACTAGATTACTTCCTTCGCGAAGCTCCCAGTAGCCATACTTTTCAGGTGAACCAGATAATAAAGATACAATGGCGCTTTTAGCAATACATTGAAGGTCCAGGGTCATATCAAAATGACGACTATGCAAATCTTTACGCAATTGATATAAATAAGCAGGCTTTTTGAGTCGTTTTTTATCGATAATAATCACGTCATCGACCCAAGGTGTACCAGGTAAGAGGCTAGCGAATTGCTCATGAATAGCCCATGTAATACGCGCATTAGGCCAATTCTTGCGCATAGCGTACAAGGTAGGCAATGCGTGAATTACATCACCTAAGGAACTCATCTTGATGATGAGTATATTCTTGTAATCTTTCATAAAGCCTCCCCAAATACAACACAACAAACCCAAATATATTCTTCCGAAATAAACTAAATGGAATAAATGATTAAATTATTGTTTTAATGAAATCCAATAGATTAGAGCCTTTAAATAGGTACCCCTTAATGCCAGCGGCCTCAGCAGCATCAACATCACGCTGACTGTCGCCTATAAGGAAACTCTCTGCAGGATTTACATTATAATCCTTAATGGCTTGATTAATCATGCCAGGTTTAGGTTTTCTACATTCACATTCTACTGCATAGAGAGGAACAATACCTTCTTTATGGTGTGGACAGTAATAGAAATGTAAAATCGGTGCTCCACTGCGATCTAGTTCATGAGCCATATAGTCATGTAAAATCTGAACATCAGACTCTTTATAATAACCACGAGCTACACCACTCTGATTTGTCACTACAATGAGATCATAGCCCTTACTATGAGCATAAGCAAGGGCCTCTTTTGCACCATCTACCCACTCTAAATCGCTGATTTTATATAGATAACTAACATCCTTGTTAATAACACCATCGCGATCTAAAAATAATACCTTGCGCATTAACGTAAATACCCTTCGTTATTATCTAATAGTTCACAATATTCTTTAACGGCATCTTCCATTTTATAAAACCCTTTATCATAGCCAGCTGCTAACAATTTAGTAGTATCAGCCTCTGTAAAGCTTTGGTATTTGCCTTTTAACACCTCTGGGAATGGCACATATTCAATTTTGCCTTGACCATTGTAGTCGATTACAGCTTGCATGAATTGGTTAAAGCTATGAGCATTACCTGTACCACAGTTGAAAGTACCAGAGATTTCAGGATGCTCCCAAAAATAGAAGTTTACATTGACTACATCTTTTACATAAATAAAATCACGTGTTTGACCGCCATCTTCGTAGCCATCTGTACCTTCAAAGAGGTTAATGATACCTGTTTCTTTATTTTTGTAGAACATTTGACGTACTAAAGAAGCCATTTTATCTTTATGAGCTTCGTTAGGACCGTATACGTTAAAGTAACGTAAGCCTACAACTTGAGCTGTATATTCACCTTCATATTTACGTACATAACGGTCGAATAACAATTTAGAATACGCATATGGGTTAAGTGCTTCTTCAGCTTCGGGCTTTTCTACGAAACCATTTGTACCATTACCATATGTGGATGCAGAGGATGCATAGATGAATGGAATACGGCGGTCTTGGCAATAATGGAATAGATTTTTAGAACCTTCATAGTTGTTCTTCATCATATATTTGCCATTATATTCCATCGTATCTGCACAAGCGCCTTCGTGGAATACAACTTCAATCGGGCCTACATCAAATGTACCATCAGCAATAGCACAATCAAAATCATCACAATCGATGTAATCTAGAAATTCTAAATTTTGAATATTGCGAATCTTACGACCATCTGTAAGATCATCAACGATGAGAATATCTGTACGACCACGATCATTCAGTGCTTTCACAATATTACTGCCAATAAAACCAGCACCACCTGTTACGATAATCATAATTTGCCCTCCTTAGCCATAGTGGCTATTTTCCCTACAATATCTGATGTAGAGTAACCTTCTTTAAACGAAAGAACCTCTACATTGTCAACGGACTCCCGTCCGATAATATCTTCTATTTTGTAATCTCCACCCTTAACAAGAGTATTGGGACGTAAGTACGCTAGTAATTCAGCCGGCGTATTTTCTTCAAATAACACAACCCCATCGATGCATCGCAGCGCACTCAACAAGGCCGCTCTATCCTCTTCACTTACGATGGGCCGTGTTTTCCCTTTTAAGCGTTGAACAGATGAATCAGAGTTTAATCCAATGATTAAATGATCCCCCAGTTGTGCAGCCTCTTGTAAATACGTGATATGTCCACGATGAAGAATGTCAAAACAACCATTTGTGAACACTACTGTCTCACCTTTGCTTTGCCATTGTGAAACGAGTTCTTTCATTTCTTCCTTTGTATATAATGGTTTAGATTGAATACTATGTTTATAGGAATGCCATAAGTCTAATAGCTCGGAACGATGTATTGGATACGTACCAACCTTAGATACTACGATACCCGCTGCACCATTGGCAATATGCAAAGCTAAACGCATCGATAAACCACTTGCAAGACAGGTCATCATCATGGATACAACGGTATCTCCTGCACCACTCACATCGAATACCTCTTGTTGAGTAGCAGGATTATGCCATGTACGACCATCCTTTGCAATAACCGTAATCCCTTTTGCAGATCGCGTAGCTACAATATAATCTAAATCTACAGTAGCGAGTACAGACTTAGCAGCCTCTACGATAGTAGCATCATCATTTTCTAGTTTACGGCCTACACATTCACCGAGTTCTTTCACATTCGGTGTAATACATGTAGCACCATTATATTTAGACCAGTCTGCACCCTTAGGATCTACGATAGTTTGCACACCATATTTCTTAGCCAAACCAAAGATTGTCTTCAATAAGGTAGGTGTACAAACGCCTTTACCATAGTCAGATACGACAATACCATCAATCCCCGCTTTACATAGATTTTCCAACCAAACAGACAATTGTTGCTCTTCTTGATTGGTTAAATTTGTAATTGTTTCAAAATCAAGGCGCATCATCTGTTGACGATCACCCAATATGCGCATCTTAGTAATAGTAGAGCGGTCATCACTAGTGATTAAACCAGTCGTATCGATTTTATCAGTATCAAGTAAATTTTTTAATAAATGGCCATGGTCGTCATTACCTGCTAGTGCACCAAGATATACTTTACAGTCTAAATTAGACAGATTAGATGCAACATTACCAGCTCCACCAAGGACCTCTTTCATCTTGGACACGCGGTTTACAGGAACCGGTGCTTCTGGAGAAATACGACTTACATCACCAAAAACATAACGGTCTACCATTACATCGCCTACAACGGCAATCTTCAAGTTTGGCAGTTGCTTTGTTAAAAACTGACTAATGGTAGTATTTATCATAATCCACCTATTCCTTATCAAAATTACATATGTTCCTAATTTAAATAAATTTTTAATTGAAACAATGTGTATCTATGAGTAAAAACCTATCGGTTAATAATCTTCTTCAATAATTTCGCACATAATGTGGCCAGCTAAGATATGCATTTCTTGAATGCGTGCTGTCACATTACTAGGAATAGCCAGCGTAATATCACATAGTTCGGCCAATTTGCCACCGCCTTCCCCAGTGAAAGCAATGGTATGCATACCGATAGAACGGGCCATTTCTGCAGCTTTTACAACATTCTTGGAGTTACCAGATGTAGAAATACCGATGAGAACATCACCTGTACGGCCTAAGCCCTCTACTTGACGTGCAAAAACAGATTCAAAATCATAGTCATTCGCAATAGCTGTTAATGCAGATGTATCAGTAGTTAATGCAATGCCTGCAAGAGAGCGCCGTTCCTTTTTAAAGCGACAAATCAATTCAGCTGCTAAATGTTGAGAGTCCGCCGCAGAGCCACCATTACCACAGAACAAAATTTTATTACCATTTTCTAAAGCCGCTTTACAGCGATATCCGATTTCTTGAATGGTATCCATATGTTCCATCGTTTTACCAAACACTTCAAGATGCTCTGTAAAACGATCAGCAATGATTGGATTTAAATCAGTCATTATAAAATCTCCTTTAATAGTCTATCTGCATTTTTCCAGAATAACTTTTCACATTGTTCCACAGATAAACCTGCCTCTTTAAAAGCATCATAAAGACGACTCATTTGAGACATATCTGCAATCTCTGTGTCGGGTGGAATCCCATCGAAATCAGTTCCTAATGCCACTACATCTTCACCGCCCTTGTCGATGAGATATAGACCATGTTTAACAATATCTTCAATGCGACTAATTAGCGATGTGCCGAGAAAATTCTGTGCAAAATTAAGTCCTATAATACCTCCCTTATTAGCGATAAGTCTAATAAGATTATCTGGCAAATTTCGCGTATGAGCCCGAACTTCACGCGCATTTGAATGAGATGCTATAAAAGGAACCTCTAGAATATCCCCTAATTGCTCTGTACCAGCATCGTTAAGATGAGAGCAATCAACAATTATCCCTAACTCTTGCATAGCTTCTACAAATTCAACACCTTTAGATGTCAATTTTTTATGTTGCTCACCACAATGTGGCTCGCCAAGTCCATTTGGATAGTTCCATGTTAGCGTTATAAGTCTGACTCCATCTTGGTAAGCTTGTTTAAGTTTATTTAAATCGCCACCTAGTACGCCACCTTCCTCAATAGACATAAGTGCCCCAATCTTACCAGTCTTGTATACAGACTCTACATCTTGATAAGAGAGCACATGTTGTATGTGCTCTCCATAGTGATGAATTTGTGATACACACAAATTACGCATCTCTTCATAGCGACCATAAGGGTCATTCGTCTCACCCATATTAATAAAGAGCGCAAAGTCTTGTATCTTGCTGTGAGCCTTTTGTAATTTTTCTATATCAATTTTCCAAGTATTACGAAATAAATCACCACTATCAGGATGATCTAGCAATTGCATCATCGTATCACAATGTAAATCTATCATAAAGCCTCACACATCGTTAATTTCAAAACTATGTATAACCAATCAGTAATACAAAATCAATTATTCTTCTACGACAGGTTTGCGTTTCGGCTTTTTAGCGTCTAACTTCTTCAGAGCCTTTAACTCTTCCATAAAGCTATCAATATTATCAAACTTACGATATACACTGGCAAAACGAACATATGCAACTTGATCTATATCTTTAAGTTGTTGTAACACGAGCTCACCAATTCGATCAGTTGTAACCTCTTGGTTAATTTCATTTCGAATGTCACGCTCTACATCATTAACTACTTGCTCCATCACGGACATAGGAACTGTACGCTTATCACAAGAGCGCAATAACCCATTTAGTAGCTTACCGCGGTCAAATAATTCACGTCGTCCATTTTTCTTCAATACCATTAGTGGTACTTCTTCTATAATTTCATAGGTAGTAAAGCGACGGCCACAATTGATACATTCACGGCGACGGCGAATACTATTACCTTCATCAGTCGTTCTAGAGTCTGTTACCTTCGTGTCTGTGTGTTGGCAATAAGGACATCTCATCTGTTACTACTCCTTTTCTACTAATCATTCTAAAATAACGCATAATACGCCCATTTTCTCTATATTATATAGTACCATGAAACCCTTGAAAATACAAAGAATCCCTAGGATTTCCTAGGGATTCTTCCATTATTCTTCCATTTTTCATTTTATGAAATATTTGAGAAATAATATTTTTAATTTTAAATGATTGTTAGTTTATCGTTTTAAAGCATCTTCAATACGAAGCAAGCAGTCACCAGATTCGATACGGCTACCTTCACGTACAAGAATTTCTTCTACGATACCATCGATAGGAGCTGTAATTGTTGTTTCCATTTTCATCGCTTCTGTAACGATCAATGGTTCACCTTTAGTTACAGATTGACCATTCTTAATAAGGATCTTAACAACGGAACCAGACAATGTAGCACCAATTTCACCAGGGTTAGATTCATCCGCTTTGCGACGAACAACACCAGTTGTCTTAGCATGTTTATCATGAACCTTAATGCTACGAGGTTGACCATTAAACTCGAACAATACGATGCGGTTACCATCTTCATCAGGTTCAGAGAAACCATTCATCTTGATAATCAGTGTTTTACCTTTTTCAATGGTTACTTGAATTTCTTCGCCCCGTTTCATACCAAAGAAGAATGTTGGAGTATCTAATACAGATACATCGCCAAAGTCTTTTACAAATTTATTGTAATCTTGGTAAACCTTAGGATACAAGCAATATGCACTAATATCTTCATCAGTTGTTTGGGCTCCCATTTCGCTTAATTCATGACGAATATGTTCAAAATCTGTTGGAGGTAATACAGCACCAGGGCGAACTGTGATTGGGCGAGCACCTTTCAAGATGATTTTTTGTAATTTTTCAGGGAAGCCTTGATATGGAGTACCAAGACGTCCTTCAAAGAATTCAACTACGGATTGAGGGAAATCCAATACATCGCCTTTTTCGTAGATATCTTTTTCAGTTAAGTTGTTTTGTACCATGTACAATGTCATATCCCCTACCACTTTAGAGGATGGTGTAACTTTAATGATATCACCAAACATCATGTTTACTTGGTGGTACATTTTCTTAATATCTGTCCAACGATCACCAAGCCCTACCATTTTAGCTTGTTGTTGCAAGTTAGAGTATTGTCCACCTGGCATTTCATGTTGATATACTTCAGTATTAGGATATGCTTCTGCTTTATCTACACCTTTGTAATATGGTCTGATACTACCAAAATAATGAGACATTTCTTCCATGTAATCAATGTTCATTTCTGGTTGACGTTCATGACCGGACAACGCATAGTACATGGAATTCATGCTAGGTTGAGAAGTACCATTAGCAAATGCTGAGTATGCTAAGTCGATTACATCAACACCAGCATCTACAGCGCGGCCATATGTATAGATAGAGTTACCGGAGCCTTCATGAGTATGCAAGTGAATTGGAACAGAGACAGCATCTTTCAAGGCAGATACCAAGTTATAAGAAGCTTGTGGTTTTAAAAGGCCGGCCATATCTTTAATGGCAATAATATTGGCACCAGCTTTTTCAAGCTCTTTTGCCATATTTACATAATAGTCCAAGTTGTATTTTGTACGAGCACCATCAAGGATATCGCCAGTATAGCACAATGCAACTTCAGCTATTTTATTTTGTGCACGCACTTCATCGATAGCAACATGCATATTATCAAGACTATTCAAGCTATCAAATACGCGGAATACATCAATACCATTAGCAGCAGCCCGTTGAATGAATTGACGAACTACGTTGTCTGGATACGATGTGTAACCTACGGCATTTGCACCACGAAGAAGCATTTGAAGCAATGTATTTGGCACTTCACGACGGAACATGCGCAAACGCTCCCACGGATCTTCATGTAAGAATCGGTATGATACGTCAAAAGTAGCACCCCCCCAACATTCTAAGGAGAATAAGTTAGGTACACCTTTTGCAGCATGACCAGCTACGCGAGCCATATCGATTGTACGAAGACGTGTAGCAAACAAGGATTGATGGGCATCACGCCAAGTGGTATCAGTGAAGAATACTTGTTTTTGTTCCGATAACCATTTACTGAATTTATCTGGTCCAAGTTCATCAAATTTTTGTTTTGTACCAGATGCTGGACTTACATCCAAAGTAGATGGCATTTGAATCGGTTCAAAGTCAGGAACCTCTTGAGCCCCTGCACCAGAATAGCCATTAATTGTAACATCAGCAATGTAACGTAATAATTTAGTACCACGGTCACGATCTGGTTTCAATTCGAATAATTCAGGATGTTCTTCAATGAAGTTTACATTGTAAGAACCACTTTGGAATTCAGGATGTTCCAATACATTAATCAAGAAGTGAATATTTGTTTTTACACCGCGAATACGGAACTCTTTTAAGCAACGAAGCATTTTACGAATAGTTTCTTCGTTGTTAGGACCAAATGCTGTCGCTTTCACAAGCAAGGAGTCATAGTAAGGTGTTACAACGGCACCTGTAAAAGCATTACCAGAATCAAGACGGATACCAAAACCACCAGAGCTACGGTACGCTAAGATTTTACCGGTATCAGGCATAAAGTTGTTTTTAGGATCTTCTGTGGTAATACGACATTGGATAGCAGTGCCTTTACAAGGAATTTTATCCTGCTCAGGAATACCTACTTCAGGGCTATGTAAACTAAAGCCTTCAGCGATTCTAATTTGAGCATGAACAATGTCAATATCTGTAATCATTTCTGTTACAGTATGCTCTACTTGAATACGTGGATTAACTTCGATAAAGTAGAAGCTACCATCAGCAGTTACCAAAAATTCTACAGTACCTGCATTCACGTAGCCAACATTTTTCATGATTTTAACGGCAGCATCACATACAGCTTTACGAGTTTCTAATGATAACGCAAAGGCTGGCGCCATTTCAACTACTTTTTGGTGACGACGTTGAACAGAGCAATCACGTTCATGCAAATGAACTACATTGCCATGTTCATCACCTAAGATTTGAACTTCAATATGTTTAGGCTCTACGATAAGTTTTTCTACATATACATCATCATCGCCAAACGCAGCTTTCGCTTCAGATTTAGCACGATCATATGCATCTCGAAGATCTTCTTTATGATGAACTTCACGCATACCACGACCGCCGCCGCCATTAACGGCTTTAATCATCAATGGAAAACCATGTGTATCAGCAAATTCTTCTAGTTGAGCATAATCTTTTAAAGCCCCATCAGAACCTGGGATCATCGGAATTTTTGCTAATTTAGCTTGCTCACGAGCATTTACTTTATCACCAAACATATTCAAATGCTTGATTTTAGGCCCAATAAAGATAATTCCTTCTTCTTCACAACGACGAGCAAAGCCTTCATTTTCAGATAAGAAGCCATAACCTGGATGGATAGCATCGATGTCATGTTCTTTTGCAATACGGATGATATCTTCAATATCAAGATATGCGTCAACTGGTTTTTTACCTTCCCCTACGAGATAGGCTTCATCGGCTTGGTTACGGTGCAAGGATAATGTATCCTCTTTAGAGTAAATGGCTACAGTTTTAATTCCCATTTCATTACATGCACGGAACACGCGGATCGCAATTTCTCCACGGTTGGCAACCAATACGGATTTAATTTTTCTCATGTATTGCCTCCTACTAGCTTCCACAAATGTGAACTATCAGCTTTCATTTTTATTAATATATGAATATTTCCTATACTTATAGATAAATCAATATTGAGGAAAGCCTCATCAAAATTTATGATGAGGTTTTATATTCATAATAATATATACTTATTATACAATATTTTCATTATATTTAAAGGATTATACCAATTATGAAAGTATAAAATATATTTTTTACTGTTCATTACAAAAAATCATATGTCTTTCAATAATGCACATCGAATAAATTCCATTTTATATTACTTACCACCTAGAAAATGATTCATTAATCGATTTAATTGCTCTTGATCAGCTGCCCCCATCAATTCTCTAGCTGAATGCATTGCTAAAAGAGGCAAGCCTACATCAATAGTACGCATTGGTAACATAGCTGATGAAATGGAACCTACTGTAGATCCACCTGGAATATCCGAACGATTTACATAAATCTGATACTGTGCATCCGCTTCTTCACAAAGGCCTTTAACGATAGCAATGGCCTTAGCATCCCCAGCGTAAGATTGGCTACATGCAATCTTAAGGGATAGCCCTTTATTAAGTACAGGAATATTCGTAATGTCATTTTTCTCTGGATAGTTTGGGTGTAATCCGTGTGCTACATCGGAGGAAATCATAAAGCCTTTAGAGATAAAGCTGTCCATCTCTTGATTAGAATATCCTAATGCGTCATACACGCGTTTAACGAGATTTGGTAATATCATGCCAGCCCCACCTTGTTTCGTACGACTGCCCACCTCTTCGTTATCAAAGAGTATAGCACAGCGAACACCATTAACATTCATTTTTTTGGCTTGAATAATACCAGATAATACACTAAAGCAAGATGTTAAATTATCTAAACGAGGTGAGCTAATGAAATCACCTTCCGTACCGAGTACACAGCCTTGTTCCGTAGGATATAAAGTCATTTCATAAGATAATATTTCGGAAGGATCGCAATCTACTTCATCAGCTAAAAACTTTGTCCACTCATCGTATTGAGTATCTGATTCTGAAAATAAACTTGGATTATTTCTATTATTTAAAGGTTTTGTAGGATTATCTTCATTATTACGTTCCATCATCAATATAGGAAGCATTTCTTTTTGACGATTTAGTTTAACCCCATCATTAACAGAGCGATTCATATGAATAGCTAGGTTTGGAACAATAGCGATAGGCCGTTTTGTATCGACTAGAACAGAATCTACGTCAAAGGCATTTTTTCCTTTTAACACAACCGTACCTGCTGCACCTAATGGACGATCAAGCCATGTATTTTCTATAAGACCGCCATACATTTCTACATTTAACTTTGTGTATCCTTTCATAGAGGTTATAGGGTTTGGTTTAACACGAATAGCAGGAAAATCTGTATGAGCCGACGCAATACGTAATGTATGTTCTGGTTTCTTCCCTATATGAAAGGCAAATAAGGTGGTGCCGAACACGTTAACTACATAAGAACCAGAGTCTAACTGCCACTCATCTTCTAAACTGAGCTCTGTAAATCCTGAGTCCAATAGCATTTGTAAACTTGTATCTACTGTGTGATACGGAGATGTACAAGCGCCAATATACTTTAATAATTGTTCATTATCAAACTTCATAGGTCCCTCCTATGCACAAATCATATAAAATTTGTACAATTAGCTTGAATAATTTATTATGTATATTATTTTACAATATTTACATTAATTATCTATTAACTACTCATATTTTATCACAAAAAGCCGCCCCTATCGGGACGGCTTTTTATATACGATGTAAATGCATAGTACACTAAGTCTAATAGGTTTAAAGTACATGCCATTACAATCCTATAAAATTGTCAGTACTAAATTTTACCACATACCAATCAACTTCATCCATACAGAGCCAAGACCCATGAAGATAATTAAGTTGATTACAGATGTGAAGAAACCAAGTTTCCACCATATATTTTGAGGAACATAACCAGTATTAAAGATTACTGGAGATGGACCTGCTGCATAGTGAGTCAAAGACATACACAAGTTAGATGTGAATGCAATCATCAACAATGTCAACATAGGTGGGGCACCTGCAGAAATAGCGATTGCAGAGAATGCTACGAACATCGCAGAAATATGCGCTGTTAAGGATGCAAATACATAGTGAGCATATGTATTAACAAGAACAGCTACAACAAAGGCAATTACCCAAGAGCCTTCTGGAATATAACCACCCACTTGAACTGTAGCCCATTTGATAAAGCCCAATTTGGAAAGGAATCCGGCAAAGCCCATCAATGTACCCATCCAAACCAATGTATCCCAAGCACCCTTTTCACTCTTAACATCGTCCCAAATTAGAACGCCTGTAGCAAGTAAAATAGAAATACCTAAGAATGCAACAGTTGTAGCATCAAGTTTTGTAAATTGAGACGTAGCCCACAATACTAATGCTAAAATAAATACGCCAAGCATTACCCATTCTTGGAAAGAAATCTTGCCAAGACCTTTTAACTCTTCGCGAATCATTTGTTGAGCTTCACGAGCATCTTTGATTTCCGGTGGATATACTTTATAAATGAAATACGGCATAATAATCAATGCAATAATACCAGGTACGATAGCTGCCATAGCCCAGTCGCCCCATGTAATACCAATACCAAAAGATTGAAGCGCTAATGCTGCAACCAATGTATTACCAGCCATGGATGTTTGGAACATCGCAGATGTAATCGTATTTACTTGGTAAATTGATTGCATCAAGAAAGAACCAATTTTACGAGGTCCATCTTGTGGTTCAGAACCGAAAGCTTTTGCTAAGCTAGTTGTAATTGGCATGATTACACCGCCTACACGAGCTGTGTTAGATGGTGTTGCGGGAGCTAAAATCAAATCAGACAAAGCCAATGCATAGGCCAAACGCAAGGAGCTACTACCAAAAGCAGAAATCAAATTATAAGCAATACGTTTCCCCAAACCAGTTTTAATAAAGCCACGAGAGAATAAGAAAGCACCTACAATTAGCCAGATTGCAGAGTTAGCAAAACCTGAAATACCTTCACTAATCTTTAATGTGCCTGTCAATGCAGCAACAGTAATAACAACGATAGATACGCCACCAATCGGTAACGGCTGAGTAATGAAGCCTACGATAGTAGCTACAAAGATTGCAAATAAATGCCATGACTGAGGAGTTAATCCCTCTGGAGTTGGAACAAACCACAGACCTAAACCAAAGGCTGCTGGAATGATCCAGTTCAATAGTTTTTTCATACACATACGTCCTACATAGGAAAACATTAAAATTAAACCAATATATGCCAATACACCCTATAGTATCATGTTAAGAAAAATAAAAATCTATACTAACTATGTTCAGCATATCTGTAGTAAGAGAATTAAAGATATAATTCTATCTTCCTACCATAAATATAACATAATTCACCATAAAAAGATGTGATAAAAAGCTGTGCATTTATAAATACACAGCTTTCATCATCATATGAATCCTATTCAGGTAGAGATACGTCCTCTAAATTTGTTTTTTCGATAGACTCAATATCACCTTTATCGCAAAGGTTTGCAATAGTTGGGTCAATTGGTAAACGGTTCAACAATAATAGACCGTATTTTTGAAGGATTTCTTCGATGTGGCTTTCACCAAAAATTTGATAATCCTTACCGTTATCTGGGCAATGGAAGTAAGAGTAGTTTTCCACCACACCAATAATAGGCACTTGCATTAAATCAGCCATTTTAACTGCTTTTTCAACAATCATGGATACCAAGTCTTGAGGAGATGTAACGATAATAATACCGTCCAATTTCAAGGATTGATATACAGTAATCGCTACGTCACCTGTTCCCGGTGGCATATCAACAAATAAATAATCGATGTCTTTCCAAATAACATCTGTATAAAATTGTTTTACTACATTACCTAAAATAGGACCACGCCATAAAACAGGATCTGTATCGTTTTCCAAAAGGAGGTTAACAGACATAACGTCAATACCGCCTTTAGATTTTACAGGATACATACCGATTTCGTCAGCATATGCCTTTTCCTTAATGCCAAACATCTTAGGAATAGAAGGACCTGTAATATCCGCATCGAGGATACCTACTTTGTAACCTTTACGCGCCATTGTAATGGCCATCAAGCTGGTAACGGAGGATTTACCTACGCCACCTTTGCCAGATACTACACCAATTACATGTTTAACAGAACTAAGCTCGTGTAATTGAGCTGTAAGATCTTGAGGTTGTTGAGACGCGCCACCACCGCAACCAGAAGATTGAGATGGGCATCCGCCACAATCACTGCTGCTACCGCAACCCATAGTAAACACCTACTTTCTTTGAGGCTATACCTCACATCTATATTAAAAACTTTTTTATATGGTAAACACAATGTATCTACGCCTACATTGTATCACGTTATATCAAAAATTATCAATATATTACTCACCACAAAATTCTTTAGTTAACCCGCCGAGAATTTTCATCCCCTTTGTAATTTCCTCTACTGTTGGTACCGTATAGCTCAAACGAAATGCATGACCTGCTCCTGCTCCATCTGCTGCAAAGGCACCACATTTAATAATCCCAACATTGCGGTCCATACAAGTTTCAAAGAATACATCACAATCTACATCCTCAGGCATCGTCATCCATGCAAACATACCACCTGTAGGTTGTGTCAAATGAACTTTAGAACTCGCATACTTTTTAAAAGCGTTAAGTAAAGCTTCACATTTCATTTTATATACTTTTCGTACATTATCTAAATGAGCATCGTAATCAATGGTATCAAGAACCTTCGCTACCACCTTTTGAGTTACTAATGGCATTTGACCGGCCGTATTATTTTTTAATGCTTGGATAGCTTCAATAACTTTAGTTGGGCCAAATAAGAAGCCTACACGCAAGCCTGCAGATAATGTTTTAGAATAAGAACCTGCATACAGAACACGATCTTCTGTGTCGAAGGATTTGAACGTTGGAATATATTCTCCGGCGAAACGAATTTCACCATATGGATCATCTTCATAGATAAATAAATCATATTTAGATGCAATAGCATAAATCTCCTTACGGCGCTCTAAAGGCATAGTAATGCCTGTTGGATTCTGGAAGTTGGGAATTAGATAAATATATTTACCTTTACCAGATTGAGCCGCTTTTTCTAACTCACCCGGAATCATACCGTACTCGTCAGTTTTAATACCTATTGCTTTACCGCCCATGTTGCGCACAGAGTTAATAGCACTGGTGAAAGTAAATTCATCCATATACACTTCATCGCCTGGTTCTAAAACTGTAATTGGTACAAGACCTAATAATTGACCTGCACCATTGGAAATAATGAGACCTTGTCCTTCCGAATTCATCTTATGAGTTTGTACTAAACGTTCTAACGTAAGTTCTGCTAAATGTGCATCACCTTGCATTGGACCATATTGTAAAAGGCTCATAGGATTAGAATGCACAACTTCATCAAAAGCCCTTTCGATGACCTCTACCGGTATCGCTTCTGGCGCAGGATTACCAATACCAAAGCTAATAAAGCCTTCCACGCCTACACCACGTTCAAATACTTCACGAATAAAATTAGGACCTTTTAAGGTTACACGTTCAGGAAGAGAAAAGCTCATACTATCGCCTCTTTCATATATACTATGTAGAAAACACTTCTAAGTAGAAAATATTACTAACATCAAGAATTAAGAATATTACATTATTAAAACGTAAGCAGCCTATAGTTAATTAGTTATTTTGTAATGGCTTACCTAATTAGACTTTATATTACGCATTAGGATCATGCTCTTGTTCCGCATTTTTCTTATTAATATAGTTCTTATATACTTTCCAAAGAATGAAGTATACAACACCTGCAACAAGAACAATAATTCCTAATCGTCCCATATTTTCTTGGAAATTTACAATATCTGTACCAATAGCTACTTCTAAAGCCGTAGATGGAAATTTACCAATCAAGTTTGCCAATATATAATCTCTAGGTTTGATTTTACTAATGGCCCCTAAGGCGGTAATGACTCCAGATGGAAAATACGGTAAGGATCGTGCAAATAACATGACCACAAAACCATTTTTACCGGAAAAATCATCTACTTTCATCAATACCGTACTCTTAGCAATCAACTTGTCCGCTGTATCACGTAAGAAGTAACGCATAATATAAAAGCTAATGACTACACCAATTGTTTCAGCCAACCAAGAAATAATAATCCCTGGCCACATACCAAATACTAAACCATTAGCTGTAGATATGAAAATTGACGGTAAAAAGCCTACGGCGTTAACAAAAATATCGAGGACCATACTCACCAACATGGCCATAGGGCCAAAACTTTGAATATACTCCGCTACCTCTTCCATAGAGCCACTTGTTGCTAAGTGCCACATGGTCGGATAAAATGTAGGATCTACAATATTTATAATAATTAATAAAACAATAAAACCTATGCCTGCTATTAACTGTACCCAACCTTCACCAGAAGGTTTTAAATTTCTTTTACTCATATATACCTCGTATAAAAAAGACTAGCTTCATTATATCACGTATTCTATAGAACAGTTATAACTAGTTACATTTCTTTAATTTGAATAGCTTTTTTAATATATTTAAAATTGATAACCGATATAGCATTAGAGGTGTATACATATATCTATAAAATATGTATCATTACATTAGCATAAAAATTATCGAAAGATGTATAATACTATTATAACGAGAATTTTCTTAATGAAAGAAGGTATAATATGGTATCAGCAGGTCAAACAGCTACGGCTACTGTAACAGTTACAGAATCTAATATTGCTAAAACAATGAAATCTGGTTCTTTAGATGTCTTTGCCACACCAGCCATGTGCGCTTTAATGGAAGAAGCGGCTCAAGCAGCAGTACAACCATACTTAGAAGAAGGTGAAGGCACTGTAGGTATTGCTTTATCCATCACCCATGAAGCCCCTACTCCACTTGGTGCAACAGTAACAGCAAAAGCTATTGTAAGCGCCGTAGAAGGTCGCAAAATCACATTCGATATCGAAGCTTCTGATGGCATTGGTATTATCGGTCGTGGTACACATGAACGCTTTGTCATTAACAACGAAAAATTTATGGCTAAAGTGCATAGTAGAGCAAACGCTAACTAAATATAGCTAGAATATTTATCAATCAAAATCATTAGTTTACTAATATCTTTAGCAGAATAAAAAACGGCATCTATCATACGGTAGATGCCGTTTTTATATACTTTCATGTTTGCATAATTAAATCATATTTGCATAGTTAAATAATTAGCAAATTTTAACTACCCAGCCTTCAGGAGCTTCGATTTCACCATGTTGAATGCCAAGTAATGTGTCATATAATTTTTTAGTGATAGGACCCATATCATCCATGCCAGCAGGAACATTAATAGTGCCTTCTGGAGTATCGATTTGACCTACTGGAGAAATAACAGCCGCTGTACCACAAAGACCAATTTCAGCAAAGTCTTTTAATTCATCTTTATGAACAGGACGATGTTCTACAGTCATACCAAGGTAGTGTTCTGCTACATACATCAAAGAACGACGTGTAATGGATGGCAAGATACTATCAGATTTAGGTGTAACTAATTTACCATCTTTAGTAATAAAGATGAAGTTAGCACCACCAGTTTCTTCTACATGTGTACGAGTAGCCGCATCAAGATACATATTTTCTGCATAGCCTTCATTATGAGCATCAGTGATAGCATACAAACTCATAGCATAATTCAAACCAGCTTTAATATGGCCAGTACCATGAGGAGCTGCACGATCAAAATCAGTAATACGAATTTTGATTGGTTTAGCACCACCTTTAAAGTAAGGGCCTACTGGTGTTGTAAACACACGGAATTGATATTCATCAGCAGGTTTTACACCGATAACGGAGTTTGTACCCATCATGTAAGGACGAATATAAAGGCTTGCACCATGACCATATGGAGGAACAAAGTCTTTATTTGCTTTTACAACTTCTTTTACAGCTTCAAGGAAACGACCTTCAGGTAATGTAGGCATTACAAGGCGTTCACAGGATTGATTCAAACGTTCTGCATTCAAATCTGGACGGAAGCATACGATGTGACCATCTTTTGTATAGTATGCTTTCAAACCTTCAAAAACAGTTTGAGCGTATTGGAATACACCAGCACATTCATTAAGGACAACGTTAGCATCAGTAATTAGACCACCTTCGTCCCATTTACCATCTTTATATGTAGTCAAATAACGGTAGTCGGTTTCTACATAACCAAAACCGAGATTATCCCAATCGATATTCTTGCTCATAACAATAACCTCCATTTATATTGATATACACTTAATCTTATCACTATCATCTTGTATTTTCAATAGATTCTATAGAGATGATAAATTATATATACAGATATAGTATCTATTAAGATATATCATCTATATATAGGTAACATATTAATAGATATGTATATTATCAAATAGGCCCCTAGCTATACTATCGTTGAATATAAAAATTGTTTTTTACAGTATAGCTACCGCCCTATTTATATTATAATAATTTCAGATATACATTATCTTATTTTACTAGAGGTCCCTATTATGAACGAAAATAAAAATTTTTTAATTCCTAATCCTAAAAGTATCATTTGTATCGGCCTTAACTATGCTGATCATATTGCTGAAACTAGTCTAGCTACACATGATTTTCCAGAAATCTTTATGAAAACATCAAATGCTCTTGCAGGTAATCATGATACAATTACTATTGAAGACGAAACTTTCCATTACGATTATGAAGGAGAATTAGTTATCATCATCGGTAAATCTGGTAAAAACATATCTCCTGAAAAGGCAATGGAACATATCTTAGGCTATACCATTGGTAACGACGTATGTGCCCGTACATTACAGTTTAGAGGTTCTCAATGGATCCTTGGCAAATCGCTTGATCACTTTGCTCCTATTGGTCCTAATATTGTATCTCCTGATGATTTTGACTTTGAAAGTGCTACTATTACGACAACAGTAAATGGTGAAATACGTCAACAAGCAAAGCTAGAACAAATGATTTTTAAGCCTTATAACATTATTGCCTTCTTATCAACATATATGACACTCCAAGAAGGTGACATTATCTTTACAGGTACGCCTAGTGGTGTAGTATTAGGTAAAAATGAAAGTAAGTATTCTTGGTTAAAACCAGGAGATATTGTTACAGTTTCCATAAGCGGTATTGGTACCTTAGAAAACAAATTTATTTAAAATAAGTACATTGTAAAAGTATTGTATTTGCTCATATTCTAATTATTACGATATCTATTTACATTACAACTAAATATATCTAAACACAAAAAAAGATTACTTCTATATATGTCTAACTATACATAGAAGTAATCTCTTTTATTATTATCTATGTTTTATATTTACTATTACTTTATTTATGCTCCGACTCTAGGTCTAGCATATATTTCTTGCGTTCAATGCCCCCTGCATATCCTGTTAACTGGCCATTACTACCAATAACACGGTGACAAGGAACGATGATAGAAATTGGATTATGCCCTACAGCCCCTCCTACGGCTTGAGCAAAAAATTTCTCTTTACCTTGTTGCTGTGCAATTTGTTTACCAATATCTCCATATGTTGTAGTTTCACCATAAGGAATTGTCTGTAATATAGACCATACGGATTTACGGAACTCTGTACCTTCTAACTGGATAGGCGGTGTAATAAAGGGCTTTTTACCATTAAAGTATTGATTTAGCCACATAATTGTTACTTCAAATGGACCTGTTAGTTGCTCTATATACTCCGCATCATCATAACTAGGTGCATGAGCTTCATCAATAAAAAATAAATCTGTTAAGTATGATAATGTACCAAGCATAATCATTGTCCCTAATGGACTTTCATAGGTATATTTATAGTTCATAGTACATTAACTCCTTCTTAAGATAACAAATCATTCAATACCTTTTGTATGTCATTATTAAACAATACTGTATTTTGCTGAATATCAAATGGAATCGATCGTTTTTCAATATTAACTGGTACATATAGTGTGTCTATATTGTCATGTGCCACCCGCATAAATGGATATTTAATAATCATCGGTGTATTATAGCCAACACCAAGTTCTAACAATACGGTTTTCTTATCTTTATAATTCTCTATAAAACTTGCATATCGTTTTTGAGCTGCATACCAACCTTCGTCTTGCACAAAGGCACCGTCGACACGTAAATTCATCGTCATTAGTTCGCCACATCTAGGACAGTGAGGAATTAATTCTGTGGGAATTTTCATATCCTTTTGTTCTTTCACCATACGACGCACTTGTTCTTCATTATCATAAGTCTTTTGATGACATGGCTCAAAGCATTGCCACAAGCCATAATCACCTTGCATGTAATAAAATCTATTTTTATCCACTCCAGCAAATTGCATTTGATGATCTACATTAGTGGTAATCACAAAGTAATTCTTATTTTGTAACAACTCCATCAACCGAATATAAGGTTCACCTACTGAAATATCATAGCGATTATAGTAGATATGACGGCTCCACCACGCCCAATATTCTTCCATGCTTTCAAATGAATAGAATCCACCAGAATACATATCTGTGATACCGTACTTTTTGTGAAAGTCATCGAAGTATTTATGAAAACGTTCTCCACTATAGGTCAGACCCGCTGCAGTAGACATACCGGCCCCAATACCTACGAGTACCGCATCAGCTGTATTCAAAAAATCTTTTACACGTTTTATATTATCCCAATAATTTGTTGTAGATGTCATAATCTATATCCTTAAATACGTTAAATACCACTTGGATTTTACTATTTGTTTCTTTTAAATACCTACGTACCGTATCGATAGCAATTTGGGCCGCCAATTCATTAGGAAATCTAAACTCACCTGTAGAAATGCAGCAAAATGCAATGGACTTCAAACTATAAGCATTAGCTAGCTCCAAGCAAGATCTATAGCACGATGACAATTGTTCTTTTTCTAAGTCTGTAACAGTATCATAAACAATAGGCCCTACCGTATGGATAACATGACTGGCAGGTAAATTAAAACCATAGGTCATACGAGCTACACCTGTCTTTTCAGGCATATCCATATACTCAGTCATCCTAGCACAGGCCATACGTAACTCAATACCAGCAAAAGTATGAATGGCATTATCAATACATTTGTGATTCGGTAGAAAACAACCGAGCAACTGCTCATTAGCTGCATTGACTATAGCCTTTACCGCTAGACGTGTTATATCCCCTTGCCACAAATATATCTGAGGTTCTCGCTCTTCCATATCGTTAATCGTAACGATGCCTTTTTCATGAGCCAATGTATTTAAATATTCATCCTCTATCTTCATCCACTCTGCGGACATAGCTCCTGCAGGACGAATATTACATAGTGCTCTAAATAGAGTAAATTGTTCTTCTTCACTTACGGGAATATCTATATGTTCGTTATATTTCTCTTTATATTCGGCTACTAATCCCTCTAAAAGATAGCGCAATCGTTCTTGTTGTGTCATATATAACTCCTAAATAGAATTAACTAGATTATAACCTATTATATAGCAAAAAACTGCTAGCACATAATATGCTAGCAGTAACTTTACTGATTAGTATTATATCAAAAACTAAGGTCTAACAAATGATTGACCACCATGGTTTACAAGGATATCCCCATCTAATACTTTAGTAGTAACCCCTTGTAGACTACCTTGGATTTGGCTCATCATAAAACGATAACCTGGGCTGTTCAAGTGTTTAGTAAGGGCTTCTTGATCGCTATAGATTTGAATGACGTACCAACGATTTTTTGCATTTCTTTCACGAAGCACATAACCAGCCTTATAACCCGCATCATCACGAACGGCACGTTCCATATCGAGTTGATATTGTCGTTGTACCGTATCGATTTCATTGCTATCAACAGTAAACTCAGTTAAGGTCACCACTGCCTTACCATCATTTACGATAGATAATGCATCTTTCTTTTCAAATAAAAGTACAGACTGTACATCGTACATCTTACGATTTGTTAATTTAGAACCGACTTCATTAACAAATGCTTGATAATGGTCAGATTTGCGATGTGTTTCAATAGCAGCTAAATCTTTATAGATTTCAACTACATAAGACTCCGAAGGATTACCTTTTACATGCGCCACATTCATGGACAATGTATTAGGTTCTTTTTCCATAGATGCTGTCAGATTAGCTACACCTGCACTATTATAAGTTCCTTGTAACTCTACAGGTACTTCGAAACGATACATGCCTACACTAGGTGCTGTATCTACAGATTGATCTCGCTCCATAACAAGAGCTGCAAAAGATGTGCTTACACCTAATACGGCAATAACAGATGTAACTATCATACGTTTTAATAATGTTCTATTCATAGATCTTCTTAAACTGCTCCTAAAACACTTCAAAATTACAATGTAATATACTCTACTATTGTACCATGTTCTTCAATAAGTTTAACTAGTTCTTTGCCTTTAAGCCATACAGTCGCATCATTTTGGTTTGGATGTATGCCGATTAAATTATTTTCGTAGTCCGCGTCAATATAGTAATGGACCTTACGTTCCTCATCATGGAGCAAGCAGAATGGAGATACATGACCTGGTTTAATCTTCAAAATATCCCATAGTTCTTCTTCAGAACCAAAGGTAATCTTTTTAAGCTTGTGGTCCTTACGGAATTGTTTTAAATCTACACGTTTAGAACCACGAACGGTAATTAAATAGTAATGTTCTCGTTTATGATCTCGTATAAATAAATTCTTCGCATCCCACTCAGGATATGGCAACTGCACATTTGGCTTATCGTCCATACTAAATAATGGTGCGTGATCTGTAATTTCAAAATCGATATGATGGTCACGCAAACAATCATATACGCCTTGTTTATCTAACATGTAATACCTCTGATACATCGTTTCCGCTTGGTGAAAGTAGCTAACATAGTGAAAATCGATTAGCATACTAAAAGTGCAGATTATATTTTATTACGTATATCACCAAGCTTATTCTGGAATCGTATAGGTTCCATCAAATACAAATAAATGAGGATTTTCGTGTACAAATACATCTTCAAAAATTCCATCATATTCATATACTACATCATCTTTTTCATCTAGAAACTCAAAGAACTCTGGATTATCCTCAGATTGCTGTAATAATTTCCATCGTTCTTCTCTATCAAATGGTACTGTACCGCCAAAGTAGCCTAATACAGTTTGGAAATTATTTGCTAACTCATCCATTTTAAATCGTTGCAAACCTGCTAATGCGTCTTCCCATACAATGCCTGTTGAATTATAGAAGAACTGATGATGTCCACCATTATTAACCTCAGCAAAATACCAACATATTGCATTGAGATATCTTTGCTCTAAGGTAAAACCTTTTGAGGATTCTATATAATCATCATGAGAGCCATAAATATTGATAGTCCAATACATGGGCTCATTAATGGTCCACATATCATCTGTAGCTTGGATTTCTTCCACTGTGATGGTGAGATGATGAGGAACACCTCGTTTATTTCGCTTTTTTCCCACCACATACTGGCTATAAGCTTTGCATAACTCAGTATACTCTGCTTCACACTGTTCAAAGTCCATTTGCATATAGCACATATCGATGATTTCAAAGAAGTATTCTTTTATATCATTTCGATCTTCCTTAGTAGCTAAACGTACACCCTTATCTACTAACCTTAGCATCTGTTGCATCGCATCCGATGTATACGCGTCATTATTACCAAGCGCAATAACTCCATACGCATAAGCACAGCGATAATACCACACCGCATCACGATATTTTTCATCAATAGACTCTAATACCTTAATTGCCTCTTTTTCATTGCCATTATTGTTATAAGCTCTACCGAGCTCACCTAACAGAGATATAGATAAATTTTCTGTGCCCACACTAGTTAACACATCAATAATAGTTTCTACTTGTTCAGTATCATTAAGATCTTTAACAGTTTGTAATTGCTCTATATCAGAAAGTGCTTTAAATTGTTCAACCGTTAATGTCATTATGCCACATCCTGTCGTATTACAAATATAGTCTTATAGTTAACATTATTTAGAAACTAGCTACCACAAACAATAAAGAATACAGGTATACTATCTTCATTATCTATAAGTCCGTAACCTTCACATTCATGACCTTCGTATTCAATACCTTCAAAGAATACGTGATCACCAAGTTCTTTATTAGCCATTAAATTATGCAATTTAAAGAGCAATTCTTCTCTAGTAAAATATGTACCATTATCCGCCACAAGATGAGCCATAATTTCTACCTGCCACATGCCATCTTCTTTATCTTCTTCAAGTAATTCCTCATCGGTAACACGTTCATTATCAAAAAGTTGATCTTCACTTTCAATCCAAGCTTCATAGGTTACTAGAATTTCCGGTGCTTCTAATCTATCGTCGTCATCTGCTTCATCATCTACATATTTCTTTACATTTTCATTGTATTCTTTGGAAAACTCTTCTCTGCTATATGTTTGCTTATTAAATACCCAATGTACTACATCATATGTAGGATAGTTATCTTCTTCGCATTCATTAATATCTCCAGTAACTTTACCTTCCGTAGTAGCTTTACCTTCTGTAGTATCTTTACTATTTTTCTTATCAAAAAGATTCTTAATGGTTTCAAATATCACAGGATAATCCTCCTTGTACTCTTTTGGCTTAATTTTAAATAGTTGATACTTTACTACTTCACAGCACCAACCAAGCTGTTTATCTAAGTGAGCTTCTTTCGTCATTTTTATGCCAATCTCTATTAACTGTAATGCCTTCTGTACATGTTCAGATTCGTAGCTTTCACCACATCCCAAAGATGCATGAGCATAGCCACAACGATAATACCAAGACCAATCACGATGTGCCTCATCTATACGATTAAATAAATCGATAGCCTCTGCTGCCCGTCCATTATTGTTATACATACGTCCTAAGGTGCTTAATAGTATTGGGGACAAATTATCGATGCCCATATTATTTAACAGTTCCATCGCACGCTTGATATCGATGCCCTCTTGTTCATTAAGGAACTTAACCTTTTCCGCATCACTTAATTCTTGAAACTCTTCGTCCGTAATGTCTTCTATACTGATATATAAGCCCTTAATAAAATCACCAAAGTTATCTGCTAATAGAGTAATTGAGTAATCACCTTCTTGGTCGTCTATACGTACAACCTTAGGCTCACCGGTAGGACCACACTCACGATAATCGAGGAAAATCATGTCGTGACCACCGGAAATCGTATCGGCTACAACGACACCGATAGGGGGATATTTTACTTTCGAAATCCAAAATTTATTCCCCATCTCACCTAAAAGAGAGTATTTCTTATCTTTATCGATGCCATATATACCTGTTACGTATACACAATCGTCATCATCATCAATAAAACAATTTTTCTTTACTACACCACCATTATGGTTTTTAAGTAGCTCAATATATGCTACAGGCAATGTATACCCTAGATTTGCTTCAGCTGCTTTAATATCCTCATCAGTAACAGATTTACCTATATAAGATTCAAATGCATAGTCGACATCGTTCCAAAATCCGGTCCAATTAAAATCTTTCAGATTACTCATAATACCCTCTCCTAGTTTAAACCGATATAATCTAAATTCTTAATTACTCATTTATAGAATAAGTTTTGATTAAAGCTTTTACTTCATGTCGTATTAATATGGTATCTACAATATAAGAAAAAATGATATAAGGAGATGCATTTATAATCGCTATAGGCGCTAATATAATTGCTACCCATAATAGATCTAGAGGATATGCATACCACTTAATATCTATGGTATTTAAAATGGGTATAACATAGTCTATTACTCTTAATTCCCATTGCATTAATGGATTTAATTCCTCACTTGTTCCTACTAGCCAAGCAAAGATAACCCCAAAAAGCAAAAAATATAATATGCCAGCTGGAATTAATATCTTCGCTCTCTTTTTTAATAGATTACGACAAATCTCATCTTCTTCCTCTGGTGCTATATCATATAACATATTGCACTGAATCTGAATTCGTCTAAATCGATAGCGAATATACTTATACAAAATGTTATTAGGTGTATATAACATAATAGACTCCACATATAAGTCATAATAGCAAAATCATGGAAAATATATCATCCATCTATGGCAAAATAATGTAAATCTTTGAATTCATCATCCCAAAATGTAAAAGAAAAGATATGGGTATCATCAAAGGTTTGCTCGCAATAGGTCACAGCATCACGTTCTGGTTCAATAATAGGCATACCAATACGTGTTTTCACGTCATCAATAGTTACATCACCATACCAATCTTGTATTTCGTTATAAATGAAAGTTGCAATTGCATCTATATTCTTATGGTAATTAACAGCTAATAGCTTTGCCGTATCTAAATTAGCATCTGTTGGTTTCTCATCCCAGCAAAACTGTATTCCTTCGTAGGATATGGTATATTGCCTTAACTGTTCATCATATATTGCAAGATTAGTCATTTTCTGTTCCTTTTATATAGCTTTCCATCTTCGGTCTTAAATCTAACACAATTTCCCAATCATCTAACGATGGTACCTTATGATGTGCAATAAATTCTTCTATGATCTGTAATACCTCTTGATGTCCTAGCTCATTTTTACCATATATAATAGCGCCCTGTTCGCCATCATTAGTTGCACTAAGCTCTATATGTAATAAATCGGTATCTTGATCACTACAAACTTGTACAAAGTTATACTTTTTATTATCTATTAAGATTGCATTTAATGGTGATATAACTACAAAATCTTGCTCTTGATCTTCAATAGCATATAGATTTTGCTCAACCTCATTCAATGTAATCCCTTCATATTTGTACTCACCCACATCAATGGACCAATCCGTATATTTTTTCTCAAAGGTATCTATCATATGTATCGACTCTCCTTTACGATATCTGTTACGATATGAGTTACAGCTTCAAATGTACCTAAATTCTTTAACTTTATCATGTCTCTCTCCCACGAACTATATTTTTAAAATGATTATTACTAATTACATTATATTATATTTATAAGTATGAGTGTATAGTAAAAGCCCTTCACATAAGTGAAGGGCTAATCTATTATTTCTCTTGTACTTGTTTACCACTCATATGTTCGATGGTAATTTCAAACATTTGTGTTGCTCGCCCATTACGAGCAATTTGTTCATCAGCTAAAGTCTCATCAGGATAATACTTCATAGCAAATTCTTTTAATCGCTCTATAGATTCTGAACCGGCCTCTAACAAACGACATTTTCCAAATACGACTACACTTTGTACATACGGCGCCCAAGATTCAGATTCATCAATACACTCATTACCATATACGGTAAAGCATATCTTATCTGAAGTTTTCAATGCATCTACTTTATGACCAGCTTTAGCTCCATGAAAATAAATTTTCTTCTTATCACAGTCATAAAAATAATTAATAGGAATAGCATAAGGGTACCCATTATCGCCGTTCATGGCTAAAATACCTCGACGATTAGATTGTAATAAAGCTTCTATAGCAGCACGATCTATTTCATTTATCTTTTTACGAATAGGTTTAAACATAATATATCTCCTAATTTTATTTACTTATCCTATTTACAAGATACATAAAAGTACCACTATTAGTATAATCAACTTTAGAATATTCTTTCCAATTTATAGGATATATCCCAGTTAATTCAATAGATGCTTCCATTCCACGCATTGTTCCTTCTCCTGTATTAGCGGCCCAATTCATACACCCAGTTTTTATAGAACCATCCTCAATAGAAAATTCGGCATATGTACAATTTACTTTTATGGGCGGTTTTAAATAAGACATCTCACTAGTTATCTTAATCGTATAACCTTCAATAAATTTATTACTCTTATCCCTAAATTCCTCTATACGCATTATATCTTTTAAGTAGTTATAACAACCTTGGTCCTTAGCACCTTGCTCCTTCAACATATACACTTCATCATTTATAGTTTTAATACATTTTTTTGTCGTATATTTAAGCTCAATAGGAATCCATTTACCATCTAATATAACAAGAATATCGAGATGTAAATTAGGATTAAATTCAGGTACAAACTCTAGTCTAATATCACAATTTGGATATTGTTCTTTAATCATCCAAGCTAAGCTAAATTGAAAGTCTGCTTCCGAATGAAATATTGGTCTCCACCTACTCAATTGGTACATTATTTTATCAATATCTAAAATTAGTCCCACACCACATACCTCAACGAACATAATACATCTATTTATTCTAATTATATTACATTTATAAGTATGAGTGCTCTTCGCATAAAGTGAAGAGCTTCTACTAATATATATATTATTTCTTCGCTTGTTCTAATTCAAGAATTCGTCTTTCTAATTCGGCTATTCTAGCATCTGTAGATGTAGATGTCCCTTTAGATTCAGATCCTACTTTAAAGCTTAAACCACCATTAAAACCTGAATTACCATTTCCAAGAACAGTGCCTACATTGAGCTGTACATTACGGCTTGGACGATAGAATGCGCCTAACGCAGTAGCTGTTTTACCATGGAAATGACCAAATCCAACAGCTACACCTAATCCTGTTTCATCTCCAGAGAAGTTCGGATGTAATGCTGCAAGAGCATAGCTAGATGCTGTTGCTTTATTTACTTTAGTATCTAAATTTGTGCCTACAGCTTGCAATTGACCTACAGTAGATTCCAATTGATCTACTGTGCTTTCTAATTGACCTGTGGAAGACTTTAACTGACCCACTGTTACTACATCATGTTCATCTACACCATCAGCTACTTTTACCAATCGATTATACTTCGCATCAGTGTATGTAGTAGGTGTTACTGTCGGTTCTTTATCATAATCTGGAACAGTTTTTTTATAACCTAAATGCGTAGTTATTTCTTTATCAGGATATTTAACAGTGTACCCAGATACATCACCAGCATCGTGACCAAATGCTATGGTCCCTTCTTCTGTAGCTACGCTTTCATGACCTATTGCAGTCCCATATTTAACAGTAGTGCCTGCTTTATGACCTAGTGCCACACTATTTTCTGCCTTATCACCAGTAAAACCACCACCGATAGATGTAGATGCCACACCAAGTGTTAAACCATTAGAACCACCAAGAACGGTACTACCGTTTGCTACAGTTCTAGCATCTCGACTACCTACAATCGTACTATATTCACCATTAGCAATATTTTTGTGAGTAATAAATTTTCGGCCTGTAAACTGACGACCACCACCACCAAGAATAGAAGCACCAGTTCCTACTGCTTCATTTTTACTGCCGCCGAATACAGATGACCACATACCTACACCAGTATTTCCTAAACCACCAGCTAGAGTACTACCATGACCATCCGCATTATTTTGGGAACCCCCAATGACAGAACCAATTTCACCACCTGCGTTGTTACCACGACCGCCAGCAATAGAGCTATGCAAACCATAGGTCCCATTGGCATTACCGCCAGAGATAGAAGAAGACTCTCCATAAGCAATATTATCTTCACCACCACTGATTGTTGCATAATTACCTACTAAAGTACCAACAGCTTCAATTTGATTCTTTTTACCACCGAGAATAGCACCATTCTTAATTTCTTCGTGAACTATATTCTGTAATCCACCTACGATAGTAGTATATGCTCCTTCTGCTGCATTCTTTGTACCACCAACAACAACGCTATTTTCACCTTCCGCAAAATTAGGTTCCTTATCTTTGCCGCCACCTACGACAACACTGCCATCATCTACTGCTTGATTACCGAAGGTATAGCCGCCTATTACTTGACCTGCTGCCTCTACAGTTGGCACACTCAATAAAATAGCAGCTCCAACTGTTAATGCAAAAACACAAACAGTTACAGATGCACCAAAACGATTTACTTTCTTAATTTGTTGTCTTTTAGAATTCATTTTATTAGTTACTAACATAGTTCTTTTCTCTCATTATAAATCTACAAAACTACTTTCTACATAAAACCAGATTCTGCACAATTTAGTTTTACTTTTAAGTCTCTAAAATATATTTTTTGTTGTCGTTTCAAATATAAGCTTATAAATGGCTTAAATATTAATTTTTTAGAGACAATATTTTCAGTAAACTCTAAGATAGTTTTATCTCCCTTGGAATAAAATTTTCCTACCCAAGTCCCTCTAATATTTTTATTTTCTATCTCAAATGCCCAGGATTGATATTTAATACATTCTGTGACTCTAAAATAAGTTTCTATACCATTCTTACTAATCTCTATAAAGTTATGCTCATCTATAATTCTTATATCCTTTAAATCACTTCTCCAAGCAAAATCATTTAGATTCGTGACCGCATCCCACACTGTTTCTATTGGACATAAAAGAATAACTTTCATATTAGAAATTGCCACAGTGATCACCTCAAATAATATGTATAAAAAAGGTACAACATTTACTGTTGTACCTTTTTCGATTCCTATACAAACTGAATAATTATATAGTCTCTTTTGTAAATATATCTTAGAAAAGTGCGTGAGCGATAAAATAGCCAACAACACAACTTGTAAAGACACCGATACAACCAGGAAGTATAAAACTATGGTTGATTACAAACTTACCAATGCGCGTTGTACCAGAACGGTCAAATCCAATACATGCAAGGTCTGATGGATAAGTTGGTAAAATAAAGTAAGCATAACAAGCTGGCACAAAGGATAAAATAATGAGAGGATCTACTCCAACACTAAGGCCCATTGGCACTACAATAGCAAGTGCTGCCGCTTGCGAGTTTACCAGTTTAGAAATCAAGAATAGCACAAAAGCATATGTCCATGGATACGCTACAACGATACCAGACAATGTAGTTTTAAATTGTGGAATGTAAGCACCGAAATATGTTTCTGCCATCCAAGCTACACCATAAACAGAGATAACTGCAATCATACCAGATTTAAATACAGAACCATTCGTTACATCACTAACTTTTACCTTGCACACAAGAAGAATAATCGCAGCGATTACAAGCATAGAAATTTGAATAGTTGGTGTCATGGATAAGGGTTTCCATACGCCTTTAGCATTTGGAACAAGTGGTAACAATTGTTCAGGGAAACTACCAAAGAGAGCAATAATAATAATACCTAGTAGAAAAATTGTTGTTGCCCAATATGCAGTATGTGGAAGTTCAGTTTTAACACTTGCTTCTTTATTTTCTTCATAAATGTACGCACGTTGCTCAGGATTTTTAATACGTTCTTGAAAGTCTGGATCATTTGCAAGATCTTTGCCACGACGCATGCTCCAAATACCAGCAACAATAACACCACAGAAAGTAGCTGGAATTGTAATTGCCAAGATTGTTACTACACTAGCTGGGAAGTTAGCTGCTACCAACATAGCAACAACGGATACGACTGCAACGGATGCCGGTGAAGCACATACCCCCATTTGAGAAGCAATAGATGATACAGCCATAGGTCGTTCTGGACGAATACCTTCTTTGATTGCAATATCATAAATAATTGGGAACATTGTATATACAACGTGACCCGTACCGCAAAGAACAGTCAAAAACCAAGTTGTTATAGGTGCCAAAATTGTAATCTGCTTCGGATTTTTACGTAGAAGTTTTTCAGCATAAACTAGCATTACATCTAAACCTTTAGAAGCTTGTAAAAAACCAGAGCATGTAACAACTGCCATAATAGTCAACATTACATCAATAGGTGGTTTTCCTGGAACCAAACCAATTACAAATACAAAAAAGGCAAGACCTAAACCTGATATAGCAGCAAGTCCTAGGCCACCATATCTAACACCTACAATTAAGCAGGCTAATAAAACAATAAAACCTAATAAAATAATCATGAAACTTATCAATCCTTTCAAAACCATACATAATAATACAAATCAACTATATTATATGTTACTATTAAGAAAAATAATAGATAAAATAGTCCAAATTAATAAGTTATAATAATGATATTTTTTTATTTTTACTAAAAATAATATTATTTCTAGTATATATGGTTATATTTATTTAGTGCGCTCTAAATAAAACTAGCTTCTTTACAATTTAGTTTCACTTTTAAATCCTTAAAATATATTCTTTGTTGTCGTTTCAAATATAAACTTATAAATGGTTTAAATATTATTTTTTTAGAGATAACATTTTCAGTAAAATCCAGAATCGTTTTATCACCCTTTGAGAAGAATTTTCCAACCCACGTCCCCTTAATATTTTTGTTTTCTATCTCAAATATCCATGACTGGTATTTAATACATTCTGTAATCCTAAAATAAGTTTCGATTCCATTCTTAGCAATCTCTATAAAATTATGCTCATCTATAATTTTTACATCTTTTAAATCGCTTCTCCAGGAAAAATCTTTTAGATTCGTCACTGTATCCCACACAATTTCTATAGGACATAAAATAGTAACCTTCATATTAGAAGTTGTCATAATGATTACCTCATATATATTAAAAAGTACATAAGCGATAAACAGTCCAGAAACAACACATATTTATTAGAGGCATTTAATGTTATAATTCATACTCTGCCCTCAGCATTATCAAATACCGAGTACAAGGATAATGCTAATGCTTACTGCGTCACTTCGTTCCTAGTAAGCAAAGCTACTGCCTCAACGTGTGCCGTCATTGGAAACATGTCTACAGGTTGTACTTCTTTGAGTTCATAGCCGTAGTGTGTGAGGATTTCAATGTCTCGTGCCATGGTAGCTGGGTTACAGGATACGTAGACAATGCGTTTTGGTTCCATGCTAGCTGCAGAAGTTAGTACTTCTTCTTTACAGCCTGCGCGAATTGGATCGAATACGATAACGTCAGGTCGTACGCCTGCTTTATAGAGTTTTGGCATTTCTACGGCCGCATCGGCAACGATAAACTCTGTATTATCATAGCCATTGCGTCGTGCATTTTCACGAGCATTGATAATCGCTGGTTCTACGATTTCTATACCGATAACATGTTTTGCTTTATGCGCAAGGAATAATGAAATAGTACCCGTACCACAATACGCATCGATAACGATTTCGGTTCCTTTTAGGTCTGCATACGCTAGTGCTTGATCATAAAGCACCGTAGTTTGTTCAGGATTAACTTGGAAAAAGGAATGTGGAGATAAGGTAAACCGTAAATCTTTAATATGGTCTGTAATCGTTCCAGCCCCATAAAGAAGACTATTTTTAGGCCCTAATATAACATTTGTACGCTTCCCATTTACGTTATGAACAATGGTTTCTACTTGGGGAACTCGTTCAATTAATTTTTCTACCCACTTTTCTTGATGCGGCAAATGTTCTGTAGCGGTTACAAGGATAATCATCCATCCAGATTGTCCAATACGACCGATTACATGGCGTAATACACCTTTTCCCGTATGTTCATCATACGGTTCGATATCAAATTCTTTAGCAATTTGATAGCAAGCTTGAGCAATGCTATTATTGCCTTCAGATTGTATTGGACAATTCGTACCTTGTACGATATCGTGAGATCCCATCGCATAGAAACCCATTTGAATATCGCCTTTAGTCCCTCCTACAGGCATTTGCATCTTATTGCGATATGCCCAGGGATTTTTAGGTCCTAGAGTAGGTTTAACAAGATCTGGGTTTTGATGAGCAATGCGTTCGATAACGTCCTTCACCTTTTGTGTTTTTAGTGAAAGCTGGCCTTCATAGGTAATGTGTTGCAACTGACATCCACCACAAAAGCCATAGAGATCACAGCGCGGATCGATACGATTAGGAGCCATAGTGACAATTTCTAATAGTCGTCCTGTAGCATAAGTCTTTTTCACCATATTGATGGATATTTTAACGGTTTCTCCAGGTAAGGCAAAGGGAACAAAGACTGTAAACTCGTCTACACGACCTACACCTTCACCACTACTGCCGATACCATGAATAGTAACTAAGACCTCATCACCTAACTTAACTGGAGCATTGAATATAGCTTGTTGCTTCTTAGATAATGTACTAGTAACTGATTGACCTGTATTCACACAATTACCGTTTCTACGTTGTTGTTTAGATTTTTTCTTACTAGATGTACGACTTGTACCGTTCATTACGAGTCTCTTTTCTTCCAAATTTTAATCATGCCAGTTACGATAAGTACAAAGAATACAGTGCCAAATTTCACGAGTAATTCTTCACCTTGAATATATGGCATAAGAAGTGGATCTTCCACAATCATTTCACCAGCAACCCAACCTAATAAAGCACCACCAGCCCAAAGGATAATAGGGAACTTATTGATGATACGAGCAAATAGTGTAGAGCAGAACACAATGATTGGAACAGTAATCAACATACCAACAATAACAAGCTCTAAATGTCCTTTAGCGGCACCAACTACGCCAATTACATTATCGATACTCATCATCGCATCAGCCACAATGATTGTCCAAATAGCTCCCATTAAGGAATTCTTAGCTTCGATATGTGCATCTTCATCTCCACCTTTTAAGAGTTGAATGGCAATCCATACAAGTACAAGGCCACCACCTAAGTGAATAAGAGGTATTAAAGTAAGTGCTTCCACTAAAAGAGTAGCAAATAGAAGGCGCATTCCAATAGCCCCTACTGTACCCCAGATAACGGCTTTCTTTTGTAATTCTGGTGCCAATTTACCCGCTGCCATACCAATAACAACGGCATTATCTCCTGCCAATAAAATATCGATCAAAATAATTTTACTAATCGTTATCCACGTTGCAGCTTCTAAAAATTCCATTCTATACTTACCTCAATTCACTCAGCTGATTCTATAACTATCCCTTAACTATACCACAAATTCTCTATTTTCTCATCTAAAAGAAAGCTCTTAGACTACCACTGTTATTCTTAAGATTAGCCTATAAGGTTCTTTATAATAACTATACTTTTACGAAAAAAATATCTCTCCTCCTATGACTAGAAGAAGAGATATGTTACATTATTTCTTAAGTTTCTTTACTAACAAAGATGCCCCTACTACGAGAATAACAGCACCAATTTTAATGAGTAATGCATACGGTTCTACGGTATGTGAAATTAATTTATCTTCCACACTCATCGCTGCACCCACCCAGGCAAGGATACCGCCACCAACGTAAAGGATGATTGGAAAGCGTTCGATAACTTTTACAAATAAAGTACTACCATAAATGATAATAGGTACTGTAATAAGCATACCGACAGCAACTAATGTCATATTGCCACTAGCGGCACCAACTACACCAATAACATTATCAATACCCATAATTCCATCTGCAATAACAATGGTCATGATAGCAGCGCGCAAGTTATCTTTAGCCTCGATATTGTGCTCGCTATCATCATCAACAACAAGCTTATAACCGATCCATAAAAGAAGGATACCACCAACTAAACGAAGAGCAGGAATATTGTTCAATGCCTCTACAAATAGGAATGCCATAACAAGACGTAAAATAATAGCGCCAGCTGTGCCCCAGAAAATCGCCTTCTTCTGTAAATGTGCGGGTAGGTTGCGAGCCGCCATACCAATAACGATGGCATTATCACCAGCTAATAAAATATCAATAACGATGATTTGAAGCATCGCTAATAAGCCTTGTACAGTTAAGATGTCCAATGTATCCTCCTTAGAATAAAACAATAGTATATATATTATAATCGATATAGTAAAGTAGTGTAAAATTCAATTATCAACATATATATACGTTTTTATCATAATTCTTTCTTATTAAATAAGATAGTTTATATAAGGTCATTTCTCCCCTTACATAATCACAATATGGGCTCTATTTTTTTATAAATTTAATTCCTTTTCCCCTTAGGTTTTGGCTATTAAATTAAGCTACTTTATGGTATGGTATAGTATATCGTTACTAGGGAGGTTAGTATGTATCAAACATATTCTATACTGCAAAAATTATGGTTGTTTATAAAACTATTTACTCCAATGTGCATCACTCAATTTTCCCTGATTGGGGCGACCTTTATCGCCATCTTTTTAACGGGGCAATATAGTACGACTGATTTAGCTGGTGTTGCTACGGGATATAATTTGTGGCTCCTCTTCTATATCTTTGCACAAGGTACATTAATGGGTATCACACCAATTATTTCTCAACTATTAGGAGCTAAGAAAACAGATGATATCCCAATAATCTTTCATCAAGGCCTTTTCATCGGTACAGGACTAGCATTTTTAATTTTACTAATCGGTATATTCGGCTTACGCCCTTTATTGACATATTTAAATCTTGAGCCGGCTGCCACCGAGGTATGTATTAGTTATCTGAAAGCCTTTGCACTTGGTTTATTCCCATTACTCTGGGTAAATACCTTGCGTAACACTGTCGATTCTCACGGATTAACGCATTACTCCATGGCCATCGTCTTTACAAGCTTTGTGATTAACGTATTCTTAAATTATGCACTCATCTTTGGTCATTACGGTTTTCCTGAAATTGGTGGTGTTGGTGCTGGCTACGGTATTGCTGGTGCCTGTTGGACAAACTTAGTTCTATTTAGCTTAGTCATTCTATTGCATCCTAAGTTAAAAGGCTATCGCATCTATAAAGATTTCCATAGCCCGAATTTTCACTATATCCGTGAACAATTACAAGTTGGTATTCCCATAGGTTTTTCTATCTTTTTTGAAGCTAGTATCTTTAGTATTGCTGGGCTCTTAATGGTTCACTTTGGATCTGCTGTAGTAGCAGCTCATCAATCTGTCATTTCTTTTACTAATGTATTCTACTGCTTACCATTAAGTATCGCCATGTCCTCTACCATTGCCGTTGCTTATGAACTCGGTGCAGGACGAAAAAAGGAAGCCATCCAGTACTCTTATATTTCTCGTGTATTAGCTATCATTATAGCTGTTCTTATATGCGCCTTTACGTTCACCCATATGGATAATATTGCTGATTTATTCACCAACGATGATGAAGTATATGAGCTTATTTATCACTTCCTCGGGTATGGCGTATTTTTTGCAGCTATTGATGCCATAGGTACTCCATTACAAGGTATTCTAAGAGCCTACAAGGATGTAAAAATAGTTCTTTACATCTCGCTCATATCTTATTGGGGCGTATGTTTCCCAACAGCTTATACTCTTGCCAAAAATCCTAATTATGGACCATTTGGCGTATGGATTGGTTTGTTGGCTAGCGTAGTAGTTGCGGGTATATTATTTACACTTCGCACATACTACATACAACATTACAAACCTAGAACTATTGTAGAATAATAAAATCACCTATTGATTACGCTCAAGTGTAAGTAATCAATAGGTGATTTTTTTATTTTAGAGCCTCTTGTTTCTCTACTTTGGACATACGGAAGAAATTATATAGTGTTTCTGCCGTCTTATAATTCATAGATTCTACCTTTAAAAGTTCATCGATAGATGCCTCTTTCATGGCCTCTAAACTATTAAAGTGAGCCCATAAGGCCTTACGGCGTTTAGGCCCGATACCTTCAATATGATCAAGAATAGATTCAAGATTTCGCTTACCGCGCAACTTACGGTGATAGGTAATGGCAAAGCGATGCGCTTCATCACGAATTTGTTGAAGTAATTGAAGCTCCGGCGTGTGATGACTCAAAATGATACTTTCAGATTGTCCCTCTACAAAGACCTCTTCAATACGCTTAGCCAAGGAGATAACTGGCACATCTGTAACACCAACGGCACGGATTAACGGCAAGGCCGCATTGAGCTGACCTTTACCACCATCGATAATAATGAGGTCTGGCATAGGCCAATCTGTTTCATTACCATAACGTCGTTCCATAATTTCAGCCATCGATTTAAAATCATCAGGTTTGCCTTGTGTAGTTTTCAGTTTAAAGCGGCGATATTCTTTCTTCGCAGGCTTGCCACCTTCAAAAACAACCATAGAAGCCACCGTTTCAGTTCCTTGTGTATGAGATATATCAAAACACTCCATACGTTCGGGTAAACGTGGTAAGTCGAGAATCTCGGCTAGCTTCTTAACCGCCCCGCCAGTCTTATCGATTTGGTGCTGCCACTGACGACGACGTTCTTCAAGGAAAGTTTCCGCATTTTCATGAGCCATCTTGATCATATCCATCTTATAGCCACGTTGTGGCACAGATACATTTACGTGTTGACCTTTTAACTGTGTAAACCATTCCGTTAATAAGTCCCTATCTGTACTCTCCATAGGTAGTAACAACTCTTTAGGAATAAAGTTTGTATCTCCATAGTATTGCTTGATAAAGTCTGTCATAATGGTTTCTGAACTATCGCCATCATGTTGCACAAAGTAATTCTCACGGCCTAACAGACGACCACCGCGGATGAATAGCAACTGTACACAGGCCATCGATGTATCTACAGCCAATCCTAAGACGTCTAAGTCGCCACGTTGGGTAACCATGCGTTGCTTTTCTTGTATCTTTTCAATGCTAGACAATTGATCACGATAACGCGCAGCATCTTCAAAGCGCAAATCTTCTGCAGCAGCCTCCATCTTTGATTTAATTTCCTTTAGCAATGGTATAGGTTTACCTTCAAAAAGTTCTATGATTTCGTCAATATACTTCCGATAATCGGGTACCGATATTTTATTAAAACACGGCGCCTCGCAGTAATGCATATGATACTGTAAGCATGGGCGTTCTACCTTCATAGACTTACAGGTACGCAATGGATAGTACTGTCGTATTAATTTCAGTACCACATGAACAGATGTGACATCTGTAAAAGGGCCAAAGTACTTGGCTCCGTCCCGCTCTAAACGCCGCGTCATATATACGCGTGGGTAATCCTCTTGCACAGAGACTTTTACATATGGGTATGTCTTATCATCACGAAGTCTAATGTTATATTTCGGTTCATGCTCCTTGATAAGTGTATTCTCCAAGATGAGCGCTTCCATCTCCGTTTTTGTTTGAATGACTTCCACATCGACGGCACGTTTCATCATGGCCGTAACCTTTGGTGCGCGATTTGCATCGTTACGCACATAGGAACGCACACGATTTCGCAAGTTAATAGCCTTACCTACATAAATAATTCGGTTATATTGATCACGCCACAAATATACGCCTGGTGTAGTTGGCAAATGGCTAACCTTTTCCAGTAATTCTTTAGACGGCATATTTCCTCCTTTCCTTGTAGATTTTTAGATGTTTTATTTCTTATTTTTTGCAGCTTTCATAAATTTCTTAGTCTGTTCCAATACAGGACCTAAGAATTTCCCGGTATAGCTTTCTTTCACCTTAACAATTTCCTCAGGCGTACCAATTGCCACGATAGTGCCTCCGCGATTACCACCTTCAGGACCAAGATCAATAATGTGATCAGCCATCTTAATAACATCTAAATTATGTTCGATAACGACAACTGTATCGCCACCCTCTACGAGTTGTTGCAATACGTGTAATAACTTGCGAATATCCTCGGCGTGAAGACCTGTAGTAGGTTCATCTAGGATGTATAGCGTTTTACCTGTGCTGCGACGAGCTAATTCAGTAGCTAATTTAACCCGTTGTGCTTCACCACCAGATAAGGTTGTTGCGGCTTGACCTAAACGAATATAGCCAAGACCTACCTCTTGCAAGGTAACCATTTTACGATTGATCTTCGGAATAGCGCTGAAGAACTCAACCGCATCATCTACCGTCATATCTAGTACATCTGCAATAGATTTACCTTTGTATTTAACCTCTAAGGTTTCTCGGTTATAACGGGCTCCCTTACAAACCTCACAAGGTACATACACATCTGGCAAGAAGTGCATTTCAATTTTGATGATACCATCACCACGACAAGCTTCACAGCGGCCACCTTTTACGTTAAAGCTAAAGCGCCCTTGTTTGTAACCACGCATCTTTGCTTCCGGTGTTTGACTATAGAGCTCGCGTATGGCATCGAATACACCAGTATAAGTAGCTGGATTAGAGCGCGGTGTACGGCCAATCGGACTTTGGTCTATATTGATGATTTTATCGATATATTCAAGACCACGGATTTCTTTATGAGCCCCTACTTTGTGGTTAGAGCGATATAATTGATTAGCTAAACCTTTGTAGAGAATTTCATTAATCAAGGTAGACTTACCAGAACCGCTGACACCAGTAACAACATTAAACAATCCAATAGGGAATTTTACATTTACATTTTGTAAATTGTTTTCCTTAGCACCGCGAATTTCAATGCAGTTCTTACCTGGTTTACGGCGTTCTTCCGGAAGAGCGATAAATTTACGACCACTCAAATACTGACCAGTAATAGAGTCTTTTACCTTCATAACTTCGTCAACAGAACCAGCGGCAATAATTTGACCGCCATGCTCACCTGCACCTGGACCAATGTCCACGAGATAGTCAGCCGCACGCATCGTATCTTCGTCGTGTTCTACAACGAGCAAGGTATTACCTAAGTCCCGCAAGCCTTTTAAGGTATCGATGAGTCGATCATTATCTCGTTGATGTAGACCTATGGACGGTTCGTCTAGGATGTACAATACACCTACCAAGCCAGAGCCGATTTGCGTAGCTAGACGAATACGTTGCGCTTCACCACCAGACAAAGTACCTGCACTACGGTTCATAGTAAGATAATCAAGGCCTACATTGTTTAGGAACCCAAGGCGAGCATTGATTTCCTTTAAAATTTGAGCACCAATCACTTGTTCACGTTCAGTTAGCTGTAGATTACCAAAGAAATCGAGTGCTTCTTTAATAGTTAACTGCGTTACTTCGTTGATATTCTTATCCCCTACGGTTATAGCTAATACTTCAGGTTTAAGACGAGCCCCATGACATGTAGTACACGGCTTAATAGACATAAACTTTTCAAATTCTTCACGCATAGAGTCTGTAGAGGCTTCACTATGACGGCGCTTAACCATCGGTAAAATACCTTCGTACTCAGTAAAGAATTCCTTTATCTCACCTCTCATATTTTCATAGGTGAAACTTACCTTATCCGTCGTACCGTACATCACCTTTTTCTGTAATGCTTTCGGCAATTCATCATAGGTGGAGTCTAAGGAATATCCATTAGCTTTTAATAGACCTTCTACTTGACGCATAAACCACGCATTAGGATTGGAGCTCAAGGCTTGCACGCAACCATCGGCAAAGCTAATAGATCCATCTGGAATAACGCGCTCCTCATCAACCTCCATAGTAGAACCAATCCCTAAACAAGATGGGCACGCACCAAACGGACTATTAAAGGAGAACATACGCGGTTCAATTTTAGGTAATGAAATATGACAATCTGGGCACGCAAAATGTTGGCTATACATGTGTTCAGGTCCGTCTACCTCTTGAATCACAACGATGCCTTCTGCCCATTTTGAAGCGGTCTCCATAGAGTCAGCCAACCGAGATTCAATGCCTTCTTTTACAACGAGACGGTCCACAACGATATCGATGGAATGCTTCTTATTTTTCTCTAATACAATTTCTTCGTCCAAGGTACGTACTACACCGTCTACTCGAGCACGAACAAAGCCTTCCTTGCGAAGTTGTTCAAATACCGATTTATGTTCCCCCTTTTTACCTTGAATCATAGGGGCTAGCACTAAAACCTTAGTACCTTCTGGAAAGCTCATTACATCATCGGTCATTTGTTGTATTGTTTGCTGGGTAATAGGCTTACCACACTCTGGGCAATGTGCATGACCTACGCGTGCAAATAAGAGACGTAAATAGTCGTAAATCTCCGTAACAGTGCCCACTGTAGAACGAGGATTACGGCTGGTAGTCTTTTGGTCGATAGAAATAGCTGGAGATAAACCTTCAATATAATCGACGTCGGGTTTATCCATTTGTCCCAAAAATTGACGTGCATACGCAGATAGGGACTCAACATAACGTCGTTGCCCTTCTGCATAAATCGTATCAAATGCTAAGGATGATTTACCAGAACCACTGAGGCCAGTTAAGACGATAAACTCATCACGTGGCAAGGATATATCAATATTTTTTAGGTTATGCTGACGCGCACCTTTTACAATCAATTGATCTTTCATTATCTTTCCTATTTAAAGAGATGATACCAAACGGCATCATCTCTCCGATTACTAACATGAAATAATATATGTATATTATCGCACATATAGTCTATATAATCTATGTGTTTTCTTACAATCTTTTAAAATTGCTCCTAAGATTTACTTTTTAGACCTGTCCTTTTTCTAGATTTGGCAGAAGCAGGTTTCTTCAACTTGCTATCTCCTGCACTATGCATATCGGACCATTGTTGACGTAATACGCCCAATTGATCACGTAACTTAGCCGCGGTTTCAAATTCAAGCTGCTTGGCGGCGGCCTTCATTTGACGATCTAGCTCTTCAATCTTATTGTACAATTCTTCCGGTGTTATATCTGCCACCTTAGGTGCTGATGTATCTTGAACATATGGTTCGTGTCCATGGTCCATGCCCTCTGAGGATTTTTTTTGGTTTCCTTTTTTCGGTGAAAGTCCCTTTCCATCGGTAACCATATCTTCTTCGATTTTCGTTAATTCGATAAGCTCTTTTACGTCTTTAGATACAGATTTAGGTGTAATATTATGTTCAATATTATAAGTCTCTTGCACGGCACGACGACGATCGGTTTCATCGATAGCTCGTTGCATAGAACCTGTTACACGATCTGCGTACATGATAACATGACCATTCACATTACGAGCCGCACGACCTATAGTTTGAATCATGGCCGTATCGGAACGCAAGAAACCTTCCTTATCCGCATCTAAGATAGCAACCAAGGAAACCTCTGGCATATCGAGACCTTCACGAAGCAAGTTGATACCAACTAATACATCGAATACGCCAGCCCGCAAATCACGAATAATTTCAGCCCGCTCAATAGTAACAATATCGGAATGAAGGTAACGAACTCGTACGCCCATTTCCTTCAAAAATTCCGTTAAGTCCTCAGCCATCTTCTTCGTCAATGTCGTAACAAGAACCCGTTCATTCTTGGCAGCTCGTTTGTGAATTTCTCCAAGCAAGTCATCCATTTGCCCCTTAATAGGACGAATTTCTATAGATGGATCTAATAGGCCCGTAGGACGAATGATTTGCTCTGCAATATTCGTTTCTACTTCCATTTCGTATGGGCCAGGTGTAGCCGATACGTATACAATTTGATTGATACGCTCTACAAATTCATCGAATTGAAGAGGTCTATTATCTAATGCAGAAGGAAGACGGAAACCGTATTCGATAAGAGATTCTTTACGGGCACGGTCACCATTATACATAGCACGAATTTGAGGCATCGTCACATGCGATTCGTCCACCATGATGAGGAAATCATCTGGGAAATAATCAATCAATGTAAACGGTGCTTCCCCAGCCTTACGTTCAGACATATGACGGGAATAGTTTTCGATGCCCGAGCAATAGCCCATTTCTTGCATCATTTCTATATCGTAACGGGTACGCTGTTCTAAGCGCTGAGCCTCCAATAGACGGTCAGCAGCTTTTAACTTCGCCAACTGCTCATCTAATTCGGCTTCAATACGCTCTACAGCAATATTCATCTTCTCTTTCGTCGTTACATAGTGAGATGCTGGATAGACAGCAACGTGTTTTCTTTCCGCAATAACTTCACCCGTCAAGGAATCTACCTCTACGAGGCGGTCGATTTCATCACCAAAGAGCTCCACACGAATGGCTCTTTCACTATAAGCGGCAGGGAAAATATCAATTGTATCCCCTTGTACACGGAAGGTACCGCGGATAAAGTTCATATCATTTCTCGTATATTGAATATCTACGAGTTTAGATAAGATTTCATCGCGCGATTTAGTTTGACCTAAGCGCAAGGACAATACAAGATCAGAATAGTCCTCAGGGTCACCTAAGCCATAAATACAGCTAACAGAGGCAACGATAATGACATCGCGGCGCTCAAAAAGGCTCATCGTAGCACTATGTCGCAGTTTATCGATTTCATCATTAATAGACGCATCCTTCTCGATATATGTATCACTAGAAGGAATATAGGCCTCCGGTTGATAAAAATCGTAGTAAGATACAAAGTATTCTACCGCATTATTTGGAAAGAAACTTTTAAATTCACTACATAATTGAGCCGCCAATGTTTTATTGTGAGCAATGATCAAGGTCGGCTTTTGAACTGCCTCGATAACTTTTGCCATCGTAAATGTCTTACCTGTGCCAGTAGCACCAAGCAAGACTTGAGCCCATTCACCACGTTCAATCCCCTCTGTTAAGGATTGAATCGCAGTAGGTTGGTCTCCTGTAGGCACAAAGGGCGCCTCCACTTTAAATGATTGCCCCCCCTCGTAATTATATGTACTATGCTTCATTACTGTTCATCCTGATGTTTACGGATGGCTTTCATTTCTTCATCCGTCAAACGACGACCTACATTTTCCGCTTGATTCAACGTATCCTCACCTTCTAAGACTTCGATGAGCATAGCAATAGAAAAGCGATCTAGTGTAGGTGTGGTCTTCTGGATTTCATCAGCCATCATCCAATCTGATTCAGTATAGTTATTAATACGATCTGTAATCTCTTCCCAGTTTGAAAGTAGCAATCTCGTAATGGGGCGATATAGTTCAATCCCGAAGTACTCGATTAAGCTAACTATCTTATTCATATTTTCTAGGCTAACATTACATTCATTTTTTTTATTTTCAGATTCTACATATTCAAGTAAGAATTCCCGGTTATATTTATTTGTCACCTTGAATCATTCCTTTATTAAATAGTGCATTAGCAAATTCTTTTGCATTAAATGGACGCAAGTCATCCATACCTTCGCCAACGCCAATCCAGCGTACGGGTACGCCCAGTTCCTCTTTAATAGAGATAACTACGCCGCCTTTTGCTGTACCATCTAGTTTAGTTACTACAATACCATTTACTGGTACAGCTTGACCAAATAATTTAGCTTGGCTTACTGCATTTTGACCCGTAGTACCATCTAAAACGAGCAATGTTTGATGCGGCGCACCTTCTACGTGGTTATTCGCTACGCGCCCCATCTTTTTAAGCTCTTCCATAAGGTTAACCTTAGTATGTAGACGACCAGCCGTATCTACGATAACAAGGTCTGCATTACGAGCTTTCGCAGCTTCCATTGCATCATATACAACGGCAGCAGGATCTGCACCTTCTTTATGTTTAACAATCGGTACACCAACGCGATCAGCCCAAATGGATAATTGGTCAGCTGCAGCGGCACGGAATGTATCACCTGCAGCAATGATAACCTTTTTACCTTCTTTAGTATAATAGTTAGCCAATTTAGCGATTGTCGTTGTTTTACCAACACCATTTACACCAACTACAAGGATGACCTCAGGATGGTGCAAAGTAATTTCATCTTCTTGATCGATGAGCATTTCCGTGATGCGGTCTTCCATAAACGGCATTACATCGCCTGTATGATTGATGATACCTTCTGTTACACCACGACGAATTTCTTTCATCAAGTATTCTGTCGTCTTAGGACCTAGATCACTAGTAAGCATAACTGCTTCTAAATCATCTAAAAAATCATCATCGATTTGCGCATAACCAATAACGATGCTTTCTACATTTTTTACAAAAGACTTACGAGTTTTCTCTAAACCGTCTTTAATTCTATCAAAGAATCCAAATGCCATTATGCTAGATCCTCCTTCACATCTTCAAATGCTACTGTTAATAATCGCGATACACCGCGTTCCACCATGGTTACCCCTTGTAGTACTTCGGCAGCTTCCATCGTCTTTTTACGGTGAGATACAACGATAAATTGTGTTTCTTTATTTATTCGATTTAAGTAAGAGCTAAATCGTTCAACATTAGCTTCGTCAAGCGCCGCGTCAACTTCGTCAAGCACACAGAACGGAGCTGGACGATAGTCAAGGAATGAGAACAATAAAGCGATAACCGTAAGAGCACGCTCGCCACCCGATAAGAGTGTCAATTGTTGACGCTTTTTCCCTGGTGGTTGAATGTAGAAGTCAATACCACCCGTCAAAATATTATCTGGATCAGTCAGTACAATTTGCGCAGTACCACCACCAAACAATTGGCTGAATACTTCTTGGAATCTACAGCCTACCACATCCAATACATCGTATAGCTGTGTACTCATAGCCTTATCCATTTCGGCAATAACCGCCTGTAGTTGCGCCTTTGCCGTATCTAAGTCAGCTAATTGTGTAGTTAAGAAATCATATCGTTCTTTAGTCTCTTCGTATTCCTCAACGGCATTTGGATTGACTGGACCCAGTTCGGCAATTTCAGCCATCAAACGAGCTTGCTCATCCTTCCAATCGTTAACAGATCCTTCAATGCGAAGAGCTTGAGCATCTTCCAAAGTAAAACCTAGCTCTTGTAATTCTTCTACAAAGCGCTCACAGTCCATGCGATGACGTGTAATTTTACCTTCCATATCAACAAGACGACCTTGCACCACTTTATAGCGTTGATTTAATCGGTCTTGCTCACTGAGGATAGATTCCATTTCATCGCGCCCCGTAGATGTTTTATCATAGGCTTCATCACGAAGAGCACGTAATCGTTCAACCTCAGCCGTAGCAGAGGACAACTCTTGTTCTGCAGCTTCTTGAGCCTTAGGTAATTCCTCTTCACAACGTTGTGTAGTACTCACTAACAAATTACGAAGTGGTGTTAAGCGCTCAATAATACTAGAAATAGATTGATTACGCTGTTCACGTTGTGTTTCCCGTTCCTGAATGGTATGTCGCAAGGTATCACAAGTAAGGCGAGCTTCTGTAAAAGCTTCATACGCCTCTTGTTGCACCTTTTGCAACACAGTCAATCGATCCATCAACGCCCCTTGATTACCATCCACACCATGATCCTCTTGCAAAGAAGTTAATGCAGTTTCTTGATCTTTCAAGTTAGCAGTTGTAGTAGCCAAATCAATATCAATATGTACTAAACGTTGCTCTTCTTCATGGAGAACACGTTTCTTACGATCTAGCTGATTTTGTATATTTTGTACCTTTGTTTCGCTCGCCACATAGAGTAAATTTGTATGTTGATAGCTTTCATCAAGAGTCGCTTGTTCCTTTTCAGCCTCTTCAACCCGTTTTTCAAGGCGTTCTAAGTTAGCTATTAAGGAGCAAATTTGTCCTTCAATTTGTACCAGTTCTTGTTCAAGACTAGCAGCCTCTTCCTTGCGGCTCAATACAGAAGCACGCTTACGCTTTGTAGCACCACCGGTTAGAGAACCACCAGGTTGAAATTGTTCCCCTGTAAGAGTTACGATGCGCAATTGCTGATTGTATTTTTTCTGTAATCCAATGGCATCATCCATGGAAGATACTACCAAGGTGCGCCCCAACAGGTATTGGAAAATATGAGCGTACTTATTATCAAAGGAAATACAATCAACAGCAGTGCCTAATACACAGCTTTCATGTAAAGCCGGTGTATCATATGGTTTACCTTTTACTGAATCCATCGGCAAGAAGGTTACACGACCACCTTGGATAGATTTCAAATAATTGACACCCTCCGCAGCAGCGCGAGCTGTAGTAGTCACAACATGGTTAACACTTCCGCCTAAGGCCGTTTCGATAGCCGTAGTATATTTGTCCTCTACCGTAAAGAGATCACCAACAGCGCCTGTGATTTGTTCGCGCCAGGACCCTTTACCGTTGAGGATGTTCTTTGTGCCTTCTAAGTAACCTTCGTGCTGTTCCTCCCACTGTGCTAAGAGTTCTAATCGACCTTTTGCACGTTGTTCTTGAGTGCGCAGCTTTTGTAATTTCTTACGCTCTTCACGCGCTTTCATAGCCGCATTCTTAGCATCATCAACGAGGGCTTGTCGTTGAGCAGATAAGGCATTAAATTTTTGACCTAGCGTTTCAAATTCAGAACGAGCGACTTGTAGTTCACTATCTACCTGTGCTATCTCAGATTCTAGAATAGCACATTGATTTTTGCTTTCTACCTTGCGAGCTTCTAAGCTCCGAATACTAGCCTTAGCCGTTTCAATAGCACTCACAACTTCTAATTGACGTTGCTCAAAAGCCTCTCGATTAGATTGCAAGAATTGGAACTTAGCTTGTTCTGCCCTTACATCTTCAACAGCCTTTTTGTAGGTTCCTTCTAATTCTTTTAAATTAGACTCTTTCTCTACTAATTGAGCACTTTCATCTTGAATCAATTGATTTAAGATGCGCAATTGTTGCTCCTCGCCCTTTTGCGTAGCCTCTAGCTCGCTAATGCGCATAGACGTTTCATCTAATTCACGGCGCGCTGTTTTTAATTGCTCTTCTAAGAGACGTAAATGACCAGCTAAGCGTTCTTCATCACGTTGTTTTTCAGTATACTGAGCCTCCCACAACTTAAGCTGTTCCTGCTCTTTTGACGAGGACGATTGCAATTCGTGACGACGAGCCTCTAATTTAGACAATTCAGTTTGAAGCTCAATTTCTTCATCTTTAAAAGCAATATTATCGTTTTCAAAACGCGTTAAAAGACGATCAGAGGTCTTATAATTGTGAAAGCCTAAAGCTCCATCATAATCGCGCTTTGTACGGCTTAAGGTCATATATTTTTTAGTCTTTTCTGCTTTTTCAGACAAAGGGCCTAATTGCTCTTCAATGGTAGCCATTACGTCACGTACACGCTCCATATTACGGTCTGTACTGGCAATACGACGCAATGCATCTTCTTTATTGATCTTAAAGCGAGAAATACCTGCTACATCTTCAAAGATAAGACGACGTTCTTCAGGTTTAGAATTTAAAATAGCGTCAATTCGGTTCTGACCAATGATGGCCATGGAATCTCTACCAAGACCGGTATCTGCTAGTAAAAGATGTATGTCCTTTAAACGACAAGATCGCTTATTAATGAGAAACTCACTTTCACCAGTACGATAGATACGGCGTGTTATAGCCACCTCAGCCATATCTATATCTAATTGTTGGTCACTATTGTCAAACACAAGTGTAACCTCAGCAGCGCTCATAGGTTTGCGCTTTTCCGTACCAGAGAAAATAATATCCTCTGCTTTTTGACCGCGCAAATTACGGACATTGGATTCTCCCAATACCCATTTCATAGCATCCGTAATATTACTTTTACCACTTCCGTTAGGACCAATAACGGCAGTCATTCCTGGTGAGAATTTTACAATCGTTTTATCAGCAAACGATTTAAAGCCCTTTAATTCCAACCGAAGTAATTGCATGACTGCCTCCTTTCTACTAACAATCCCGAATAATCATATCTTTAATTATAACATATATTGTAGGCCATCAATACAGCAAAGAACGGTATTTCTCGTGCTATCTTCGCACCATTCAAATGCATACTGCGGATACTGAATCTGAAAATATTTAACGTTTCGATTATTAAGGCCTCGCACCTTAGATGTTAAGCGTCTCGGATAAGAAATAACAATATTATGCTGTACTGCAATACCATTATTCCTAATATAATTTGTTCTATCATTATTAGTGTTATCTATATATCCACTATTATCAGCATTAACTCTACTTAATTCTAGGTTTCCATAAGTAGTGAATTCAGTTAGAGTAAAACAATCGTTACTTAGTGAGTACGTATACTGAGACACATGCTCATCAATACAACGTTCAATTCGCTGCTTATACTGTTCATTCACAACTAGCTCTCCCATAGCTGGTTCATATGGACCTGCCACTAAGCTATTACCGGAATCTAATTCTTCTGTACTTTGTAAACCCGTACGAATGACTTCAATACCATGCTGTTCAAACCAATCTTTTAAAAATGCACAATACTGTATAGCTAGCTCAGTACTTAGTGGTTCATATTCTCCAGCTCTATACTGGTCGGCTAGCTCTGTATTTTCTATAACTAGTACGGGATAGATACGTACAAAATCAGGTCGTAATGCGGCTACTGCAATGGCCGTTTCTATTATGGTTTGCCAAGTCTCTCCTTTTAGTCCTGGTAAAAGTTGAACGCCAACAGTCATATCACGATGTTTTAATCGTGCAACAGCCTCTACTACCTCTTGTGCCGTATGCCCTCTCTTAGCATCAACTAAAATACCATCATTCATAGACTGCACACCAAGTTCTACAGTTTTTACTCCATAAGACTGTAATAATGTAATCGCTTCATTACCTACAGCATCAGGTCTTGTAGAGCAACGTATGCCATCAATGAAACCTTGTTGAAGCATTTCATAAGCAGGCATTAATAATTTATGTTGTAAATCTTTAGGAATAGCCGTAAATGATCCACCATAAAAGGCAACCTCCCAAAACTTTTCATTACGCTTTGTCCCTACATAGTCTTTGATTGTTTGTTGTATATATTCTGTAGTTAGGTGACTAATACCAGATTGGCCCGTAATACGAGATTGATTGCAAAATGTACACACATAGGGACAACCTACGTGAGGTATAAAAAAGGGAATCATACCAAATGGTTTCATAGACACCTCCTCTTCTTATGTAAAAATTATTATTCATCTAGTATTATATAGATTATTGTTCATCTATCATTATATAGATCATTATTCATCTACCATTATATAGATTATTACTCACATACTATATTAGTCACATACTATTATACAAAAAAAAGCGCCATTCGGCGCTTTTCTATTTATCAGCCATCAACTTTTCTAAAGTCAATTGAGCCGCATGTTGTTCTGCAATTTTTTTACTTTTACCAGAGCCGGCCTCGTAAGTAACACCATTAATTTCAACCTCCATATGGAAGGTTTTAGCATGATCGGGACCACTTTCACTGAGCAAATGATAGACAATATGTTTATCCCCATCACGTTGCACATATTCTTGTAATAATGTCTTATAATCTTTGCCCCGTTTACCTTCTAAGGCTTGTATGATATAGGTAGTTAAATGCTTTAAAACGAAGGCCATAGCCGTTTGATAATCTGTAGAAATATAAATGGCACCGATGAGAGACTCAAAGGTATCCGCTAATATAGAGTTTCGATCGTTACCACCGGAAGCGCGTTCTCCATGACCAAGCAATAAATATTGTCCTAGTTGCAAAGAACGGCTCACAGATGCTAAAGAATCCTCACACACTGTAGCGGCCTTAATTTTCGTTAAATTACCTTCAGCCATATCTGGATATGTCTTAAATAGGTATTCCCCAATAATAAGGTCCAAAACAGCATCGCCTAAAAACTCTAATCGCTGATTGTGATGAATATGCTTTGATTTATGTTCATTCGCATAAGAAGTATGTGTAAAAGCACAATCTATAATGGATATATCTGACACAGGTATGTCTAAACGAGCAACAAGCTCATGAAGAGATTCTTCACGAGCTTGTGTTATCTTACTCTTATGCGTTTCGATAGTAACCATTAAGCTTCATAACGGCGAATGCAAAGTGTACCGTTATGACCACCAAAACCGAAAGAGTTAGAAAGTGCACATTTTACTTTAAGTTCACGTGCGCCTTCACGAACATAGTCTAGATCCAAACCTTCATCAGGATTGTCACAGTTAATTGTAGGGTGAACTTTACCAGTTTCGATAGCCATCGCCATTACGATAGTTTCGATAGCACCAGCAGCACCTAACAAGTGACCTGTCATGGATTTTGTAGAGTTAACAGCGATATTTTTAGCGTGATCGCCGAACAATTCTTTAATAGCCAATGTTTCATTTTGGTCATTAAGGCCAGTAGATGTACCATGAGCATTGATATAGTTAACGTCTTTAGGATCAATACCTGCATCTTTAATTGCTAATTCCATACATTTACGAGCTTGAACACCACCTGGAGCTGGTGCAGTGATATGGTAAGCATCACCATTGCTACCATAGCCCACAACTTCAGCATAGATATGCGCACCGCGTGCTTTTGCGTGTTCTAATTCTTCAAGAACTACGATACCAGCACCTTCACCCATTACGAAACCATCACGGTCACGGTCAAATGGACGGGACGCCTTTGTTGGCTCATCATTGCGTGTAGACATAGCTTTCATAGCCGCAAAACCAGCTACAGCAGCCGGAGATACCGCAGCCTCAGTACCACCAGCAAACATCACATCAGCATCTCCACGTTGGATGATACGGAATGCATCGCCAATCGCATTTGTACCAGAAGTACAAGCAGTTACGTCTGTAATAACTGGACCTTTAAGACCAAGGCGAATAGATACGCGTGCAGATGTCATATTTGCAATCATCATAGGTACTGCAAATGGACTTACACGGCCAGGACCTTTTTCGAATAATGTTTCATACACCTCATGGATAGAGTCAATGCCGCCTATACCTGTACCAACTACAGTACCACAGCGATCTAAATCTGCTTTATCTAAATCAAGATCAGCATCTTCACAAGCAAGAACAGCTGCACCGATAGCAAATTCTACAGAACGGTCCATACGACGAGCTTCTTTCTTGTCTACCCCATAGTTTGTAATATCAAAGTCTTTTACTTCACCCGCAATGCGTGTTGCATAGTCAGATGCGTCAAAGCGTGTAATCGGCCCAATACCAGATTGACCTGCCAATAACGCATTGTAGAAGTTCTCTTTACCGATACCTACAGGAGTCACTGCCCCTAAGCCAGTAATTACTACACGTTTTTCCAATTATTCCACCTCTTATAGCTATACAGCCCTTTAAATTAATCAATCTCTGCTACTTGCTGTTTTAATTGAGCAAAGATATCTTTAACTGGCATAATCCTATCGACTTTTCTCATATTATTGCCAGAGAACACCAACCCCGTTTCCACATCACCTTGTTGTGCGCGAGAAAGAGCACGGATAATGCAGAATTTATGGGAACAATGTTTTAAACAGTTATCACACACCGTTGGAGGCGCTACAGTACCATCTAAAACAGATTCAGCAAATTTGTTTTTTATTGCTTGACCAGGCAAACCAACAGGACTTTGAATCAATACTATATCCTCAGGGTTTGTAGCTCGTACATACATTTTTTTCAATTCATCAGATGCATTACATTCATCAGAAGCAGCAAAACGGCTACCCATTTGAACACCACTAGCGCCGATTTTTAACATTTCAACGATATCATGGCCATCTAGAACACCACCAGCAGCAATTACTGGAATGTTTTTTACCGCTGCTACAACTTCGGGAACGATTTCTCGAGCGGAACGATCCGTCCCCAAGTGTCCACCAGCTTCACAGCCTTCTACGATTACAGCTGCAGCACCTAAACCTTCAGAAATGCGAGCTAATTTTGCGGACGAAACAATTGGTACAATAGGAGTACCAGACTCTTTGCCCATTGCGAACATATCTCTTGAAAAACCAGCACCTGCTACTACAAGATCAATGCCTTCTTCGATGGCAGTCTTTACTAAGCCAGCAAATTGAGTTGCTGCTACCATCGCATTTATACCAATAATACCCGTAGGTGATAATTTTCTAGCTAATTGTATTTCGTATCGTAATTCATCGAAAGGCAAGCCCGATGCCGCAATAAGGCCGATACCACCTTCATTTGCAACGGCTGCTGCCAAGCGAGCTGTAGACAATCTAATCGCCATACCACCTTGAATAATAGGTACTTTGGCCACTAGATTCCCAATGCGAAGTTCAGGGAGCTTCACTATCAAATCCTCCTGTAAATAAAACCGGTTGGGAGGCCACTCGGCCTCCCGTTCGGTTGAATTGTTAGCTTTACAGCTTATTTAGCAGAATCAATATATTCTACTGTATCCTTAACGGTTTTAATTTTTTCTGCAACGTCGTCAGGGATTTCAACATTGAATTCTTCTTCAAATGCCATGATCAATTCAACGATATCTAAGGAGTCAGCGCCTAAGTCGTCGATGAATGTAGAATCAATGGTAACTTCAGCTTCATCAACGCCTAATTGTTCCACAACGATTGCTTTAACTTTATCGAAAGTGTTCATTAGTGGTTCACCTCCTTTCAAAGTGTATTTATATATAGTCTAATTTTACAACTACATTACCATGCCACCATCAACATTGATGACTTGACCCGTAATATAATTAGCAAAATCGCTAGCAAGGAATGTTACTACTGTTGCTACTTCTTCAGCATCAGCCATACGGCCCAATGGAATTTCAGTAACCATAGCTTCTTTAACTTTTTCTGGTAATACATCGGTCATATCTGTGTTGATAAAGCCTGGAGCAATAGCATTAACTGTAATACCACGGCTAGCCAATTCTTTAGCACAGGATTTAGTAAAACCAATTACGCCCGCTTTAGAAGCAGCATAGTTAGTTTGACCAGCATTACCCATAACACCTACAACAGATGTCATGTTAATAATATGACCAGAACGTTGTTTCATCATGATTTTAGATACTGCTTTAGTTACCAAGTAAACACCTTTTAGGTTGATATCGATAACAGCATCAAAATCTTCGTCTTTCATTCGCATTAACAAACCGTCACGCGTAATCCCCGCATTATTCACGAGAATATCAATGTGACCAAATTCTTTATGAGCTTCTTCCACCATGGAAGCAACTTCATCTACATTGGCTACATTGGCTTTAATTTTAATGGCTTTGCGGCCTAACGCTTGTACAGCTTCAACAGTTTCTTGCGCTGCACCTTCGCTACCGCTATAGTTTACTACAACATCAGCACCAGATTGTGCTAGATTGATAGCTACAGCGCGACCAATGCCACGGGATGCGCCAGTTACAATGGCTACTTTACCCTCTAAATGCATTTTATCGAACCCCCTTCAAAAATTCAAGCGTTTTCTCTAAGGATGCAATGTCTTCAACATTGGCTAATTCCATATCTTTGTTAATCTTTTTAGTAAAACCTGTAAGTACTTTCCCAGGTCCCACTTCAACAAAGCGAGTAACACCAAAGTTTACCATTTCAGCTACACAATCTTCCCATAAAACAGGGTTAGCGGCTTGAGTAACTAAGGACTCTTTAATGTCATTGGCATTAGTCAAAATCTTACCAGTAACATTTGCAACTACAGGAATTTGTGCATCACTCACTTGGATCTTATCCAATTCTTCCTTTAACCGAAGAGCTGCTGGTTCCATCAAACGGCTGTGGAATGGAGCACTCACAGGAAGCATTACTGCACGTTTCGCTCCTGCTTCTTTCATTTTTTCAGCTGCTGTTTCCACCGCTGCAGTTTCACCGGCAATAACGATTTGTCCAGGGCAATTGAAGTTAACTGCTTGTACAGAACCTACAGAAGCATTTACTTCTTCACAAATTTCTACAACTTGCTCACGAGGTAATGCCAAAATTGCCGCCATAGCGCCTTTACCCAATGGCACAGCTTCTTGCATATATTCACCGCGTTTATGAACTACATATACTGCGTCTTTAAAGTTCAATACACCAGCTGCTACTAGAGCACTATACTCACCAAGACTATGCCCGCCTACGATATCAGGCGTAAAGCCTTGTTCTTTTAGGATTTCATAACAAGCTACGGATGCAGTCAAAATAGCTGGTTGTGTATTTGCTGTTTTAACGAGCTCTGTATCAGGACCTTCGAAGCATAATTTACTGATGGAGTAACCAAGTGCTTCGTCAGCCTCTTCAAAACGTTGTTTTACAATAGGATACGCATTATACAAATCTTGTAACATGCCTACTTTTTGAGAACCTTGACCAGGAAAAACAAATGCCGTTTTCATTAGGGGCCTCCTTATTTACTAAGACCTTGAAGATTCTTAATCACTGTTTCAGCTTCAGTCATGATATCTTTAATGATAGTTTCACATGGTTTAACATCTGTTAACATACCAGAAATTTGACCGATCATTACAGAACCTTCTTTTATATTACCATCAATAGCAGCTAAACGAAGTGTGCCAGCGCCTAATGCTTCCAATTCCTCTTTAGAACCACCACTAAATTCAAGGGATTTATATTTATGAGCTAACGCATTATCTATAATACGTACAGGATGACCTGTTGTTAAGCCAGTCATAACTGTAGCACGATCTTTTGCTTTCAATACAGCATTTTTATAATTTTCATGGGCAATACATTCTTCGGATAATACGAATCGTGTCCCCATTTGTACCGCTTTAGCACCTAATGCAAATGCCGCAGCCATACCACGACCATCTGCAATACCACCAGCAGCAATAACTGGTACATCTACAGCATCAACTACTTGAGGAATTAATGCCATAGTTGTAATATCACCTACGTGACCACCAGACTCTGTACCTTCAGCAATAATTGCATCAATACCGCCACGTAATAAGCGCTTTGCAAGTAATACTGATGCAACTACAGGAATAACTTTTGTACCAATTTCTTTCAAAGCGGGAACATAAACACCAGGATTACCTGCACCTGTAGTGATAACAGGAACACGTTCTTCCACAACTACTTCCATAACCTCTTTTACAAATGGAGACATGAGCATAATATTACAGCCAAAAGGCTTGCTAGTGCGCTCTTTTAATTTATGGATTTCATTACGGAAAATATCAGGAGGCATATGACCAGCACCAATAATCCCAAGGCCACCAGCTTCAGAAACGGCTGCCGCTAATTCTGCAGTACCGAGCCAAGCCATACCACCTTGAAAGATTGGATACTCAATCTGCAATAAATCACAAATGTCAGTCTTAATCATCTTGATGTGTCCTCCTTAATACCATTTCAAGACCAGGCTTGCCCATGTTAGGCCTGCACCAAATCCTGCAAACGCAACATTATCACCGCGTTTGAAACGTCCCTCGCGATTAGCTTCATCAAGTGCAATCGCTACAGACGCGGCAGATGTATTACCATACTTATGTAAATTAACAAAAACTTTTTCCATTGGCAGATGTAAACGTTTGGCTGCCGAATCAATAATACGAATATTCGCTTGATGAGGAATGAAGTAATCTAATTCGTTTAACTCCATACCAGCGCGTTCTAAGGATTTTAAAACCGTACGCCCCATCGTTTTAACGGCAAATTTATATACTTCAGGGCCATCCATATGAATAAATGTTAAGCCCTCTTCTACGCGTTGATCATTTGCCACCACAGCAGTGCCACCTGCAGGAATGCAAAGCGCTGGTCCGCCAGTGCCATCGGCGCCCATGTCAATACCTTTAATGCCATAGCCTTCAGGTACTTCAGATACTACTGCAGCCCCAGCACCATCACCAAAGAGGATACATGTACCACGATCATTCCAGTTTACTCGACGGGAAAGGATTTCCGCCCCCACGACGAGTACTTTTTTATAAATACCAGAACTAATATAACTAGCGGCAGTAATCAATCCATATACAAACCCAGAGCATGCCGCTTGTAAATCATAGGCTGCAGCGTTTTTGGCGCCTAAGTTCGCTTGCAATACACAAGCTGCCGAAGGAATAATCATATCTGGTGTTAAGGTAGCAAAGATAATCATGTCGATTTCCTCTGCAGTGACATTAGCCATTTGCATAGCTTTTTTTGCTGCCTCTGTCGCCATATAGGATGTATTCATACCTTCCGGTGCAATGCGTCGTTCTTCTATACCCGTACGCTCTCTAATCCATTGATCATTGGTATCAACCATTTTTTCAAGATCAAAGTTTGTTACTACATTGTCAGGAAGGAAGCTCCCAGTACCAATGATTCCTACAGGTTTATTCATCATAGTCATACTTTAAGGCTCCTTCAATATCCATCGTTTCTCTTATGTGTTGAATAATTTTACGCTCTACTAAATCACTAGCAATTTCAATAGCAGTTTTTATTTCTTTTGCTTTAGAACTACCATGAGCAATCATGAATACCCCATTAACTCCCAAGAGCGGAGCACCACCATTTTCTGTGTGATCCAAACGTTTTGCCATCTTTTTCAAAGCTGGCTTTACAAGCATAGCTCCTATCTTGGCGAAAATACTTCCTGCCATGATACTATCCTTTACTAATTGCGTAAGACCTGTTACTAAACCTTCCGCAAATTTAAGTACCACATTGCCTACGAAGCCATCACATACGACAACATCAACGGCACCTTTAGGAATATCACGACCTTCAATATTTCCTTTAAAATTGATAGTCTTCATACCCTCCAAAATCGGATACGTCGCCAATACGACATCGTTCCCCTTTGTGGCCTCTTCACCAATATTTAACAATCCTACAGTAGGATTTTCTTTTCCTAATAAAAGCTTAGCGTATTCAGACCCCATTAAAGCACCTTGTACAAGATGTTTAGGTTTACTATTAGAATTTGCACCAGAGTCTAACATAACTGTTATACCACTTACCGTTGGCATTGGAGTTGCAATGACAGGGCGGTCAATGCCCTTAATGCGACCGAGACCAAACAAAGCCGCTGCAACAGCAGCTCCCGTACTCCCCGGAGCAATTACAGCATCACAACGATTATCGCGAACCAACGAAGTAGCGACCACAACAGATGCATCTTTTTTCTTGCGCAATGCTTGACCTGGATGTTCATCCATGCCGATTACCTGGCTAGCATGATGTACAGAAATACGTGGATTCTTAGCTTCATTATTAGCTTCTAATATATCAAAAATTTGCTGCTCATCGCCGACGAGCACCACTTCAATGTGTTGATTTGCTCGTACGGCTTCAATGGATCCAAGTACAGTCTCCATTGGAGCAAAGTCGCCACCCATGGCGTCTATTGCAATTTTCATAATTTACACCCTATTCTCTACGGATTCCATAATAAATTTTGCGCGAAACACTTCTTTTATTTTATCTCTTATTATAACCCAAATAAAGAACTTATTACCTCGGCGACGAACAATTTCTGCTTTCGCTACCAAATTAGTACCAGATCCTACCGGGTTTTTATATTTTATATTTCCAACTTCCGCAGAGCAAACAGTCGTCCCCATAACCACTTTTGCAAGGGAATTTGCTTGCGCATATAAATACTGCGGTTCTACATATCCGAATTGATCTTCCATATCAGCCGTAGTACGCAACATAGATAATGCTTGGTGCCCCTCGGTGACATCAATCAATTCGCCAACCACTTCATATGATACATGTTCTGCCATTTCATGTGATTGACCTGTAGCCATAACACGAATGCGTTCACGCAATTCAGGAATACCCAATTCTAGTCGATCGAGACGAATTGTTGGCACACTTACACCAAAGTGTGTTGCCAATTCTTCATCAGTAAGAAATGGCGTAATATTCAGTTTTTCTTGTAACTGCTTCTGGCGCTCTTGCTTCTTTAACCGACTCATAGGACCACCTTTTATGACCTAGTATTAATATTACATCCTAAGTATATACAATAATTCCCTTATTGGCAAGACTTTTCATACATATAGTAAGATATTTTCATAGCATATACAAAATATAGTTGTTTTTTTATATTTTAGTATTATTGTTTATAAAAAATAAAAATGTGTCACCATCTTATAGAATAATCTTACTATAAAATAGTGACACTTGCTATTGATAACAAAACATATAAAAATATGAGTGTATATTTTGAAAGCATATAAAAAAGACGCCTACAAAGTAGGCGTCTCTCTCTGCTCACATATTAAGCATTAGCTACTACTTGTTCACCTTTATAGTGACCACATGTAGGGCAAACACGATGAGGCATCTTAGGTTCGTGGCATTGTGGACATGCTACATAACCAGGAGCTTCTAATTTCCAATTAGCACGACGACGATCGCGACGGCATTTAGACAATCTACGTTTAGGTACTGCCATTATCTGCACCTCCTTAGTACAATCATTAGGATAATCTATCATCTTTCTCATCAAGCAAAGCACGTAACTCTGCAAATCGAGGATCCACCACAAAGGATTCACAAGAACAAGGTGAAACATTTAAATTTGCTCCGCAATGAACGCACAATCCTTTGCAATCATCCTGACATAACACTTGAGAGGGCTCATTGATGATTAATGTATCCCTAATTAGTTCAGTTAAGTCAATTTCTTCTCCATCAAAAGAATTCACATCATCTGCAGCATCTCGACAATCACTAAAGATTTCCTCAAAGAAATCTTTTCGATAATGTTCTGTGGTATTTAAACAACGGGAACAATCATAATCGCCTTTAGACTGAATCGAACCTTGAACGATGTAATTTTGACCATCAAACCAAAACTCACCACTAATGGTTATATCATGACGGCTCCAAGGAAAAGCAGTTACGTCACCAAGCTCAGAGGCTGATATCGTATAGCTATAAGGAAATTTCTTTCCTATATGTTCTTTTGCTTGCTCTACTTGCAGTTTCATAATCTTACCTCGACTCATAATATTATAAACATGACATGGTGCTTTGTCAAATAAAAAAGACTATCTCAAGTGGACTCAAGATAGCCTTTTGGTAAGTCAATTACATTTTTTCGAATTGGTCTTTACCAACACCGCAAATTGGGCAAACATAATCAGCTGGTTGATCTTCGAATTTTACGCCTTCAACAGCTTCGTCATAAACCCAACCACATACTACGCATACATATTTTTCCATGTGTATTTCCTCCTTCACTTGAAAATTATTGTTTAATGTTTATCTTTAATTAATTCAGATACTCTATCTGTAATGTAGTATATCAAAGACATCGAAACTTTTCAATACTCATTTTCTTATTTTCTCATTTTTTATAATATTTAATAATCATAGATACTATGCGGTTTTCTACTACTTAACTCATTTGAAATATATTATCATTTAGTTTTTTTATCTTTAGACTACTGCTGAATATTTTATTTTAATCCAATAATTGGAAATTAATTTTGAAAGCATATTGTTTAAATAAATAACTATAATAACCTTATCTAAGGTGTACATAATTACTATATTATACTATTATATAGAGAAGAGATTATATGATTACATATAATCTCCAAATAATATTATGCTTAATCTCTTTAGTATATAAGTATATACTGATGAATATTCTTGACTTTATTAATACTCTATTTTTATATAAGAAAATAAAATCATTCTTATATAAAATTCTCGTATAAAGGTATAATAAAGTTTCAGTAAATCTAATTGTTATCATAGGAGGCTTTATGAGAACAGCATTAACACAACTTTTACAAATCGAATACCCTATCATCCAAGGTGCTATGGCTTGGGTATCTGAACACAAACTAGTTGCTGCCGTAGCTAATGCAGGTGCTACAGGTGTAATTGCTCTTGGTGGTCGTGATGCAGAATGGACGCGCAACGAGATTCGTGCTTGTAAAGACTTAACGGATAAGCCTTTCGGAGTCAATCTCATGTTAATGGCTCCCAATAAAGACGAATTAGTGGATATTATCATTGAAGAAAAGCCTGCATTTGTAACACTTGGAGCAGGCAATCCTGTACCATATATTAAACCATTGCAAGATGCAGGCATTAAAGTTATCCCTGTTGTCCCATCTCTAAAACTTGCTAAACGCATTGAAGAAGCTGGTGCTGATGCAATTATTATTGAGGGTATGGAAGCTGGTGGACATATTGGTAGCCAAACAACCATGTCCTTGATGGAAAATATTTTACCTGAGATTTCCATTCCTGTTGTTGTAGCAGGCGCTATCGTAGATGGTCGTGGTATTGCAGCAGCATTGTTGATGGGTGCTGAGGGTGTACAAATGGGTTCCCGTTTTTTGTTAGCTGAAGAATGCCAAGCCCACATAAATATGAAAGAAGCAATTATCAAAGCCACAGATACAGACTCTGTTGTAACGGGTCTCCTCTCCGGTCACGGTGGAGTACGTAGCTTGAAAAACGAATTCACTACACGTTACTTAGCTGCCGAAACAGATGGTGTCACTACTCCTGAAGAACGCACCAAAATGTCCCAAGGCACTAACAAACGTGCTGCTATCGATGGCGATGTTGTAAATGGTGCTGTACAAGTTGGACAAGGTTTAAACCGACTTACTACTATTGAACCTGCTCACACTATAGTACAAACAGTAATGAACGAAGCTATTATGTCTATTCGTAAAGCACAACGTCTTATTGAAATCGTATAGTTAATAAATTAGGAGTTCCTTATGTTACCATTTCACGGAAAATACCCCAAATTAGATCCCAAAAGTTGTGTTATGCCTGGTGCAGAACTTGCAGGTGATGTTGAACTAAAAGAATATGCTTCCATTTGGCAAAACTGTGCACTTCGCGGTGATGTAAATAAAATTGTAGTAGGTCGCTATTCCAATGTACAGGATAACTCTGTATTACACGTTGATGACGACAGGGCTTGCATTCTTGGAGATTATGTAACAATTGGCCATGGTGCAATAGTACACGCTAGTACTATCGAAGATAATGTATTAGTTGGAATGGGCGCTATTGTATTGAGCGGTTGTCATATTGGCTCTGGCTCTATTATTGCTGCTGGTGCAGTCATAAAGGAGAACACTGTAATCCCACCTAATTCTTTAGTTGTTGGAATCCCAGCTCGCATAGCTCGTACAGATGAAACGCAAATCGAACGTATTCACAATCAAGCACTAAAATATAAACACTTGTGGACTGTAGAATATGGCATGCTTCCTGATGCGGGTGGCGAGGAATACGATAAGAACGCCAAAATCGTATAATTACATATACATTAAAAGCGGATAGCTGATTAACTCAACTATCCGCTTCTTTTCTATATATTATATTTAACTTTTATTAACTGTTATTTATTGCTACTTAGCGCTATTTAATTTTGATTGAATAATTTGCTCTACCATAAGGGCTGTCCCCATTGTTAAAGCTATAGGAAACAACATCTCTACAGAGAAACGAGATAATTCAAGCATAAATACACAAGATGTCATAGGCATTTTTTGTGCAAGGCCTAAGAATACTACGGCCCCCACAAAAGCAGACATTCCCAAAGATACTGGCGCTATAGCAATAGCCCATACGGTACCAAATACGATCCCCAAAGTACTACCTAACATCATAGATGGTGTAATACGACCACCATATGCACCAGCGGCCAAAGCAAGTAAAACAGCTACCCATTTGGATCCAAATAAACCCAATGCATATGTCCATGTGATATCGTTCGTAAAAGTCAACTCATTGCCTGCTTTACCATTTCCAAGAATTTCAGGAAAATACATAGCTAAAACACCAATTAGTGTAAATGCTACGATAGAAATGGGAATCATTACAGGACTACTACGATGAATGGCGGGTAGCTTACTTTGTGTAATATTAAATAAAACAACACCAATTGCAATAATAGCGCCTAAAACGATAGAAAACTCTACATAATGACTTCCCAAACTGGGTTGTGCCATTGTATATTGTATAACATCTCCTACACCAGCTTGTCGCGTCACAAATGTAGCCAAACCACAACATAAGAGGGCTGCACTCATAGCCCGTATATTCCAAGTAAGAAGCAAAGTTTCTAATGTGAAAATTGCCGCAGATAATGGTGAATTATAAACTGCAGCTAAACCAGCGCCTGCAGCACATGCAATTAATAATTGACGGTCTTCTTGTTTTATATCAAAATGTTTAACTAAAAAGGTAGTAATACCAGCGCTAGCCTCACGTGGTGCAACTTCTCGACCTAATGGAGAACCAATACCTACCGTAATTATTTGCAGTGTTGCATGTAAAACAGTAGTAATTGGATTCATATCCATTTTACCAGAAACTGCCGTTTTTATATCTACAACGCCTTTACCATATCTGTGAATCAAAACCCAACCTACGCCACCTATCACGCCACAGACGATTAAGGGTATTAATCGTTCTATCGGTGATACTCGGGCCACAGCTGCACCAAAGCTCAGATGATCAGCAGAGGAGTAATTATATACGAAATGTTGGATTCCATGTAATAAATACGTATAGGAAGCCCCTACTAGCCCTGCTATAAAGCCAACTATAATAATGAGTCCTATAAATCGTTTATCATATATCATATTTACTCCATCGCTAATACAATTTCCCCAGCCGCTAATGTCTTTTTAACATCAATGATACGCTGATTTGAAGAACCTCTGAAGCGCAAAGCAGGATCCTTAAGTTCATCTACAAAGCGGCCATCTACGAGAATGTCGATTTCTTGTAATAAAGCACTTCGCAACTCATCTTCTAAGATATCATCTATTTCATAGCCGGAATAGGCCCAAATCTTCTTTTTTGGCGCCGCTGCTCGAACAGCTCTCACCACCGGTAATAAGCCTTGTACATTTTGAAATGGCTCCCCACCTAATAATGTTAAACCTGAACATGTAGGATTCTTCACATAGGAAACCACTAAATCTGTCTCAGCTTGCGTCCATACCTTACCAGCATTAAAATCTTGGTATTCTTCATTAAAACAATTATAACAACAATGTGTACAACCTGTTACAAATATAGATGTACGAATCCCTTCTCCATTGGCAATATCATATTGTCTTATTTGCCCATATCTCATCATAACCTCCATAGTAGTGCCTATCAACTTTAATCAACACTATATAGATATATTTCAATTTCTCATATATACAGTAAAAGCTGTGCCTTAGGCACAGCTTTTACCATTTAAAACTATCGTATTTAGAACTCTAAAATCGTATCTATTAACATACCCACATCATTAGATGTCTATGATAATTATATTAATCTATATAACAGTTTATCTTAATATGCTTAATATACAGGATAATTATTAAAACTATACCTCTAATAATCTTAAATGTGCATTACACGATCTTTAATTTCCTTTGTGCGCCCTTCATTCCAGAAGTTTTCGCCAAGGTATCCACAAGTACGACGGATAACAGTTAATTTATCGCGATTTGTATTGTGGCAACGAGGGCATTCCCACTCGTTATGTTCATTTACCTTAATTTCTCCATCAAAGCCACATTCGTGACAATAGTCAGACTTGGTATTAAATTCAGCATAAGAAATATGATCATAAATATATTGAATCATAGTCAAAACAGCTGGAATATTATTAGTCATATTAGGAATTTCTGCATAGGAAATACAGCCACCTGTAGATTTCTTTTGGAACTCAGATTCAAAGGAGAACTTATCAAATACATTAATCTCTTCTCGTACGCTTACATGATAACTATTAGTATAATAACCCTTATCCGTAATGTCCTCAATAATACCAAAACGAGCGCGATCCAAAGAAGAGAATCGATGGGTTAAACTTTCAGCAGGTGTACCATATAATGCAAAGCCCATGTTATGTTTAACTCGCCATTCATCAACAGCTGCATTTAAGCGATCCATAATCTTCATCGCAAAAACGCGACCTTTCTCGCCTGTATTCGATTCACCGGTAATTAAGCGAGTTGCTTCATAAATACCAATATATCCCAAGGAAATAGTCGCATAACCGCCAGTCAAGAATTTGGCAATTTTCTCGCCTTTTTTAAGTCTTGCAATAGCACCGTGTTGCCAATGGATTGGTGACACATCACTCACTACGTCCTTAAGTAATTCATAACGAAGCATTAGTGCTTTTTCTGCCAACTCAAGTCGTTTATCTAAAATTTCAAAATATCGTTCTTCACTACCGCGAGCTAGAATGCCAATTTGAGGTAAGTTTAAACTTACTACACCAATGTTAAAACGTCCATCAAACTTGTATTCACCATTTTCATCCTTCCAAGGAGATAAGAAGGATCGACAGCCCATAGGACTAAAGACATTACCTGAGTAGTTTTCCTTCATTTTCTTTGCAGAAATATAGTCAGGGTACATGCGCTTAGCCGTACATTGTGCTGCCAATTCAGTTAAGTAATAGTATGAACTATCTGGTGTTACATTATGCTCATCAAGAACATAAATCAACTTAGGAAAGGCTGGTGTAATATATACATCGGCTTCGTTTTTTACACCTTTAATACGTTGGCGCAAAATTTCTTCTGTAATAAGAGCCGCTTCCTTCGCGTATTCATAGTCTGGTTGGAAATACATAAATAATGTAACAAATGGAGATTGACCATTTGTGGTCATCAATGTATTGATTTGGTATTGAATAGTTTGGATACCATCTTTAACCTCTTTACGCGTACGTTTCCACGCTATTTCACGAGCCTTTTCCATATTAGGCTCCATGCCATAAATCTCAACTTGCTCTTCAATAACATTATTGAGGATTTTTTCATAAGATTTACGTACAAATGGTGCCAAAATACGGTCAATACCATTAATACTTTGACCACCATATTGACCAGATGCTACTTGTGCAATGATTTGTGTTGTTACAGTACAAGCAACTTGGAAAGACTTAGGTGTATCGATTTTTTTACCATTGATTACTGTGCCATTTGTAAGCATATCTTCCAAATTAATCAAGCAACAGTTAAACATAGGTTGAATAATATAATCCATATCATGGAAGTGGATAGCTCCACTATCATGGGCTTCCAAAATATCGGTAGGAATCAATTTACGACGAGCAATATCCTTAGATACTTCACCAGCAATTAAATCCCGTTGGGTAGATACAATAGCAGCATCCTTATTAGAATTTTCATCAAGAACACTGATATTACTACGATCTAATAAACCAATTACATCATCATCAGTTGTATTTTGACGGCGTTTAAAAGCTTGAACAGCTTTGTAACCTTCATAGGCACGTGCCGTTGCAGGATTATGATACTCAATCAACTTATAATACACTTGATCTTCAATAGCATAAATTGTCATGTCTTTTTGAAGCTTAGTAGCATATTCCTCAATTTCATTTGCAATACGCTGTGCCAAGCCCTCTTCGTACAACCCAGTACTACTATGTTCAGCTTTTTCAATAGCCAAAGCAATCTTGTTTTTGTCGAATGGTACCTTCGTGCCATCACGCTTAATGACCTGCAACATATTGGCAACCTCCCCATCTTGTTACTGCCAAAATATATGTTAAGAAGTATAAAAAGTATGTCTAATCACACTTTTTATAAATTTATATGTAAAAATGTAAAGAATTATTAGAAAACCCCTCTATTTTTACCGCCCTCTCAGTATACTATATATGGTGGTTGTTTTCAACCCTAAATACAATATAAAGTAAAAATAGGTCCCTCTATCTATGCCAATATGACATGGATAAAAGAACCTATATAAATTATAATGCAAAGCCAAATAGACGAGTTAAGAAATTACCCTTTTTCCCCACCCAACTAGATGGGACAGAAGGATAAAATGTGCGATTAGCTAAGAGGTCGCGTTCATTAAGATGGATATTTGGCAACAAATCTTTTTTATACGTATTGTCTAATTCAGAAATTGCTTCCACATAACCTTGGTACGCCTCAACATCACAGCCATCGCTGTAACCAGTACCAAAGAAATGAATTAAACCATTTCGATATAATTCAATAGCCCTATCATAGTTAGCGTTACCATGATCAAAAGATGCCATATTACATTGAATCAAAATACCTCTATCAACCCATGCTAGTAATTGTTCAGGTTTAGTAAATAATTGTCCATAAGTTTCTACTTCACTAATAATAGGTACAAGCCCCATATCTAGTAGACTTAATAACCACGCATTAATATGATGCACTTTGCTATTTTGTGGAAGAGCAACTAATATAAAATGGCTATCTCCCAACGTATATTGATTGCGATGAGAAGCTATATATGCAACCATTTCATCACAAAGCATTACGCGAGCTCCACTGTGAATAGTTATATCTACTTGTTGCTCCTTAACCATAACTTTTACTTCATTAACTAAAGAGTTTATAGCATTCCATGTGTTCAGATCCATAGATACTGTTACATCAGGCGTACTAAAAATATCTGTAATACCTTGTTCAGACAAGGACTTAATCATTTTTACTGATTCTGCCATTGTTTGAGGCCCTTGTGGGCCTAACACAGCTGGCAAAATGCAACCATGTAAATCAACCACGCGACTCATAATCTTTCCCTTCTACTTTCGATTTTCTTTTCAAAATCGACCTCTTTTATAAAGTTCATGTTCTTCTCATTTAAGTTTATAATTCATTTTACATTCACGATTATAACAAGGGACCAGTCGCTTGTATAGTGGTTTTTCTATAAAAATAAATAAATTATTATATGTTCATTTAATACAATTTTTATATATTCATTTATCCTTCATAAAATATGACCCATAATTTCTACAATTATGAGTCATATTTTACACATTATTATATTAATAATTATTTAATTTTTAAATGTACTTTTATCTTTTATCATGACTAATATAATAAGTTAATTTCACTACCGATATACCGATGATTATACCAACTGTATCAATCAGTACATCAGACAGTTGAGAGCTGCGTCCTAGAGAAAATAATTGTATAAATTCATCTAGACTAGCTATTACTATACCCACTACTATTGTTTTTACTACTGTGCCATATTCAATATAGCGGCGTAGAACTACATATAAAACACCACCAAGGATTGTGAACTCTGTAAGGTGGGCTAATTTTCGAATAATCCTATTTAAGGCCCATATATTTCCGTAAAAGCCTAATTTATTAGCTATAGGGGCAATCCACTTTGCAAAAATAAGACTAAACCCATCAGAGGTTCCTCCATTTTGCAAGGAATTATCCCATATAAAAAACACAATTAGACATAACACAATATATAGTATCCAACGTTTCATACTACTCTCCTAAACGCCACAATACATATAGCTGTATTAATCTCTATCAAAAATATCTCGTGTATAAACTTTATCTTTTACACCTTCTAAGCTACTATCCCAGCGATTAGCTACAATGACATCACTAACACGCTTAAAATCTTCAAAATTACGTATAACTGGCGAATTAAAGAAATCTTCTGCATCTAGTGTAGGTTCATATACTACCACAGCAATCCCTTTCGCCTTAATACGTTTCATAACACCTTGAATGGCTGATGCTCTAAAATTATCAGAGTTCATCTTCATGGTCAAGCGATAGATACCAACAATTTTCGGATTTTTAGCAATAATAGTATCTGCCACATGATCTTTACGTGTTCTATTCGCATCAACAATGGCAGAAATTAAGTTTTGTGGTACATCATTATAGTTAGCTAATAATTGCTTTGTATCTTTTGGCAAGCAATAACCACCATAACCAAAGGAAGGATTATTATAAAAATCTCCAATACGAGGATCTAAACAAACCCCTTTGATGATTTGACTTGTGCTAAGGCCACGTACTTCAGCATAGGAGTCTAACTCATTGAAATACGCTACACGTAATGCTAAATACGTATTAGCAAACAATTTAATTGCTTCCGCTTCCGTAGAATCAGTATATAATTGTGGAATATTTTCTTTAATAGCACCTTCCGCTAATAATTGTCCAAAACGACGTGCTCTGTCAGAATCCTCGCCCACAACAATACGGGATGGATATAAATTATCGTATAAGGCTTTACCTTCCCGCAAGAATTCTGGCGAAAAAATTAAATTCTCCGTATTAAATTCTTTACGCATTTGTACCGTATAGCCTACCGGTACAGTTGATTTAATAATCATTACTGCATCAGGATTAATCTCTAGCACAGTTTTAATGACTTGTTCAACAGAAGATGTATCGAAAAAGTTTTTTTGAGGATCATAATTTGTAGGTGTCGAAATGATAACATAATCTGCACTGTTAAAAGCTTCTACTGGGTCAAGTGTAGCTTTGAAGTTTAACTCCTTAGTAGCTAAATACTCTTGCAATTCAGCATCTACAATAGGTGTCTCTTTGCGATTTAACATATCTACTTTTTCTGGGATGATATCGAGGGCCACCACTTCATTGTGTTGAGCTAACAACACACCATTGGAAAGGCCTACATAGCCTGTACCAGCAATTGCAATTTTCATTTATTTGCCCTCCATCATATAGAAATCTTTATACCATATGGCAAAACGCTTTAACCCTTCTCGTAAGGTTGTATTAGGTTTAAAGCCAAAATCTGCTTCTAACGCACTTGTATCAGCATATGTAACAGGCACATCCCCTGGTTGCATGGGTACTAATTCTTTATGCTCCTCAAAATTATAATCTTCTGACAATACGCCAGCAGAAACCAATTCCTCTGAAAGAATGCGCACAAAATCAAGTAAATTTTCTGGGTTGCTATTGCCGATATTATAAATAGCGTACGGTGGAACCGGCAAGCCATCCGCACCATTGCGACGCTCTGGTGCAGTAGATATAACCTTAGAAACGCCTTCTACGATATCATCGATATAGGTGAAATCACGCTTACAATTGCCGTAGTTAAAAATTTTAATTGTCCCACCATTACGTAATGTATTTGTAAAACCAAAGTATGCCATATCTGGACGACCTGCAGGGCCGTATACAGTGAAGAAACGAAGCCCTGTGCTAGGGATGTTATATAATTTAGCATACGAATAAGCCAATAACTCATTTGACTTTTTTGTAGCTGCATAAAGAGATACAGGATTATCTACTTTATCATCTGTAGAGTATGGGATTTGTTTATTTGCACCATATACAGAAGAAGATGATGCATACACTAAATGCTCTACACCTCTTTCACCATCGTCATAAGAATGACGACAAGCTTCTAGAATATTATAAAATCCAATAATATTAGACTCGATATAGGCGTCGGGGTTAGTAATAGAGTAACGAACCCCTGCTTGAGCTGCTAGATTCACTACAACTCGTGGTTTATAGATAGCAAAAATTTCATCAACAAAGGACTTATCTGCAATATTCCCTTTTTTAAAAATCCATATATTCTTATTATCTTTGCTAAGTTCATCAATCTGTTGCAATCGATACTCTTTCAATGCTACATCATAGTAATCATTAACAGAATCTATGCCAATAATTTGAGTCCCTTCTGCTTCAGATAGTAAGGACATAACTAGATTAGCCCCCACAAATCCAGCGGCACCCGTTACAAGGATTACCGTGTTGTTTAAATCTACATTTTTTGAAAGCATATGTACTCCTTTCATAGTTCTGTTAATTATGTCGTTTTACTTTACTTAAGACTTTTTTATAGCCAGAAGCAATAATTATGCGCTCAGATGGAATGACGTATAAAATAGCCACATATAATACAACACATAAAAGCATACAGACGACGGTCCACCATACTGCATCATAGAGATGTAAAATACTATAGGCAATTAACCCAACTATAGATGCTGTAATGAGATATACACTGATATTAGATATTATGCGAAATGCACTCATATTGACAAATAAAGCCAGTAGCAACATAGAAGCTGCTAGCATTTCCATTCTTACTAACGATCGAGCATATACAAAGGTACTGAAATCATATTGAATACAAATATAAATAACTGGTATTAAAACTACTAGATGTAATATTTGAGTCCAAAATGATAGATTAGGCATCCCTTTTGCACGAAATATTTCGGAAATCAAATTAGCTGTTACAGTCATAATAGCCGAACTCAATGCCCAGGAACCTAATACAATGCCCGCTAACGTCCATTGTGGCCCTAGTAAAAGCTGAACAACAAAGTCTTGAAATACAAATAAGCCTACACCTAGAGGTACCAAAAATAGAGCCATATAGCGTTGGAATGTAAAGAATGTATTCGAAAAGGCCTGTTGATTATTTTGCACACGACTTAAAGCCGCGAATAATACAGGAGCCAAAGATGCTGTAGCCATAGCCATTACAGTCGTAACAATAGCCATTGGCATCTTATATATACCCAAATAATAGGCATCTAAAAAACGGCTAATAATGAATGTATCCACCCAAGCAGTGAGCCATATAGAAAATGCTTCAGCTAAAGACCATGCACTATAGTTAAACATGTTCATAAAGACGCGACTACTAAAAAACAGATGAATTTGATTCTTCCGACTCTTTAATAATGCCAACGCCGTAAATAGCTGAGACCCTAGCATACCAGCAATTAAAGACCAATAATCGTACCCCATAAGCGCCATTGGTATAGATATCAATATAGGTGTAAGAATTGTTATGAGCCTAATATTTAAAAGAAACTTGAAATTAAAATCTCTTCGATACAATGCCATTTGGACACTACTAAAAGCAGATAAAGGAATCATAGCGCCCATCACGGCTAAAGGTATACCTAAGCCATCATTACCTACTAATACGGCCAATTCATCACGACCGATTATGATAGCGCCCCATAAAACTAGAGAAAACACTAGGTTGGCAATAAAGGCCACATCTGTGGCCTCTTGCTTATCTTGGGTACTTTCAAACTCATGCTGAACAAGAAATTTTTGAAAACCCGCATCAGCAAGCATTTCCGCAAAAGATATAACCATCATAATCGTCGCCAATATGCCGAATGCAGTCGGTGCTAACATATGAGCCAATATTATATTTGTCAGTGGTGTGATAAGCTTTGCCAAAACCTCTGTAATAACAGACCATTTAGCAGCAGCTACGATTTTAGTATCCATTATTTCTTATTGATATTCTTAATGCCTCTCAAGAATAGTTCATGATGAGCTTCACATTCCAAATAATTTTGTATTGCTAAATAACTCGTTTTGCCCAAAATAAGTTCTACCAATTTTCGGCCCAATAAAGCATTAATAGCGCGTACAATAAATGATCTACCTAAAAACTCACGCAAATAACGTTTTACATGTGTATCAGCAAAGGCCTTATATGCTTGAGTCACAAAGTGAGGGTCTTTAATTTCTTCACTACGTTTTCTATAAGCCTCTAATGTTTCTGTAGCTTCAACTTCTGTAGCTAATCGTGTACCATTATCAGTTCTACGAATAGGCAATTCAGACACCACAAAATCATCCTTAGTTACATCTACAGTAACTAGTATTGCATCTTTCACAAATTCCTGATGATTTACATAAAAGTCGGAATTAAAAATAAAGTTTCCCTGTCCATAAATGATAGTGCCCCCCTGGTAATCTTCGCGAGACCCTACACAATGATTATGTTGACAGATAACGAGATTCGCTCCACTATCGACAAATTTACGGCAATATCTCTGTAGCATAGGAGATGGATAGCGATAGAATTCCTTGCCGCCGTGATATAGAACGATGACGTAGTCGCATTGTGCCTTTAAAACTTTTACTTCGTCAAAGCTTTCTAGCACATCAAAAGGATTAGCCCCCATTGTATGACAAGTAGCCATAGTAAACTCGTTCTCTGTACAAAGATAGAATCCAATACGTATATCATCTTTTTCAAAGATAAATGGCTTCTTAGCCTCTTTCAAATTAGCTCCAGCTCCAGCATGAGCAATCTTATGCTGCTTCAACAAATTTAATGTTGTCGTCAACCCTTCCACCCCTTGATCTAAGGAGTGGTTATTAGCCAGTGTTAAAAATAACGGCTCTAATGCCTTATATCCATTAATTGTTTTTGTAGGCGCAATTAAATTATTACCAAATTTTACGATGGGTGTCTCTATATCAGTAAGAGGAACCTCTAAATTGAAAACATTTAAATCCGATTGCTTCAAAATTTCATAAAGCTCTTTTCCTACAAAAGCTTCTCCATTACCGTTTTCAAATAATGTTTTATTAATATCCGTAGGAACTAAATCAGCCCCGATGTACATTCTCAAGATGTAACCACTCTCCTAATTCATAATCCTTTGACATAGGACGAAATCTTTCAAATCCAGCACCAGGAAAAAATGTTAATTCTCCAATAAATATATGCCCTTTAATTTCATAAAAATCAACACGCAAAAATGGACACCCTTTGCTAAGCTCCATCGCAACCTGTTGCATTTCACCATATGTATCTGGCTTTGGAAACTCTGTAGGTAACGGTGGATAATGTCCAAAATGAATTCCCATAGGATTCCAATCGATATCATAGAAGTTCATACGCGTTCCTGTTTTAGAAAAACGATTAGAACATACTACTGTTAACTTTGGCTCACCATGAAAGCAATACATCTTATAATCTAATATGTCATTGCTACCTAACTCCGACAAATATTCCTCTCCGATAATACGTCGAGGAACATTCTTATAAGGCCACTCTCTAGCAATACGTGAATAATCCCGTTTTAAGAATGTTCTTAATTTAGCTTTTGCTGCTTCCCAATCAAGTGTTGATTTATCTTTACAAATAACGATGCCTCCACTATCATGTGTACATTTCAAAACGAATTGATTAGGCAATCTATCAAGATCAATATCATCTACAGAGTTCCATACGGAAATCGTAGGTATTATATACTGATTTCCTACACGTTGAGCAATAAAATGTTTAGCTTCATGTTTATCAACCATCACTGTTTGTATTGGGTCTCTAAAATTAACCTTAAGCCATTGTAACTTTTCGCTGAAAGTTTTTGGATTTTCTAGATCTAAAGGGTATCCCATATACTTAGGAAATACCTTCTTCAAAAAGTCTTCATCAGACAAAGAGTCATAATAACCCGATTTAATTAATACCCTCGTACGATAGTAAGGTTTTGTTAGAAAGGACATGCCAACATTACACAATTTTCTGAACTTCATGTTTTCGTCCTTTCCGAAGCAGTTGCACTTCTAAATAAAACAACATCATATAAAAATAAGTGCTCTTACTTTCATAAGAAACCATACCCATATCCATAACAATCTGTGAAAGGAATAGAATGAGTACCATTATATATTCATTACTATGGATATCACGATAGCGAATTAAATTATAAGCCACATAGAGATACATTGAATAATAGGCTAGTAAACCAATGACACCCGTGCCAGCTAATAACTCAATATAATTGTTATGCAAGTAGTAATTATCTTTGCCATACACGAAAAAAGTATATACAGATGGATTATTGATACCTACACCAGTTATGGGAGATTGATAAAATAAGTCCCATCCAATATCTACCAAAGCTAACCGAATAATAGTGGATGAGTCCCCCCCTGTGCCTGTAAAGGCTTCTACCATGTTAGACATTCGGTCTAATACTTCAGAGAACATCGGCAATTGCAATACCGCAATACCTATAATGGTAAGACCTAATAAGGAACCAATAACTTTTACAATAGAATTGACCGCATTAGCACTACGAAAACTTTTAAAAATAAAGAGTAATACTGTACCAACACCGACAAAAACTAAGGCCTTACGACTACCTGTAGCCGCTAAAATACCAAGTGTTGGTAATGCAATAATATGCCACCAACGAGGACGATCGTATAGCATATAATACAAGGTCATAACAATAGCATTGGCACCCAATAGCCCTACCGTATTCGCATTCAATGCATCATTAGCAATACGTGCTGAGGATGATAAAACAGTAATAAAATAATCTAAACCGTAGAAATAAACAGTATAGAAACAAACTATATAGCCTGTCCACATGCCAATCTTTAATAATGTATCCACCGATTTCTTATCTTGATAACACATGTATAAAATGATGAGCATAAAGAATATCTTGACCATATCAAAACTTCGGCTCATAGCTACGGAAACATCTGTGGCATTAATCGCACTTAGATAACAAGCACCAATAAAAATTAACATATAAGCATGCATCCAATTAAACCGCAGTTTTATAACACCCTGTTCTCGTATAAGATAAAAAATGATGAGGCCAAATAAGCATACAAATAATACATACGCACCATAGTTCGCTTCGCCAAGGGCAAAGGAAATGGTCAACGACAACACTAAAAAGATTAGAGTTATGAACCATATCATGCGATCAGCAAGAGCCGTAATATTTAACTTCAATGGTTCTCCTCCTTACAACTCATAAAACTTCTAACCAACGTTTTGCGATTTTCCATAATGGAAATTCATCGCGTACTTTGATGGCATTCTGTGAAAGTTTAGCCGCTAGTGCAGGATCCTTTAATACACTGCGCATAGCTTCATACATAGCCTGCGTATCACCTACAGGTACGAGAATGCCATTCTCTCCACTTTTAATTACCATGCGAGCACCGCCTACAGGACAATCTGTAACTACTACAGGTAAGCCCATACCCAATGCTTCTAGCATGGAATTTGAAATACCTTCAAAATCAGAGGATGATACAAACATAGAACAAGGGGCTACCTTTTCTAAAATATTACTAGCAAAGCCAGGCAATAAAATGCGATTCTCTAAATTAAGAGACTTAATTTGAGCTCGTAGTTCATCCTCTAATACACCTTGTCCATAAATAACGAGTTTATACGCTGGAAACTCGTCTGCCAACATACTGAAGGCATTAATCATCATAGGCAAATTCTTTTGCGGATGCAAACGACAAGCTGTAACAATTGTCTTTTCTCGTTCCCCCTCTATTGGTGGTGGCAATTTGCCATTAATAGGATTGGGGATAATAACACCGCGATTTTGAACAGATTTCGGGAAATAAGAACGAGCATCTTCCGTTTGGAATACTAGTGTATCTGCAAATCTAAAGGCAAAGTTGCGCAATGCTTGTTGATGCCAACCAATAGGAACTTTGCGTGGATTATTGCGTTCAGAAAAAACAATGCGATTTTTTATAAACCAAGAGCTAATCGCTAAGATAAAACTCGATGCAGACAAAAAAGATAAGCATGTCGCATTTGGCCTAGTCTTTAAGATTTTGATTAGTTCTTTTATTTCTTGCATAAAGCGAATGACTTTATTAGAGCTTGTAGTATGAATTTCGATTTGTTCAATACCTTTCTCTAACGCATATTCATTACCATATCGATTAGGGCTTGTTTGGATAACTGTAATATGATGACCATCATGTACCCACTGACGAGCCAACTCTGTTAAGATTCGTTCAGCCCCATCGTTACCAAGGGAGATGGTGACAATTATTATTTCCTTTTTCATAAGCCTTCCTCTTGGATATATTCTGCCAGTCTTACATAGGCTTGTGCCATTGATACCTTAGGTTTCCAACCTAAAGACTTTAACTTCTTAGAACTTAAGAACATGTGTACTGTCGGTGCATAGCCGAACCCTTGTACATCTTCTGGAATATCAAAAACAACTTTACTCTTATTATTGCTCACATGAGTTGCCACTAATTGAGCAATGCTTGCAATAGAACGAGTCTCTTCATCATGACATATATTATAGGCCTCGCCAGCTTCGCCCGCCTTCATAAGGGCTAAAATACCAGTTAATACATCGGTAATGTAGCAATAGTTCGACATAGAATCGCCTTTTGTGTGAAGAACAATATTTTCATGTTTAAGAGCACTCTTGGTAAACTGCATGAATACACGGTTATCTGATACCGGAACACCAGGTCCAAAGGTTTGAGCTAGTCTAGCTATTACAGCAGGCACGCCATATTCCACAGCATAGGACTTGCAATAACATTCACATAGTCTCTTACTTTCAGAATATGAACTACGAATATTTAGATGATCAAGATACCCTAATCGGTCTTCAGTCATAACTTGACCAGACTCATAAGGTACACCATATTGTTCCATACTAGATAAATAAACTACTTTTTTTACCTTTTTTCGACGGCCTAACTCGAGCATGGCCTCCGTACCATAAATAGAGGTACGGATAGTTTCTACTGGATGTTCTACAAAAAACTTAGATTGTGTTGGTGCGGCTCCATGCAAAATATAATCACATGGCACATCAATAGATTCTAATGAGCCATCTACTAGGGTTAACGACTTATTGTCTAAATACTCACCGAGAATGGTTTTTGCCTTTTCATGGCTTCGCACATGACCAATCACTTTTAAATCCAGGTCATGAGTCTCATTGGCAAGTATAAGTAATTTTATAAACATCGATCCAATAAGCCCCGTTGCACCTGTTATAAGAATGCGTTGATGACGGAGGAAATGAAAGTAATTTTTTTCATGTACTAAAGCCGTTAACTCACGTTGAATAACGGAATTACTCATCTTTTAATCCTCCTAGCTCACGATTTTTAATAATCCCTGTGAACATATAATAATCAGATGGAGTTGTAATCTTTATATTTTCAGTTTCCCCTAATACAGGATATAGAGTATATCCATAGTGCATCATCATCGATGCGGAATCAATAAAGTCATGAATGCCCTCATCTTTTGCACGATTATGAACTGATATAATATCATCTAATCTAAAACTCTGAGGAGCTTTAGCCATGAGACATTCATTACGATTTAAAATATGCTTAATAGAACCATTTTGGGTAACCATAACCGTTTCTATAGCTGGAGTAACAGTAATGGCAGACCCCTTTGATTCAACAGATTCTATGTTTCTCTCTATAGTAGAATTATCTACAAGTGGACGAACCCCATCATGAATCAATACAGTCACCGCATCATCAGGAAATAAACGCTTAGCCTCTACGAGTCCATTATATTGGGATTCTAGAGCGCTTTCACCACCAGGCACAATGGATAATACCTTTTGTAGCCCCACCTTTTTGATGAGCTGTTTTGTATGATCAATCCATTCTGCTTTGCAGGCAAGAACAATCCCATCAATTGTCTCCGTTTGTTCAAACACATCTAAGGTTTGAATCAAAATTGGTCTACCGTTCCATTCTAAAAATTGTTTTGGCGTCTTGCTATTTTTCATACGAGCACCTACGCCACCCGCAAAGATTACTGCTATTCGTTTCATAGGTCCTCCTTATGGTTGAGCTTCTTTTTTGGCATAATATATGCCTTTATACTCCTTGTAAGGTGTATTTAGATCAGCAAATACTGCATCATGTTTTGCCACACGTTGTTCTATAGGTGGTAATTGCATATAGTCGCCCCAAATAAGACGCAAATATCTCTCATACCCTTTCATAACAGGTATTTGATGACCTTCAAAGTCTTTATATACAACAGAAGCAAAGTCCTCTCTAGGATGACGTAGCTTCATACCTTTTAAGCTGCCGATTAACTCCGTACATTCATCACTGGTATCAAAGTCGTATTGAGTCATTCTCTTTTCTGCAAATCGCCAAATATGATAGCGTATAGACTGGCTGGAAAAGATTTTATAAATATACCCAGCTAAAGCACGATATGTAGGCCCTTTGTTATCTGGTAAACGCTGTGCATTAAAGAGTGCAAACGTCATGGCCCACACCAACTGCAATGCACGACTAATTTTGCCGGGTGCACAGCCATCAATAGGCATAATTTCAAGTGCCAAACCATGACAAACATCTTCAAGCATACTATGACGATTGATAAAAGTCGTATTATTGTCTCTAATAGAAGCTCCTGCATCATGATAGATGTGATTGCGATCGGTACGACAATACGTAAATCGTTCAGTATCAGCATATTTTGGCCATAATTCAGCTAACTTTTCATAGTCTGGACGAGGCATGAAAAGATCTAAATCATCATCCCAAGGGATAAAGCCGTTATGACGTATAGCCCCAATGAGACCACCGCCGCAAAGATAAAAGCGCAAATTATGTGTATCACAGAACTCTTTAAAGTACAGTAACATATTCAGCTCTTTTTCTTGTATTTCCTTTGTCATAGATGTACTCATGGGGACCTCTTTCAACGTAATACAGCTAATACTGTATCAATCATCGTTTTTATATCTTGTAAAAAAGAAAACTCCTTAATACTCCTTAAATTCCAAGCCATCTTGCCCGGTAAAACCTCATTTATATAGACTTCATCAACATTCTGAGCATTTTGTAAAAGTTGATCTTCATCTTTATAAGTAATACTAGCAACACTGGTAACACCAGCAGGTAATAATAAGGTAGCTTTCATTTCATCTGTATAAGCAGCCACATAACGTGGAACCTCAGGTCTTGTACCGACAAAGCTCATATCTCCTAAAAGGATATTAATAAGCTGAGGCAATTCATCGAGACGACAGTTGCGAAGCATATTGCCTACCTTCGTAACACGCATATCATTTTGTGATGTCACTTGTGCACCTAAAGATTCCGCATTCTTTACCATAGTACGGAACTTATAGATGCCAAAGGTACGACCGTACTGTGTCACTCGAGTTTGACGGAAAAAAACCTCTCCCTCACTATCTCGTTTAATCATGATGGCTAGTACCAAGAATATAGGGCTTAATGTAATAAGCATTCCCGCTGCCATTACGCGGTCAAAAATGCTTTTACAAAGAAGGCTTATACGCCTTTGATTTAATATTTCAAAATAGGGACGAACCGCTTCACACTGAAGCTCTTTTGGTAGATCATGAAAGTTCTTTACTAGCATTCGGTAATAATCCTTTTAAACTGCTCAATGATATATTGCACTTCTTCATCTGTAAGGAGCGTATGAAGTGGCAATGTAATTTCATTTTTAAATTGGTCATAAGCATTTGGATAATCATCGATTGTAAAGCCTAAGTTTTTGTAAGCCGTATGCATTGGAATTGGCTTATAATGGACATTCGTCGCAATGCCAGCCTCAGCCATAGCTTCAATAACCTTGTTGCGGTATTGCGTATCACGGCCGTCTAAACGGACTAAATACAAGTGACCACTACTTTCATGCTCATCTGTATAATGGTTCAACAATGTAACAGGTAAATCCTTAAATGCTGTATCATAAGCTTCAATAATTTCTTTACGACGTGCCAAAAGTTTTGGGTATCTTTCAAATTGAGCTAGCCCAATAGCCGCCATGATATCCGTCATATTACATTTATAATAGGTACCTTTAATATCATATTCCCAAGCACCTGCTTTTGTTTTTGCAAGAGCATCCTTATCTTGACCATGCAAAGATAGCAATTGGAATTGCTTGTAAATAATTTCATCATCAATACCATCTATATGACGCCATGTAGCACAGCCGCCTTCAGCAGTAGTAAAATTTTTTACTGCATGGAAGGAAAAGCTACTAAAGTCTGCAACATTACCTGTTTGTACTCCTTTATATGAGGCCCCAAAGGAATGAGCACAATCAGCCACAATAGGAATATGACCTAATGCTTTTTGAATATCATTAGCAGGTGTAAAGAGAGATTTCTTTTCATCCACAATGGAGCGTAGTCGATCATAATCGCAAGGTACACCTGCAACATCAACGGGAATGATTGCTTTTGTTTTTGGTGTAATAGCGCGAGCGACTGCATCGTAATCCATTTCATAAGCATCTTTCTGTGTATCAACAAGCACTAATGTGGCGCCCACATGAACAACAGGACTTGCACTAGCTGTATAGGAATAGGCACTAGTTATGACTTCGTCTCCAGGTCCAATCCCCAATACGCGAAGGGACATTTCAAGCGCTGCCGTAGCAGAGTTTAAACAAACGGATTTAGGTGTACCTAACTGATGAGCAATCTTTTTTTCTAATTCTTTAGTACGAGGACCTGTCGTAATCCACCCACTTTTTAAGGCTTCAACGACTTCATTAATTTCTAACTCTGTAATATCTGGAGGAGAAAAATTAATTCTCATATAAATCACCTCAATACTTTCTGTACCATATTGATACGCTTGATTTATCACATAGAATACTGATTAAAACAGTTATATTAAGCATCAATTACGATAGATCCTAAAAGAGGAATGCCCACTTGTGAAAGGCGTTTCTTAGCTTCAATCAAATCTTTTGGACTAGCTACTTCATTTTTAACAACTAGTATTACACCATCTGATTTTTCAGCCAATACAACGGCATCTGTAACAGACAATACTGGTGGTGTATCGATGATAATCACATCATATTCATCACGTACATACTCAAGAATCGTAGGTAATTTGCTGGAGTCTACAATGTCAGATGGATATTCAACAACTTCACCAGCCGTAAGCACATCCAAATGAGGCACTACATTACGATGAATCGTCAAATCTTCATCCATCATTACCGCATTTGTAAGACCTTTATTTTGTACATTAAAGGCTATATGTTGTGCTGGATTGCGTAGATTGCCATCTACTAGAAGAACTTTATTATTATTTTTAGATAAAGCTAATGCTGTATTAGCTGCCACTTCAGAAGTTCCTTCACCACTAGTAGCTGCAGTAATGCAAATAAGTTTACATTTATGTTGGTTACATACATATTGAAGATTGCTACGCAATATACGGTATGCTTCCACAAGTGGCGTATCACCACGTTCATTAGAAATTAGTCTAATCATATTAACCTCTCATTTTGCGCAACAATGCTATGATACGATTACTAGGCTCCTCGTATTCTTTTTCGTTATGATTTGGAATTACGCCCAAGTTTTGAATGCCAAGAATATCATTAATTTCTTGTACAGATTGAACTTTGCGATTACCGAAGAATTGGCCCAATGTATAGAGGCAACCAAAGATGAAGCCTAAAATGGCAGAGCCTAATAAAATAAGAATCTTACGTGGTGCAATCGCCTTTTCTGGCAATGTAGGAGGATCAACGATTTGAACTTCATTCGGTACCATAACCTCTGCTACCTTCGCTTCTTCTAAGCGAGTAGATAACATTTGATAGATATCTTGTGCCACATCTACATCACGTTTTGCTTGAATATAACCGCGTTCTTTTTCAGGTAATCCCTTTATAGCTTCTTCGTTTGCTTTATCTAGCTCAGCTAATGTAGATTGTTTACCTTGAGCTACAGCTAAAGCGGCTTCATTTTTAAACTTATCCGCTAGCAAGCCTTGTTGTGCAGAGTTGCTTGAAGGTGCTTGTTGAGATGCAATGGAGTTGATTTCAGCATTTAGACCACTTTTAGCTTCTTCAATTTGTTGATTAATTTCTTTCATCGCAGGATGTTCATCAGTATATTTACCAATATAAGAAGCTTTACGAGATTCTAAATCTGCTAACTGACCCTTATAGGCTTGAACCGTAGCACTATCAGCGATGCTTTTACCTGCAGAACCTAATTGCTCATTGATACTACCAAGTGCAGCTTGTGCCGTTTCTAAATCGAGTTGATTTTGAGCCTTCTCACGATCAATTAAAGTAATCTTATCAGTTAAGCCTTTCATCTGATCAGCTGTAGAGTACACCTTATTATCTACTTGGAATTGTTGCAATTTATTTTCTGCTTGCTCTAATTCAGATTTCGCAGTAACAACGCGTTTTTGTAAGAATTCACGAGTAGTTCGTTGTTCAACATGAGAAATTTCGGCAAGACGTTTCAAGAAGGTATCAATAAGTAATTGATTAGCTTCTTGTGCTTGCTCAGGGCTCTTACCAGTTACGCTTACTTGTAATAACTCGGTTTCTTTATACGGTTTAGTTTCAATGCGAGTTTTAACAAAATCTTCATATGTTGGCGCATTACCGGTACCTTCAGGATCTTCTATAGCAGTAATTACTGGCTCTACTACATTACGACTTTTTAAAATTTCTGCATCTGTGTTCATCAATTGACGAGACATAGAATCAGAATAGGCATTAGCACTAGATAATACAGAATTGCTCAAACCTTGAGCTTGTTTAATGCGCAACATCGATGTAGATTGATATGTAGATGGTGCAAGAAAGGCATACGCACCACCTAAAACCATACATGCTACCGTAATATTAATAATTTTACTGCGCTTTTTAATGAGGACTCTGCCCACCTCTTTTAAATCAATAATTTGTTCCACCCATATACCCCTTTCTGTAAAAGTATACAAACAACAGGGTCTCTCCCACTTAGAATATTAACTGTACCTAACCCTCTCAATAAAGGCACAATGTATCAAAATTAAAATAGTCTTATACATATATCGGGTAATAAATGTATCATCCACGACCTATACATTATGATTTGGATCGTATGTAGGAATGATATCCTGCAATACATTAATCACATCTATATCGGTTTTACATGTATCAAAGCGCTCTATTTCACGACTCAGCCATTCTTGATCAACATCTTCTAGAGCTGCTTCAAAAATTTTCTTATGCGTAGTAGTATTCGTACCTTCTCCGGCAGTTAATAGTTCTTCATATAACTTTTCACCTGGACGTAAGCCAGTAAATTCAATACGAATATCCTTATTAGGCTCAAAGCCAGAAAGGCGAATCATATTCTTAGCCAAATCGACAATTTTAACCGGTTCACCCATATCCAAAAGGAACACTTCTCCTCCATTCCCCATGGCACCAGCTTGAAGTACTAATTGACTGGCTTCAGGAATAGTCATGAAATAACGTGTCATTTCTGGATCTGTAACGGTTACAGGACCACCTGCTTCAATTTGTTTACGAAATAAAGGAATAACCGAACCACGGCTACCAAGTACATTACCAAAACGAACTGTTATAAACTTAGTATCATATGTGTGATTCATACCAAGTACAACTTTTTCAGCAACCCGTTTTGTAGCGCCCATAACGCTAGTTGGATTCACCGCTTTATCCGTGGAAATCATAACAAATCGATCTACCCCATGAGCTCCGGCTACATCCGCAACATTACGAGTACCATAAATATTATTTAATACCGCAGCAATTGGCTGGATTTCCATAAGAGGCACATGTTTGTGAGCTGCCGCATGAAATACTACATCAGGATTATAGTTTTTGAAAATTTGTTCTAATTGATTCTTATCGCGAATATCTGCAATGATTGGAACTAAGGTATCTTGGGGCGCAATATTGCGCAATTCTTGATGAATAAGATAAATACTATTTTCACCATGACCTAGAAGCAATAGCTTTTTAGGCTTTACACGTAAAACTTGACGACAAATTTCAGAACCAATAGAGCCCCCTGCACCAGTAACTAAAACCACTTTATCCTTAAGATATGTTTCAACCTTGGACGTGTCGAGCTGAATCTCATCACGCTCCAACAAGTCCTCGATTGAAACAGGATGTAAATGAGATACAAGAACTTCATCATCAAGTAATTGATACATCCCCGGTAAAATATTGATTTTACATTTTAAGGGAGAACAGATTTCCATGATTTCTTGAATAATATCTCGCTTCACGGAAGGCATGGCAATAATAATTTCTTCTACCTTATATTTAGCAACTAATGCTGGAATATCTTCACGATTACCGAGAATTCTAAAACCATTCATAAGACGATTATGTTTAAACATGTCATCATCAACATAACCAATCACTCGACGAGAACGCTTATGATATCGTTCAATTTCACGAGCTATAGTTGCACCTGCATCACCGGCGCCTATGATCAATGTATTCACTTGGCCACTTTCACCATCATCCCCACTGCTATAGTGAAGTGCCACATAATGAAGCAACATACGTCCCATACCTACAGCACCTGTAGTGAGGAACCATGTAATAAAATAGACAGAACGTGGTAATGACTTACCAAATACAAACATAGAGGAATAGAATAAAGCCGTACCAATTGTAGTCGCTACAAATACTGCTAATACCTCTCGCATCCCTGCATAGCGCCAAATACGTGTATATAAATGCATTATCAAGAACATCAACATATACGAAATAAGTAATAACGGAAGTGCATCCACCATTTGATTAATATATTGAGGTTCTATGTGTCCATCAAATCGAATAAAAAGACTGATAAAAGCAACGATTACAATTGTCACAATATCGGTAATAAACAATATGGATGGTAATAAATATGAACGCAAAAAAACGCCCCCTTATATGATAGATATCGCCTTATCTTTAATCCTTACCTATTCGTGATACCATATAAGCCCCTGTTAAGATTGGAGCAATATCACGAGCAAAGTTGATACGACTATTCTTAGTTAAGTAAAGAATATCACCTTCACGCATGATGTAGTTTTCAGACATATCTCCAGTTTGTAAAATACGATTCAAATTGATAGGAATCGGTTTCTCTGGATTATCTTGATGAATCAAGTAAATTTTCTTCTTTGCTGTATCCCAGTTAAAACTACCTGCAGCCCCAATCGCATCAATAACTGTACTAGATTTAGTCAACGTATAGGCGCCAGGCTTATTAATTTCACCAAATACATATACGCGAACACCGCCCAATTTCGATACATTTACTGTGATATCAGGATTAATGATATAACGAGACAAACCTTGCTGTAATTCAGCTGTAAATTCATCTACAGTTAAGCCATCTGCTTTTACAGCACCAACCATAGGAAACGATACATATCCATCTGGTCTGACGGTATACACAATGTCATTACCATTACGTGTACCAAGCTCTGCCTGCTGAACCACTTGAATATTCAGTTCATCGCCTTGACGCAGACGATATTCTTTATCAGAGCTAATTACAGATGCACTATTTTCCAATGGTGCATGGCCTTCCATTTGTACATTCTTAGCATTATAAGGCTGATTAGTATTTATATTAACTGGTGCAGCCATAGCCATTGTTGTAGTACATAAGAATGTAGCCATCATCATATACTGTTTCTTCTTCATACTTACCTCTTTTTTATTCAACTTATTTAATTCATCACTTAATTATTGATGTATCTTATATCTAAAAAATCAGTCATGCTATTTTATCATTTTTTTAAATATACTTCTACAAATCTAGTATCTTCTAGGCGAACTTCATAAAATCTTCAACAACGATTCCTTAAAAATACAGTATTTTCAATATATGTTCATTAATAATTATTTGCTTTTTTCATTCCTAATTCACTAGATTTATTATTGATTTTCTTAAAAATAATAAAAATTTTATAAACTCACTTCATTATCAGCTCACATAGTGCTCCTATTTATATCAGAATTAGTGATAAAAAATAAGGTGTATATACTAGAAATCTAGTATATACACCTTATTCAAAGTTTCTGACACTAATGATCGCTTTATATAATTACTTATTCAACACGACCGCCTAAATAAGCTTCCATAACACGAGGATTATGGCGAACTTCATCAGCAGATCCAGATAATACCATTTTACCAGTCTCCAAAACATACGCATAATCAGCAATCTTCAATGCTTGACGTACATTTTGTTCTACTAAAAGAACTGTTGTTCCATCGGCACTAATTTCTTTAATGGTTTCAAAGATCTCATTTACTACTAAAGGCGCAAGGCCCATAGATGGTTCATCTAGTAATAACAACTTTGGACGAGCCATAAGTGCACGACCAATAGCTAACATTTGCTGTTGACCACCAGATAAAGTACCACCCAATTGATAGCTTCGTTCGTCAAGAATAGGGAATCGTTTAAATACCTTTTTAATATCTGCTTCGATTTCTTTATCTTTACGTGTATAAGCACCCATTTCAAGATTCTCATAAACACTCATATCTTGTAGTATTTGACGTCCTTCAGGAACTAATGAGATACCATTTTGTACAACTTGATGAGTTTGACGACCTGTAATATCTTGACCTTCAAAAATCACTCGACCAGATGTGGGTTTTACAAGTCCCATAATAGTCTTCATCGTAGTAGTCTTACCGGCACCATTAGCACCAATAAGAGATACAATCGAACCTTGTGGAACCTCTAGGCTTATATCTTTTAAGGCTGTAATATGTCCATAACCAGCCACAATATTTTCTAGTTTTAACATATTACACCTCTTCTTTTCCTAAGTATGCTTCAATTACAGCTTCATTATTTTGAATTTCTTGAGGTGTACCTTCGGCAATTTTCTTGCCAAAGTTAAGTACTACCAAACGATCGCAGATATTCATCATTAATTCCATGGCATGTTCAATAACCACAACAGTAATACCTAGGTCACGAATCTTGCCAATCAATTGACGCAGAACTTCAGTTTCACTATCATTCATACCTGCTGCCGGTTCATCAAGCAAGATTAACTGCGGATGTGTAGCTAAGGCACGAGCAATTTCAAGACGACGTTGCTTACCATACGGTAATGATGTGGCAACCTCTTCCGCATCATCTTCAAGCCCTACAAGCTTTAAAAACTCATAGGCAATACCACGGCAACGTTCTTCTTCAATACGTTGACGTTTTGTTTTCAAAAAGCTAGATAGGAATCCAGAGCCGGTGCGACAATGCATACCAGTTAAAACAGTTTCAAGAGCTGTCATATTGCCAAAGAGACGAATATTTTGGAATGTGCGAGCAATGCCCATTTCAACAGTTCTATGAGGCTTAATCCCTACAGCAGACATACCATCAAAAACAATTTCGCCTGAACTTACTGGGAATACACCTGTAATCAAGTTGAACAGTGTCGTCTTACCAGCACCATTTGGACCAATAACACCAAATACTTCACCTTGTTTAACGCCAAAAGATACTCCTGTGAGGGCTGCAACGCCACCAAAGCTTTTACTTACGTCATTTAATTCTAATAGCATTCAGTTCCCTCCTATCCTTGTTTTTCTTCTTGTTGTTTGCGTTTATATGCTTCAAAACGTTCTGTCAACACTTGTGATTCAGGAATATATGGAGCTTTTTTAAAACCTAATTTACGACTAATTTTGTCTACCATAGATTCTGTTAAAATACCATCTGGGCGAACTGCCATCAAAATAACGAGTAATGCACCGTAGATGATGTCCCGATAATCGGATAAGAAGCGTAATACTTCTGGCAATAATGTAAGAATAAAGGAACCTAATACGGAGCCCCATACTACATTAGAACCACCAAATACAGGGAATAATAAGATTTGAACAACCTTATGGTAGCTAAAGTCTGTAGGATTTATAAAGTTTGTAATATGAGCATACAAACCACCGCCAATACCAGCGATGAAAGCACCAATGATAAAGGCCATCATCTTATAGTATACAACGTTAATCCCCATCAATTCTGCTGCATGATCATCAGCCTTAATCGCTGCAAAGGCACGGCCCACACGACTATTATTGATTCGTACACAAAAGGCAATAATCAATACTAAAATAGCTAACAAAATAATGATAGCCATTAGATTGCCCCATGCAACAGCATCAATGCCCATTAAACCATCGAGATCAAATTCATAGGCATAATTTGTCAATTCTTGAGGAATGGATGGAATACCAGAAAGGCCTAATGCACCATTTGTAATATCCAAATTCAAGAAAATAACACGCACAACTTCGCCAAATCCAAGTGTAGCAATGGCAAGATACAAACCTTTAAGACGTGTTGTTGGCAAACCGATAATAACAGCCACAAGACTAGCAACTAAGCCACCAATAATAATGCCTACAACGATAGGCAAATCAGCTTTCAAAGAAAGAATAGCGCCTACGTATGCACCAACACTCATAAAGCCAGCAGCCCCTAAAGAAAGCTGTCCACTTGCCAGTGTGAAATAAATTGAAATACCCATGATAGCATTGATGATGAAAAACATCACGATCTGTAGATAATACGGGTTCAATAAATCCATTATGGTCTCCCCCCTTTATCTTTAGATCCAAACAAGCCTTGTGGGCGCCAGAATAATAATAGGATGATGAGACCAAAGGCCACAGCATCACGGAATGTAGATGCGCCATATGCAACAGAGAAGATTTCTGCTACGCCTAAAATGAAGCCGCCAACCATGGCGCCTGTAATATTACCAAGACCACCTAAGATAAGTACTGCGAGGCCTTTAAAGCCGATAATAACGCCCATTGTAGGCTCAATAGCATTAAAGGACAAACCTACTAATACGCCTGCAGCAGCACCTAAGGCAGATGCAATCATAACAGTAACAGATATAATCATTGTTGGATTAATACCCAAAAGAGCTGCCGTTTCTGTACTCATGGATACAGCGCGAATGGCCTTACCAATTTTAGTTTTCTTAATAACTATATTAAGAATGAGCATTAGCACAACAGAAACGCCTAAGCCAATAATTTGTACCATGGAAATTTTGAAAGCTCCAAAGTCGATTAGGCCACCAATATAGTCTGGTGGGAACGATCTAGTTTGAGGGCCCCAAAGCAATAATGCCAAACTTTCAAGGAAAATAGAAACACCAATGGTACTAATAAGTGGTGCCAAGTGAGACACCTTTTTCTTACGAAGTGGACGAAGTGCCACAAATTCTAAAAGATAACCAAGGATAGCACCCACAGCCATAGCTACGATAAGGGCTACAAAAATGTTAACGTCAAAAACAGTTACCATAAAAAGACCAACGAAGGCACCTATCATAAAGATGCCTCCGTGTGCCATGTTGATGATATTTAAAACGCCAAACACAAGTGTTAAGCCAATAGCGAGTACAGCATATAAGCTACCGAGGGTTAATCCGTTAACTAATTGTTGTAAAAACACTATACTACCTCAACTTTTATTTTTTTAATGCGTCAAATTGACCGTTTTTAATTTGTAAAACTTGAACTTCCATGGAAGGGTCGCGTTTTTCGTTGAACTTGAATTGACCAGTTACACCAACAAAGTCAGCAATATTTTTCAAAGCATCACGGAATTTTTCACGATCTGTAGTGGAACCTGCTTTTTTCAAAGCTGCTTCATAGAGGTATACCGCATCATAAGCTTGAGCTGCGAATTGGTCTGGTTCTTTACCGTATTTATCTTTGTAAGCTTTACGGAAATCTTTTACCTTTTGATCGTCTTTGTTAGGGAACCAAGGTGTACCTACAATAACGCCATCAGCTGCAGCACCTGCAATTTTAATGAATTCAGGGCTGTTAAAGCCATTGGAACCAACTACAGGTTGATTCATACCCATTTCACGCATTTTTTTCATGATCAATGCGCCTTCTTGGTAAAGAGAAGCAACTACGATAACATCAGGTTTTGCTTGTTGAATCTTAGTTAATTGTGCAGAGAAATCAGTATCTTTATCTGCAAATGTTTCAGTATCAACGATTTGTACTCCTTCAGATTCCAATGCTTTACGAGCTGTATTATTTACAGATACCATTTGGTCATTGTTGTTGGAGTACATAATAGCTGCAGTTTTGAAGCCTAAAGTTTTATGTGCTTCTTTAATTGCAGTATCTACTGCCAAGGATTCAGGTACTGCATTACGGAAAATGTAATCGCCGATATCTGTAATACCTTCAGCAGTTGTAGATGTACCAAGAGCTACGATTTTACTTTTGTTTGCTACAGGACCAGCTGCCATCATTTCACCAGATAACATTGGTCCGATAACAGCTACAACTTTATCCTTAGAAATTACTTTATTCATTGCATTAATTGCTTCGTTTTTATCACCTTTAGTATCTTCTACTAATAAGTTAATTTTTACAGCATTTGCATCAGCGTTAATTTCGCTTACTGCCAATTCTGCACCAGCTTTAATGGACTCACCATATGCTGCTGCACCACCAGTTGTTGTTGTCAACAATGCGATTTTAGCTTCATTGCTATTTGCATTACCTGCATCTTTATTACTGCCACAACCAGCAGCAACTGCCATTACACCAGCAAGGCCAAAAATGGCTGCTTTTTTTAACATGGATTTATTCATGTTACACCCTTCCTTTAAAACATAAAACTTTGATTCTATACCTATATTATGAGAAATTTCAATCTTTTGTCAATTAAAAGAAAATGATTTTAATTCCTTAATAATATATACATTAAAAAGCTATTCACATAGCCGTTCCCACTTCTCATATAATGAATCCAACTCAGTTTGAGTCTCTTCAATTTGTATGGAAATTTTAGACATTTCATCTAAATCTTGCTGAACTACAGGATTCGCTAATTGCACTTCATACATCTTCATCGTCGCCTCTAAACGAGCAATTTCAGCTTCTACCTCAGCTAATTGTTTTTCTACCATATAAGCATTTGGCTTCTTCTGATTTTCCTCTGTAGCTTCTGATGCTGAAAGCATTGACTCATTAGTAGGAGTAGCTTTACTATCACTCTTACTGCTCTCAAAGTTTTTCTCATTAGCTAATGCTAATAAGTCTTCTTGCTCTTTCAGTTTTTCCTTATAGTATGAATAATTACCGAGGTACTCTGTAATTTTACCTTCATCTAGAATTACTGTTTTTGTAGAAACTTGATCTAAGAAGTATCTATCATGAGAAATAATAAAGCAAGTCCCTTCAAACTGTTGTAATGCTCTCTCTACAATTTCTCGTGTAGGAATATCTAAATGGTTTGTCGGTTCATCTAAAATTAGGAAATTATCGCCTTGAAGAAATAACTTAAGTAAAGCTAACCGAGCTCGCTCACCACCCGATAATTCACCTACTAACTTAAATACATCATCCCCTTTAAATAAGAACGACCCAAGCACATTACGCGCCTTATCCTCACTGTAGTTAAAGTAATTCATAATCTCTTCTACTACCTGCCAAGAATCGTGCAGCTCTTCGTGCTCTTGTGAGAAGTAACCGACTTGTACGCGATTGCCAATATCTACATGACCATTTTCAGGGAATAATTCTCCTACAATAGTTTTCACCAGTGTAGACTTACCAGCTCCATTAGGCCCGATAAGTGCTACGGATTCACCACGTCGAACAACAAGAGAGATATCATTAATAATACGACTTTCACCATATCCGACAGATAAATGATCCAAGACTAAAACTTTGTCAGCACTCATCGCTGCGGGAGGAAAAGAAAATTGTAAATGATGTGAAGTAACAGGTGCCTCTAGACGTTCTAATCGATTGAGTTGAGACTGACGGCCACGAGCCATTTTAGACTTGATACCAGCACGGTATTTATCTATATAAGCCTCTGTTTTCTTAATGTACTCCTGTTGCTTTTCATAGGCCACCATATCTGCCTTTAAGCGTTCATCCCGTTGTTGAATATACCGACTATAGTTACCGCGATAGGTTGTGGCTTTGTGATTATCTAACTCTACAACACCTGTGACAATACGGTCTAAAAAATACCGGTCATGACTTACAATGAGAATTCCACCCTGATAGGCAGATAAATAACCCTCTAACCACTCAAGCATATCCATATCTAAATGGTTTGTCGGTTCGTCTAAGAATAAAAAATCAGGACTACGTACTAATGCTTTAGCTAAGTTAATACGTGTTTTTTGACCACCTGAAAATGCATTAGCCGGCTTATCTAAGTCATCGTCAGTAAAACCAAGACCATAGACTATGCGCTTTGTCTTTTGCTCATAGTCATACCCACCTAACCATTCTAGACGATTCTGTAAATAATCTAAGCGTTGTAAATCCGATTCGCTAGCCTCTTCAGTTTCCAAACGACTAGTGAGCTCTTTTAATTGTTTTTCCAATGCATGAACATCGGCCCAAGCCTTTTCTATTTCCGTAGCAAGGCTATCATCTCCCAGATTTACATCTTGTTGTAAATAGCCAATACTAGCAACAGGCGACTTGACTACATTACCTTCATCCAGCTCTTCATAGCCTAATATGCACTTTAACAAAGTAGATTTCCCAGCCCCATTAGGGCCTACCAAAGCGAGTCGATCCCCTTCTTTTAACTCAAAGGACACATTGGAAAATACTTGGCGCACTCCAAACGATTTTCCAAGGCCTATCATTCGAATGCGTTCCATTCACAACCTCCTAATCATTTACTCTTCATTATACCACAGTTGCCCTCACTAACATTAACATTTCTATAGAATCTTTTGTTTTTCGACTATGACGGAATAATTTTCCTAACAAAGGGATATCTCCTAAAATAGGTATCTTTTGTATTTGATGTTGATCTCGATTGTCCATGAGTCCACCAATAACCAGCACTTCTCCTGGTTGTAATCGTACTCTTGTATGTGCTTGACGTGTGCTTATTTTATAGGCTTTCATTTCAGATACCATAATAGGTGTACTCACCTCTGCATGTATTTTAGCATCTACACCATCATCAGCAGTAATAATAGGAGTATAATTCAACTTAATGCCCACCTCTTCATAACGAGTAGAACGCTTTCGTTCTCCATTCACTTCCGATTCTTCTATAACTGGTATTCTTTCACCTATCAAGATATGTGCAGTCTCACCATTGATAGCCATAATAGATGGCTTTGCAATTAGAACGGCTTTACCTGAGCTTTCCATAAGACTTAGCTCTGGTTTTACAAAGAACTTATAGGCCTCTCCAGTCGGGGTTTTGCCAAAGGTAACGGCACCATAGGAATGTGTTTTATCTTCTCCATGACCTGTCAAGCTAAGCCAAGACCATCTAAATCCTTGTTCCTTAGCATAGGATTGTTCCATAGCAATGATGGTAGCTTCTAATTGCACTTGTTTTGGTTCCTTGTCGATAGCACGTACTAAGGTTTCTACACGTCGCTTTTCTCCACTCGTCAAATGCATAATTACTTCGTTTTGTTCTGAAAGCACTGCCATTTTATCGTTTTTTACCACTGTGCCTACCACATTTTTCAAAGACTCAGCTGGCAAATGTTCAGGTGATATAACATATAGCTCTCTTTTTTCAAGTGTTTCATCATCAGAATCAATAAGAAGGGTATTATGCTCCTTCGATACGGAAAAATGATATAACTTACCTAACTCATTAATAATTGCTTCTGGTGATTCTCCCTTTACAGTGGCCGTAATACTCCCTTTTAACGACTCTACACCAATAACGGATATACCATAACTACGACAAATGCCTAAGACGGTCTCCTTTAAGGATGCATTGCGTACAGAAATCGTTATGAGTTTGTTCTCAATATTTTTTTCATTTTTAGCTACTTCACCACTATTTACAATGTTTTCAGAACTACTAGTAGTTATCCTATCAGTACCATTAGCAAATACCATGAAGGGAGTTACAAGCATGACGACCATCCATAAGCTTATTTGCAATATAACAGTCACTATAATCTTATCTATAAATGTTAGACCTATAAAACTTATTCGATTCTTAGCCACCGTGATGAACCTCCTTCAATAATTTCTACACCACTTGCAGTTATCTTAGATACTAATATTTCTTTCCAGACACTTCCTATACTAACCATTTGTTCCTCTGTGCCTTTTCGTAAAATGGCAATATTCTGTTGTCCCTCAATAATACCTATAAGCTCTATGGGATGTTGTTTAGTAGGATGGCTTACAGTAGTTTGTATACTGGATTTAACTGGTCCAACACTAGTATCTTGCCCCTTTATTTCAATATAATTATTTCTATGTTTTTTATTATTTCTTATTTGTTGATATTTTCCATTTCTACGACTTTTATCTTCCGCTTTTCCAAAAGTACTCAGTTCATCATCGGACTCATATAAATTATTATTTATATCAACGAAATTGCCATTACTATCTTTAGTTATCTTATTCTGACCAAGTAAATCATCTATAGGAATATCTTTAAAAACCTCTCGCCAAGGATTTGCTCGCTCAACACCGGTGATATCATATAATAATCGTCCATGAACATTGCTTTTTACCTCTCTGTCCTTTACATCTTTTATATCACTTTCATCTTTAAAATAATTCTTTCCTTTCCCTGTTCTATTACCATGTGTTGTTTCGTTTGATAATTTCTCTGAGCCTCGTTCATTTTGATTACCCTCTCTACTATTAGATTGATCTAAACTAATATGAACATTTTCCTCCTCATGAGGATAAAAAATACCAATACCTAAAAGGGCCACCGTAATGATAAGGAAAATACCAAGTGCAAACTTATAGTGGCGCATAATAAAATGCTGCTTATCAATCCACATTTTCATACGTTCTATATAGTCTCGTAAATTCATAATCCACCTCCTGCTGACATATTCTAGGAGGCTCTTTTAAAATCCTACAAAAAAATGACTCTACCAGTCACCACGGTGACTAATAGAGTCATTCATTATATTGACAAATCAAAACTATTTGTTCTTTATTTACTACTAAACCCATCTGGATGAGATGTATGCCAATGCCATGCATCTTTGATAACATCAGCAACATTACTAAATTTAGGATCCCAACCAAGTAAATTTTTAATTTTTTCAGAGGACGCAATTAATGTTCCTGGATCACCAGCACGGCGATCACCATATTGAACAGGAATATCGATACCTGTAACCTCTTTTGCAGTCTCGATGATTTCCTTTACAGAGAATCCATTGCCACTACCAAGATTAAATACTTGAGATTCTCCGCCTTTACGTAAGTAGTCCATAGCCAATACGTGAGCAGTTGCTAAATCATTGACATGAATATAGTCGCGTACACATGTGCCATCAGCCGTATCATAATCAGTACCAAATACAGTTATATGCTCTCTTTTACCGCGAGCCGAATCTAACACAAGTGGAATCAAATGAGTTTCAGGATGATGGTCTTCTCCAATCATACCAGACGGATCTGCACCGGCCGCATTGAAATAACGCAACGCAACATATGTAGAACCATAGATAGAACTATAATCAGACAACATTTCTTCTATCATCAATTTAGTGCGACCATATACATTTGTTGGTTGCAGTTGAGCATCCTCACGAATAGGCACTACCTTTGGCTCACCATACACAGCAGCCGTACTAGAAAATACAAAATGCTTTATACCTGCGGTACGAGCAGACTCAATAAGGTGATAGGAACCAACTACATTATTTTCATAATAAATAGCTGGATTTTGCATGGATTCACCAACTTGTGAGTGAGCAGCAAAATGCATTACACCTAGGATGTTATGTTCTTTCATAATGCCTACTAGTTTAGGATCTGCAATATCCATATTGTAGAACTTTACCCCTTCAGGAATAGATTCTACATGCCCTCGAGATAAATTATCTACAATGATTGGTGTATATCCTGCTTGTTGTAAAGCACGTACAGTATGACTCCCAATATAACCAGCACCACCTGTTACTAAAATATTCATAGTTCCCCCTCATGAATTATGTACATCCTTTGCTCGAGCCAATTTGGGCCCAATGAGACGCTTATAAACCTCTACCCCTGGTTGATCAAAAGCATCAACGCCCGCAAAAATGGACTCAAAATAAACGGCCCAACAATGCATAAACATAATTTCCCCTAAATGGAATGCGTTTAATGTTGGTACAATTATAGTCATGTTAAAACGATTGTCACTAGACAATGCTTCTCTATTAGCATCTAAAGCAATATTTAAAATATCACAAATGCCTACATCAGATAGAGAGTGTAAACGTTCATATTGACTATAAGAATCTGGAACAATGAGATTATGTTTCCAGTCCTTAACCTTAATAAATTGAACTACCTTATTTAGGCGCCCCTCTTGATGCTCTTGAACTTGAGCATGCATATCCATAGTACCTACTGCAGCTACTGGCGTACGGCCATATGGTAGACAAGTATTACTCATTTTTCCAAGAGATTCGGATAGGAGCTGTACATACCAATCAGATAATGAGTGGAGTGCTTCACTATAAGGCATAAACACCTCTATAATACGACCATATCGTTCAGATGCAATATATTTCAATAATGCACTTAAAAGGCCTGGATTTTTAAAAATGTCTTCTTCTTGACATGCTACATCCATAGATGCAGCACCAGCTAAAAATCCTTCAATATCAAATCCTACAAGAGCGGCCGTTACAAAACCAACTTCTGTAAATACAGAGAAACGACCACCTACGCCATAAGGAATACTATAGGTCTTCCAATTATTTTCTATCGCCATAGATCGTAAAATCGTAGGATGTTCATCATCAGATACATCTGTAACAGCTATCACTTCGTAGTTAATATTACGATCTTGTAAAGCCTTCTCCAAAATCATGAAGTTAGCCATAGGTTCAATGGTAGATCCAGACTTAGAATTAATAACGAGCATCACCTTATAATCAGGACCTTTTTTCTGAGCTTGACACTCTAACGTACGAATTAGCCCTACTAAGTAATCACCATCCACATTAAAGCCTGCAAAGTACATTCTAGGATAGCCGTCGCGTTCCTCTGCACTGTAGTTATTCCAAAATGCTCCACATTGCACATCAAAAATAACTTTGCTTCCCAAATAGGAGCCCCCAATACCTAGAGATACAACCGTATCAATATTATGGCGTGCATAGTCACGTAATTCGTAGAGCCGCTCTAACATATCTGGTGTATTGATACCATCTTCTGAAATATATGGAAGTTGGTAAAACAACACAGGTTCAGGTAAACCATCTTTAGAAACATGACCTTCTTCGAAGCCTGTAGAACGCAAAATATTTGTATGGCGCCATACATTTTGTATAGCTCGTTCAAAATTATTCACATCGCGTTCTTGTATGCAACTTTCATTATATATATTAGCATAATCTAACTCAAAACCTGATTGTAATCGCAACATCAAATATCTCCTTCACTGACATTTTATGTACAATATTCTCTTATTATATCATAAAAGAATGAATAAAATATTAGTTTATACAATCATTTCACCCACAAGCCATAACCGAATCCAACCGCATATACAGACCAAAGTAATGCAAAAGGAATGGCTAATTTAAATTTAAGCTTTAACGTCTTATGACGCCATAGGACCATGCCTAATAAAGCACCAACACCCCCAAAGGCAAACGCTAAAAATAATAATGTGAACTCTGAAATCCGATCATATCCATTAATGGCACATAATTTATCATATCCATACAGGCTAAATACGATAAAATTCCATATACCTACGGTCACCCAAAATTGTGTATCACTCATATCCCCAAACCTTATACCCCTTACTTATGATGAGCTTTAAAGTATTCTAATGTCTTTTGTAAGCCGTCCTCTAATGTTGTAGTAGCAGTAAAGCCAAAATCACGTTCAGCTTTCACATTACTTAAGCGCGAATGTTTAATATCTCCTATACGCTCATCTTCATAATAAACCATAAAATCTGTCCCGCTAATAGTCCGGAATCGCGTAATCAACTCATTCACAGATGTTCCCTTATTGGTAGATATATTATAAATACCTGTGCATTGACCATTCCCCATAGCCTTAATGTTAGCATCTACCACATCATCTACATAAATGAAATCTCTAGTTTGCTCACCATCACCAAATACAGTTAATGGTTGCCCTTCGACAATCAAGCGGTTGAAAATACTGATAACACCACCTTCACCACCATCACCTTGACGTGGTCCATATACATTAGCATATCTAAAGCATACTGTATTTAATCCAAAAGCTTCATGATAAATTCGCAAGTAGCCTTCTGCAGTAAGCTTTGTTAAGCCGTAAAAAGACGAAGGCATACCACTCAAGTCTTCAGTCAATGGTAATACTGCCAAGTCGCCATATACAGCAGCTGATGAAGGCATTAAAAATTGTTCAACATTCACTTTACGACAAGCATCGAGAACATTAATAAGCCCTATTAGATTTACATCACAGTCATAACTTGGGTTCTCCATGGAGGATTGTACCATTGTTTGCGCCGCTTCATGGAAAACAATAGACGGCTTAAACTCTTCAAATACAGATAGTAATTTTGGATCTCGTACATCCATCTCAATAAATTGAGCATCTTCATGTACAAAGGAGCGCATACCTGTAGATAAATTATCTATAACGAGTACATCGTGACCTAATTCAATTAATCTATCAACTAAATGAGAACCAATAAATCCGGCCCCACCAGTAACACATATATTCATAGCGCCCTCCCTTCTAACATCTTTAAATACCTGCACCTTGTTTTGCTAGTGCATCAGCCATTTCATTATATGTATCGCCCGTATGAGCAACCACCTTGTGAAAGTAAACTCGCACACGATTTTTTATAGAATCATAAAATGCTGAGTACTCTTGGGTTAGCTCATTATTACGTTTCCATCCCTTAGTAGCCCACATTTCTATGCCCATATAATCATAGTAAAGTGAACATTCAGAAATCCCATTATCAACGGCGTATTTCATAACATGCATAGCAGCCAACAACTCGCCAGCTACATTCCAAAACGATGTATATCGTTTATCAGTAGAGGAAAAAGAAAATGTTTTCCTCTTGCCATTCAAAAAGATAACCCCACCTGCCCCAACAGTATTGGTCTCTTTATTATAACTACCATCGATATACGCAACCATATAGTTTGGAGTAGTAAAATCTGGTTTCACAACATTTGCTGATACTTTACTTTGAATACTAGAACTAGAAACTATAGGCCTAGAATTTTTAGATTTAAACTTCACTTCTTGTGGCGATTTAAGTTCACTCTTTTTAGCACTCATAAAATCACTTAAAGACAAACCTGAATCCTCTACAAAAGCACGTGCTTCGGCTTCTGTCGAAAATGATTTGTAGATAGCACCACCATAGCCCTTTACTTGTTTTTCACAGTCAGACCATGTAGTGTAAACTCCTGGTACACGACCCTGACGAACAGCATAAAACTTTTTTGCCATACGCCCCCCCTTAATGGTCCATTGTCAGTTCAACAAATTCAGCATTTACAACAGATGCCAAATCCTTTGGATTTACCTTCATTTGCATACCGCGTAAACCTGCGCTTACATATACAAACTTTTGGGGTTCCATAGTAGCATCAAAATAGGTAGGGAATGCTTTTTTCATGCCTACTGGAGAACATCCACCGCGCAAATAACCTGTAATACCTAACAAATCCTTAACATGAACAAGCTCTACAGACTTATTATGACTAACACGTGCTGCCTGTTTCATATCTAACTCTTCAGCCACAGGAATACAGAATACTACATATCCAATTTTGTCACCTTTGCCAACTAATGTTTTAAAGACTTGTTTCTCATCGAGTTTTAATGCTTCTACTACATGAAGGCCAGCAGCACGCTCTTCAGACCACTCATATTCGCTAATACTATAAGGTATCTTATGAGTATCTAAAATACGTAATGCGTTTGTTTTTTTATGTTTCTCTTTACTCATCATAACCTCCATATACTAGCATAGCAAATAAATTTAATCATTACATAATATATTTCTATAGACAAATATAATTTTTCATTACTATTTATTTACGATTTTATTAATATTTTTTAATTCAATACGCAAAGTACCATCATCATTAGTTTTTATCTCAATAAACTCACGATTTTTCATATATTCTACAGGAAATGAAATCTCAATACCTGTATCTGTTTTAATCTTATGATGCTCTCCAACCTTCGTGGCAAACTCACGATTGACTGGCAAAGGACGCAGCATATCCGCATCAGCTAATTCTTTTTTTGCCGCCTCTTGTTGAATAGGATTCGCTTTAAATACCTCTTCTACAATACGAACAGGATCAACGGTATCTGATACTTCTGCATTTTTAGCAATCATAGATTTAGCGGTTGTCAACTCAACAACGCCATCAGACTCATGAGCTTGAGCCACCTTATCTACGATAGTCTTTACCTTTCTCACCGTATCTCGCGAGGATTGATTAGTCCCTAATTGCAAGACCTTATCTGCTAGGATATAGGATACCTCACCATCAAATTCCCCTTTAGGTTCAAAAATTCGAACGCTAAAATCATGCAAATTAATGGATGCAAAGGCACGTAATTTTTGTGATGGCATAGGTAGTACTGCCTTATGAGAAACAAGTTCTGTAGCCAATGTACCATCATCTTCACTGAATAATTGATGGGTAAAAGCATCATGAGCTTGACACAAAAGAATACAAACATAAGGCGTATCCGTAACGGCTTCACAGATAATTGTATCAATAACAACAGAATCAGTAGCTTGTTTCATGTAAGAAAATAAGCTTTCACCTAAATTCTTACATAAATCAATAAACTTAAGCTCTCCATTTTTATAATCTAATAATTGTTTGCCCACAGGGCTCGCATCATGTAAGATTCCGGTTCTAGCCCCTGGATCTTTAAAAGCCTTAACTACATGATTTGCTATATAATCTTGTATAGCTTGATCCCCAACCTTTAATTCATGTTCAGAATATACAGCTAACGAGGATGTAAAGTCGAAAATCTCTAGCGCCGCCTTATTAATCTGCATGATGCCTCCTTGTAGTACAAAAAATGTTTACCCTTTATTATACCACTCTTTTAGCTTTCGTTTATCAACTTTTGAGCATTCCGTAAGGGGTAGCATAGGAACTTCTATTATAGCTTTTGGCCACTCCACAGAAGGCCTTTTATTATGAATAAAGTCTATAACTTCATTCAATCTAGCCTCACCATCTAGCACCATATAAACTACGTAGTCCTCCCCTCGTATCTCATCAGTAATATCAATTATAGCAACCTCGGAAACCCCTTGTAAGGATTGTAAATACAATTCCATCTCTGGAATAGAAATTTTATATCCCCCTTTATTGATTACGTCGCCTGCTCTCCCATTAAACATTAGATAACCATCGCTATCGATATATCCACAATCATTTACAGTATATGTATTAGGAATCCCTTCAATATGATATTTCGTGGTCACATAAATAACATTATCAGTCTCTGCTATCTGTATGGTTGGGAATGGTCTCCCCACCGTACCTTCTCGCTCTAGCCATTCCTTACCTGTACAATACGTTATATAGTTAAGCTCTGATGCGCCATAGTACAAGATAAACTCCATATCAGGACATATATGTTGTAACTGTTCCATTAATTGTCGATCTAGAACTTGAGATCCTGCAATTATATATTTAATAGATGATAAATTACTTTTACAGTGTCGTACCAATAATCGTAGTTTTGTTGGTAATGCATATATATGGTCTACATTGTATTCCTCTATGAGCTGTATCCATCTACTAGGACGCAATGAACTCGTAGTAACAACGGTCCCTCCAGCCCATAAAGCGGCAATAACCATATTGCTAACACCTGTGAAACTAAAACTCCCTTGTAAAAAGATTTTAACATCTTTGTTTATATGAAAAATATTATTTTGAATATCAAAAAAATCACGCCAAGACCTCTCTCGTCTCCACAAAGGTTTTGGTCGTCCCGTAGTCCCCGATGTAAGTACTCCAAAATCAGCTAATGGCGGTACACCTTCATAGGCTATAATACGAGCTAGCTCATCTACATAAGCCTTATCCATCTCATTGTGACATACCATAGGAATATTATCTTTATATATTGCCCCAAGCCACTGTGTAAGTTGTTCAACAAACGACAATTCCTTAATTAAAAGAACCTTAGTTTTTAATGTCTCTTTAGACTGAGTAAAATTTACAATGTGACTTGTATTATTAATATCTACCGATAGAATAGCATCATATAGTTCACCATATGTATATTGTATGTCATCTACGATTAGGGCAATTTTATGGGGCTCTAACTCTTTATTCTGTTGTAAGCGTTCAATAATTGTCATATTACATACGTTCCATAATTAAAGCCGATCCTGTGCCTCCTGCACCAGCAATAGCGCATAAACCATAACGACCACCACAAGATTCTAAAGCAGCCATACAGTGAAGCACTAATATGGCGCCAGAACATCCATAGGGATGCCCATAAGCTAACGCTCCACCAAACATGTTATATTTCCCAATATGATTAGGATAAGTCTTATCAAAAAGAACATCAATAATGGCAAAGGCTTCATTCCATTCCACTACGTCAATATCATCCATAGTTAAACCTGTACGTTTTAAAATGGCTTCTGTGCTTTCAAGGGCACCCTCTGGACTAAACTGGGGATTTCCTGCCCAAGGTTTGACGCTATGAATTTTAAAAGGCCCTTTTTTATTAGATAAATATACAAAGGCTGCTCCATCATGAGTTAAACACGCATTGCCTGCATTTGTAATAGAGTCAGCTCCCAACAAAGGTTTCATCCTAGACAAGAGTTTTTCGTTCATCGTAGGTCGAATACATTCATCTATACATCTTTTACCATCTATAGTAATAGGCATAATATATGACTGTAAATATGGGTTATCTAAAGCTGCTGATGCTCTTTGATGACTGCCAATAATATGCGGATATAAATCTTCCTTTGTTACATTGTATTTATGAATAGTCCGCTCGGCCCCTTTGAGCATGGCTAAAGGCGATTGATCTTGGGGCGTAAATTGAGCTACCTTATAGGGACCTTCTCGGTCATCCCCAGATGCATACACCCGCTCTGGCTGTAACGACGAACTTTCAATACCGCCTGCAATAGCAGAATCCATAATACCAGACACAATATGTGCATATGCTATCTCAATACTCATCAAAGCTGAGGCACATTGCATATCAACGGTAATAGCAGGCACAGAATTTGGTAAATTACACATAAGTCCCATGAGACGGCCAAGGTTACCACCAGTACCAACTGCATTACCACAGAAGATTCCATCTATATGTGAAATAGTATAACGATTAATTATTTCATCAATTACTTGAGAGCCCAAAATCTCGGGTCTCATATGTTTATATTGTCCATTTAAAACGCCGATAGGACTTCTAAGCCCACCATGAATATATACTGACATATATACTCCTTCTATTAAAAGCAAAAAAGAGGCATCCCGCAGAATGCCACTTTAATTGTATTCTAAATTTTAACTTTAGTTGCTAACCAAGAAGCAACCAGACATTTTACGATATCTCCAGGAATAAATGGGAACATGACTACAGGCAAGGCCGCCCAAAGTTCTGTTTTTGTAACAATCATAAAACCTGCTACACCAAAGAGGTACACTACAGGAATGGTAATCACAAGAGATCGCCAGGCATAAGAGAAAAAGCTTTTTTTAGAACCTTTAAATATACTTAGTAATGTATATGCAACTGGCCAAGAAAAAATAAAGCCACCTGTTGGTCCCAACAATTTGCCAAGACCAGCCGTACCGCCAACAAATACTGGTAACCCAACTGCACCAAGCAAAATATAAATGATAAATACGATAAGTGCATCCTTAGGCTGTAACAATAAGCCGATTAATGTGGCTACCAAAGTCAAAGCCGTTACCATAGCGGGACTAAATGGCAATGGGAAAGAAATATATGCTGAAATACATAATAAGGCTGTTAATAAAGCCATTTTTGTTAAACGTCTTGTTTCCATAATTACCTCTAACTAATACATCTTTGTTTCAAAGATGATGAATCTTCATTTTCACCGAAAAACGTAGCCGAAAATGCCAATGTATCACCAATGTAACCTTCTACATGAGCATCTTCAGGATATTCCACCAAAGTTACCTTGTCATCTGCAATAACTGGTGCATGAAAATAAATCGCCATTTGCAGAGCAGATTTACTAATATTCCAAAAATCCCACATCGTTTCTAAAATCATACAGCCAGGAACAACATAAGGATTCTCACGATGGATGGAATTCGTATCATTAATATCATTTACAAATCGTATGACCTCTTTCTTAGAGAAAGATATAGCACCATCTGTTCCCTGTTGGTTTATAGTAGAACGAATGTTAAATTGTTTTGGCACTGGTCGTAAATCAACCATCAAGAAGCCTGAGCGATCCATAATACCAATTGTGGTAGTTTTAGCCACCTTCGATACGATTTCACATACGGTTCTATCACTACCTGAGGAATCATAATGCATATGTTTAATAACGCTATGTCCCGGTAGGTTCAAATCATTATTACATAATGCTTTAAATAATGTTCTCATATAATCACAGTCCTTTTATTTATTCAATATCTTGATTATAATCAACATTATTTCATTCGTCAACAAAAGGCATTGTTCATATGTTAACAAATAACAAATGAGTTTGAAACTATAAACAAAAAGAGCCTATGACATATATCATAGGCCCCTCACATGGAAGTCTCATAGATTATCTATTTTAGATCTAATTCCTTTAGGTAAGCTTTAAAGCTTTCACCCAATTCTTCGTTGCGCAATGCATACTCAACAGTGGCTTTTAAATAGCCCAATTTATCCCCTGTATCGTAGCGAATACCTTCATATGCTAATGCATACGTATCCGTTTTAGAGGCTGCCAATGCATCAGTTAATTGGACTTCATTACCTACACCAGGCTTAGTAGCTTCTAAGATATTGAAAATATCTGGTGTTAAAATATAACGACCTAATACAGCGAGTCGAGATGGGGCATCCTCTTTCTTAGGTTTTTCCACCAAGTTATCAACGCGATATAAATTATCAGCCAATGCTTCACCAGATACAATACCATAAGAACTAACTTTATCTTCCGGTACAAATTGAGCGCCTAAAATAATACCAGGATGCTCATTATAGCAATCAATCAACTGTTTTAAGCATGGATTTTCTGGATTGTAAACAATATCATCACCAAGTAACACTGCAAATGGCTCATCACCAATAAATGCTTTTGCACACAATACAGCATCACCAAGTCCACGAGGTGCTTTTTGACGAATAAAGTGAACTTTAATGTCCGCCAAATCCTTGATCATAGCCAATGGTTTATTTTTACCTTGACTTTGTAATAACAATTCTAATTCAACACTACTATCAAAATGGTCCTCAATAGCACGTTTATTACGACCTGTAATAATTAGAATTTCTTCAATCCCAGAATCTAAAGCTTCTTTTACAATGTATTGGATAGCAGGTGTATCGACAATAGGAAGCATTTCTTTTGGTTGTGCCTTGGTAGCTGGTAAGAAACGTGTACCAAAACCAGCTGCTGGAATTACAGCTTTTCTAATGCGTTGCATAGTATTCTCCTAACTAAAAGTCTTTACCTACAAATTTAATTTTCCATTGATCATTTTTATTTTTATGTCCATCTTTATATGTTAAGTACATATCGAAGGAGTGTAAATCACGATGCCATGTATAATAGACAGAATCAATATCCCCACTCATCATGTTATTCTTAACACTTACAGAAATATCATCTAGGCGAGTCAATTTATACGTACCGCCATAAATAAGCTCTTTTGGAAGTTCTGTCGTGTCAAAACGATAAGGGGAATTATTGTAGGTTATATTTCGTTGATTATAGCTAACCCATACATTAGCACGATTACCAACTTTAGATTGGAATCTAGCACCCCAATAAGGCATGCTACGGATACTACCATCATAACCATAGTAGTCACGTTGGTAACCACCTAAGAAGCGTAAATCAGCATTTTTACCAAGCTTAATCGGATCATGAGAAACTTCTGCATAATATTCCTTATGAGAACCTTTTACAGAACCCTCTTTCCAATAACCAGCATTAACACCACCACGTACAGTAATTGGAGAATTTCCTACATGATATGTATGAGTATCCAAACGAGCTTCACCTATTTTTTCTACCCATACTGTTTCATCATTATATTCATTAGATTCCTTGCTATAACCAACAGAAGCAGTCCCCCAAGGTAAATAATGACGATATCCCACCTGTGGTTTAAAACCAGATTTAGAATACCAACGATAGTCAATATAAGCTTCACCATTTTTACCGATAGGATATTCTGTACTACCATGTAAGCCAATACCATCATCGTTACTATACGTAGGTTTTGGTATTAAGGAAAAAATACTAAATTTGCCTTCTTTGTCATGACGCAATGAAGTCGTATAAGATGGCAAGGATAATACTTTAAAGTTTTTAATATAAAAGGATGGTTTTTTAATAACGACTTTATCACCAGGATATACCTGAATATCTTGACCCTCCACACGATAATCTGGAGTATGAACAAAAGCCATCGCATGTTTTGTAGTGACCATGCCCTTTTCCATATGGCCTATTTGTCCATCAAAAGTGGCGTTATTGCCCTTTACATAATAGGGATCGCTCCATCCCATGGCTTGGTCTGCCTCAAAGTGACGATCGCTAGTGCGATACGTCATATTTTGACCTGTAATATCTTTTGTTTTACCGCCATCTTCCAAATAGCGATAGCCCCCAACAGTACGATATTCTGTGGTTTTAGTATTACCTTCAATACGCGGGGCCATCAAAGTTTGATTGCCTTGAGACACCACAACATCGCCTTGAGCATATACATCACCTGTAGAGCCAGTATAAGACATTTTATTAGCATCGATACGTGTAGGCAACTGTTCAGCAGGAGCAGCAGATTTCGCTTTTTCACCACGACGTACAACACGGATATTACTATATTCAGGTGTAGATGCTTTAGAAATTTCTCCTGCATAGGATTGACCTACGCTATCCAATGTATCTTGATATACAATAGTTGACTCAGTAGCGGCCCATACAGGTTGTGCTAAACAAACAACACATGCCGCTGCCAGCCATTGTACTTTACGTTTCCTCATGGTTACTAGAACTCCTATTACTTTAAGAATTTGTTAATTATTGATTACGCTTTACAACAACGATAGGTTGAGAAACATTTTCTACAGGTTCTTCTGGCTCCTCAACTGCTGTAGTATCTTCAGCTATAGCTGCATTTTCATCAGTATCATTATTTTCTACATATTCTTCAGATTCACCTGTTGTATTAGGTACAGTTACAGCATCAGCTAATTCATCATCACTATGAGCTAACCCATCGCCACCAATAACAAGACCTTGAATTGTTACGGAATCTTGAGGTTGTACATATACAGTAGCACCAGCTGGGTACTCAATATTTTTACCTTTGATGAAAGCGCCCCCTACAAGCCCAACAGGACCGAGTAGAACTGCGCCCGCTACAGATGCACCTGCTGCTTTAACTTCACTACGGGTTTTATCCTTAGCCTCTTTACCTTGTACAGCAGTAAATTCTGTACCATCAATAGCTGGGATTGTATCAAATGTAATATCTAACGCACCATTACGACCAAAGGAACGAGCCTTTTTCAAAGAAGTAATTGTTCCGGAGCCTACAGTGCCCGCAGGTACTAATAAGACATTGCCATCCATTACATTTTCTGCAACAGTAAAGGATATAGTGTCACCTTCATGACTAGTTTTAGAAGAAACCGCTTCATTTAGAGTCACTTTGAACACTTGATTACCAGACAATGTACCTACTTGGTTAGTAAGAGACACATTGCTACCATATACCTTTGTCTTCAAAGAAATAATACGTTTTTGTAAGGAACCGCTACCAATGCGACCATTAACGCTACGTTCCATCTTTTCTACACGGTCTACAAGAGATCCTGCGTTAATGCTATTTTGATATGTATATTCCAATGCATCCATTTCTTCGCGCAAAGAAATATTAGTACCACTGCCTTCTACAGAATTGTAGAGGGAGTCAACACGTTTGCTCAATGTTGCGGAATTACCATTGAAACCAGTACCATACACGGTTTCATCAAGTTGATTAATGCGGTCCACAACAGCACCATCTTGTACAGTTCCATATACAGTAGTTTCTAAAACATTTGTTTTTTCAGTTACTGTACCAGGAGCGGCAAATGCAGTGCCTGAAATTAGGGATGCCATTAAAAGTGTAAGTACTTGTTTCTTCATAAATTCCTCCACAATGTATCTAATGTATAACTGTTATACAACAGAATAAGCACGGGCCTAAGACCGTGCTTATTCCCTGAGTCTATCAATTTATATGCTCAGTGGCCATTAAATTTTCAAATCAATAATCGCAGATACACCTACGCCTTGAACACGAGATGCACCAACTGGGTTTGTGCTATCAACAGGAACTAAGCCTTTTACACGAACCATACCATTAAAGCTACCTTCTACTTGAGCAACAGCTTTAACTTCTTCAATGCTAGAAGCAGGCCCAGTAACTTGAGCAGCACCGATATAACCTTTTGTACCAATACTGATAATAGGAACTACTTTAGTTGTATATTCAGTACTCAAGTTATTTTGTTTCAATAATTTATTTAGGAAAGAGTCAATTTGTGGACCAAATTTGTTAACAACAATGCCGATACCACCAATTTTAGCTGCACCACCAAGAATGCTGCTAAGTCCACCAGCTTGAGTTGTCAAGATACCACCAAATGCAGTTGTAGTTAAACAAATCCCTAGAACAGCTGTAATAATCTTCTTTTTCATAATAAGCCTCCTATAGATACTTATATTTTAACAAATTCTATACATAGATTCTAGTGAAAGTATAAGAACTTACACATAAAGATACTAACATAATATAGATTTTCGATGAATTCTTAATGAATTTTACGCAACTTAATTTAATGCTATCATCAATGATAAATCGTGTCAACATCTAATACGAGCTACATCTAGAAAGCTCAAAAATTGAAATAAAAAGATTAACAAAATGATATAGTTTAATTACTTTTATTAATTATAAATTTAACAAATTCGTGGAACCTGATCTTCACCTAATAAATCAATCAAACGAACACCTCCAATAGCCGTTTGTAGACCAACCTTACCAATATTTTTATCTAAAGTTTTACCAATTAAAACTGCTTCGCTTCCCTCTTCAAAACTATGAAGAATCTTGAGAACTTCGTCCGTAACAGATGGTTCAACGATAAGAACTACTTTCCCTTCATTCGCTAAATATAAAGGGTCATACCCCAATATATTACATACTGACTGCACTTCTTCATGAATAGGTATGGCCGTTTCTTCAACTTTAATGCCTACTTGACTCTGATCAGCGATCTCTTTTAAAACGGTACCTAGGCCACCACGAGTGGGATCTCTCAACAAAGCAACTTGAGTTCCTACTTTATCTAATACTGCTTGAACCATCTTATTTAGTGGTGCACAGTCAGTTGTTAAGGAGTCAGATAAATCTAACCCAAACCGTTGCCCCATAACGGCAATGGAGTGATCTCCAATAGCACCAGACAAAATGATATCTAGCCCTGCTTTCACACGATGTGGACCAATATCTATTCCATCTGGAATCATGCCAATACCAGCAGTATTAATGTAGATTTTATCTACTTCGCCCTTTTTAACGACCTTTGTATCACCTGTAATAATTTGAACATTTGCGGCTTTTGCCATTTCTGACATAGTGCGAAGAATTTCATCTAGCTCTTCAAAGGCCAAACCTTCTTCTAAAATAAGACCACAACTTAAATATTGAGGTATCGCGCCATTCATGGCTAAATCATTCACAGTTCCACAAACAGCCAACTTGCCAATATTACCACCAGGAAAGAACGCAGGTTGCACCACATAAGAATCTGTAGAGAAGGCCATGCGCCCGGCTGTAACAGGAAACTGGGCACCATCGTGTAGGGGCGCCAATAAATCATTTGTAAAATATTTCAAAATAAAACGGTCCGTCAACTCATGACTAAATCGTCCACCATTACCATGGACTAAGCGAACTCGTTCCATATTAATCCTCCCACGTCGATCCACCACTAGAATAACCATATTTATACCATGCAGCACAGCTACCCTCTACAGATACCATACAGGCACCTACCGGATGATCTGCGGTACAGCTTTTACCAAATAACGGACATTCACTCGGTTTAATAAGGCCTTGCAAAACACGTCCACATTGACAGCCTTTAGGATCAAGAGATGGTTTATCCAAGTTAATAGGAAGGGCAAGCTCTACATCATAAGCTGCATACTCCCCCTTTAATGCTAAACCAGAGTTAGGAATCACACCAATACCACGCCATACATCATCGCATACTTCATACACTTCCTCGATCATAGCTTGGGCTACAGGGTTTCCCTTCTGCATAACTACAGAATGATACGTATTGCCCACCACAACATTACCAGACTCACGTTGCTCTAAAATATTAGCTATAGCAGACAATATTTCTAAGCCATCAAAGCCAGCGATACAAGATGGAATACCGTATTCTTTGGGCAAAAATCGGTATGGTTCTTCACCAATAATAACACTCACATGGCCAGGTAAAATAAATCCATCGATATGACCTTCTTGTTTATCTAATAGTGCACGCAATGCTGGAGGCACTAATTTATGAGATACTAAAAAGAATACATTCTTAAGTCCTGCTGCGTGAACGGCTTTCACAGTAGCACATATAATCGCAATAGTCGTTTCAAAGCCAATAGCTAAGAATACTATTTTCTTTTCTGAATATTTTTTGCTAAGTTCTATTACCTCTAAAGGCGTATAAATAACATGGATATGAGCTCCTTTTGTTTGAGCTTCATTGAGACTACTATAGCTACCTGGAACCTTTAACATATCCCCAAAGGTAGCAATAATAACATCCTCACGTTCTGCATAGGCTAAAGCCTTATCCATATAGGTTTGATCAGTTACACATACTGGACATCCTGGTCCACTAACAAGTTCTATGCCACTTGGCAATAATTGACGAAGACCTTCTCGGAAAATCGATACTGTATGCGTACCACAAACCTCCATAAGCCGCACAGTTTCACCGGGCTTATGAAGCGCATTGATGCGCCTTAACAAAGCATCAGCTGTGTGCTGCTTTTCCTGCAAAGTAAGCTTCTTCAAGTTCTTCTAACTCCTTAAAGGCCTCTAATGTTTTTTGAGCCTCTTCTTCATCAACAATTTGTACAGCAAAACCTGCATGAACTAACAACCAGTCCCCGACCTTTGCATCTGGTACGAGGAGCAAGCTGCAGTCACGGGTAGCACCTGTCAATTCAACGGTACCAATAGCATCATTCACAGCAATCAATTGCGCTGGTACAGCTAAGCACATATTATCTCCTTATCTATATCATTTATAACAAGTTTTATATACATTTACTTCAATAAAACAGCTCCGAAATATATGAATAAAATTAATATTATTGTATCACAGTTACACTCATTATTTAGTGATAGTAGCCACAAACAACTAGAACTTAAACTAGCTATGGCACTCACATAGATTAAACAATATTCAAAACATTACTAAATAAATTTGTCTAAGAATAAGAGCTATATGACAATTTATAATTGATTTCCTAACCACAGTTGTCCTAAAGCAAGTCCACCATCATTAGAGGGAACCGCTTCATTCATATATAAATTACCTATATGCCACGTCTTATATATAAATTCTAATAGTTTACGATTTTGAAATACACCACCAGACATGGCTGCATCACTAATATTATATCGCTCCATCAAGTCTGCAGCCGTTTCGCATAGTGCGATTGCCATTGTTTTATGAAATGAAGCGGCTAAATGAGCTCGACATTCACCACGAACAACGCCATCCATAATAGATTGAATTGTAGGTGTAAAATCAAGAATATGTCCGTCATAATTGTAAGCAAGTAGTGATCCTTTTTCATCACCACATAGAGTTTCTAAGGAAATGGCAATTTGTGCATCATAACTATGCACCATACCAAGACCTAATAAAGCACCTACAGTATCAAATAATCGCCCACAGCTTGTAGCTTGAATCATGGGCATCGTAGATTGTAATGCTTTATCTAAAATTTCCCATCCCTTTGGAAGTTCTTTCATCCATTCTTGATATACAAAAGGGATATCATCGCCATAATAATTACGAATATACCATAAGGCTTGTCGCCAAGGTTCAGAAACAGCCTTTTCTCCACCAGGCAATGGAGCCGCATGAATATGTGCCAATCTCTGATATTGATTGCCTTTACAAAGGAGGAATTCTCCCCCCCATATAGTCCCATCTGGTCCATAGCCAGTACCATCCATAGCAATTCCTAGTACCAGCCCCCTTAAATTGTGTTCTGCCATAACAGAGGCTATATGAGCATGATGATGCTGAACAGGTACAACAGAAAGATGGAGACTTTCACCTATTCTTTCACCTAACCGAGAAGAGAAAAACTGGGGATGACTATCTATAATAATCTTTTCTGGTTGTATAGAAAATAAATTTTTATATCGTTCAATGGTCCATTCTAAGGTTTTATGAGTAGATGCATTCTCTAAATCTCCAATATGGGGTCCTACAAGAACTTCACTACCTTTATTCACAGCAAACGCATTTTTCAAATCACTGCCCATAGCTAATATCGAAGTTTGTTCTAAACCGTCACAATGAATTGGCTCAGGTACATAGCCACGACTGCGACGAATAAATCGAGGTTTATTATTGATGACCACCACCACAGAATCATCAAGAGGAGCATAGATTTCACGATTATGAACGAGGAAATAGTCTGCTACCTCACCTAGTTCATTAAACGCTTGGTCATCGTTATATAATACGGAATCACCACTTCGATTGCCACTGGTCATAACCCAGGCTGCATCAGAGGGCAATAAAACCTCATGCATCAGTGTATAGGGCAACATCACACCCAACATATGATTGTCAGGTGCAACGTGAGGACTTAACCGAACAGAACTATTATGATTCCTTTCTAATAACACAATAGGACGTTCCATCCCCGTTAATACATCTAGTTCTACATCGTTAATATGTACTAACTCAATCGCCATATCTAGAGATCCCACCATTATTGCTAATGGTTTATGCGGTCTATTCTTCCGCTTACGTAATCGTTGTACAGCAGCGTCATTTCTAGCATCGCAAACAAGATGATACCCTCCTACACCTTTTATGGCGATAATATTACCTTCATTGATCAATTCCCGCGTAGTATTCCATACATTTACCGTATCTACAGCCGTGCGATTTGGCTTGTATAAAGTATAACGAGGCCCACAATAAGAGCATGCATTTGGTTCAGCTCTATAACGACGCCCCTCTATATCTTCATATTCAGCCTTACAATCTTCACACATGGGGAACTCATTCATCGTCGTTCGTTCTCGATCATAGGGCAAAGATTTGATTATCGTATACCTTGGTCCGCAATTTGTACAATTGATGAAAGGATATTCCTTTCTACGTTTATCTTGTTGTAACTCTTTAAGGCAATCATTACAAGGCGCAGTATCAGCACTAATAAAGGTACTCACGGATTCACCTAAAGGGGATACCTGCACAACAAAATCACTTTCATGCATATTAAGTGTAAGATGCTGTACAGTTTGACTAGTAATACGACACAAACGAGGTTGCTCCTCTTGAACAGCATCTAAAAATAACTGCAATTCACCTAGAAAACCTTGAACTTCAACATACACGCCTTGACTATCATTATATACAAAACCTGTTAATCCTAGAGAATGGGCTAACATAGAAACAAGGGGTCGGAATCCGACCCCTTGAACTATACCGGTATAGCGAATTCCCCAGCGTTCTGTAGTTTGATTACTATTTTGTTTCATATAAACTCCTACTATACTCGGAGAATCAAATGTAATTAACCTAATGCAACAGGAATACTGCCATCAATACCAGCTTGTTCTAATTCGGCTTGAATCATGATAGCACATTCAATACGTTTCTTCTGTAAACGACAACCAAATTCATAAGGTGTCTCTAGATCGCCACCCAATGTAATGTTGTTAGCATGACAGCCACCGGAACAGAAGAATTTCGCCCAACATTCAGCACAAATTGGTTTAGAGAATACATGTGTATTGCGGAAATCTTTAGGAATCTCTGTATTTTGTAAACCATCATACACATTACCAAGCACGTATCCATCTTTGCCTACAAATTGATGGCATGGATAAATATCGCCATTAGGTACGACTGCCATATATTCATGACCTGCCCCACAACCACGAAGGCGTTTCGCCATACATGGCCCACGATATAAATCCATGCGGAAGTGGAAGAAGTTAAACTTCTCACCCCAACCTTCTAACTGGCGTTGTAAATAAATATCTGCTAATTTTTCATATTCTTTCTCTAGAGCTGGCCAATCTTCTTCACGAAGCACATAGTCCCCTTCTTCACCGACAACAGGCTCCATGGACAAATGCTCAAAGCCAAGATCAGACATTGCCATAACGTCTTTAGTAAAGTCTAAGTTTTTATGAGTATATGTACCACGTACATAATATTCAAGACCGTGACGTTGTTTTACTGCGTTGATAAGGTTTTTAGCAATATATTTATAAGACTCTGCACCACTACCTGCTACTGGACGCATTGCATTATGTACGGATTCACGACCATCCAAAGACAATACTAAACTCATCTTGTGTTTGTTTACATAGTCGATTTTATCTTGTGTTAAAAGCATACCATTCGTAGTCAATGTAAGCTTAAATATCTTATTGTGCTTTTCTTGAATGGATTCAATGTATTCAACCGTTTGCTTAACAACATCCCAGTTCAACAATGGCTCACCACCGAAAAAGTCAATTTCGCAATGTTGGCGAGGTCCACTCATTTTAATAAGAAAGTCCACAGCTCGTTTTGCTACATCAAAGCTCATCAATTCTCGTTTAACACCGCCGTAATCCCCTTGACTAGCAAAGCAATATTTACATGCTAAATTACAATCGTGAGCAATATTTAAGCATAATGCCTTAACAATAGGTTTCTCACCTACTACAAGTTTAAACTCTTTACTCATCGGTGCAAATAGTTGCTCCGCTTTGATGAGCTCATCTAACTCGTCCATAATCTCATCTAGTTCTACTGCATCTTCTTTAGCATCTAACGCAGCATGTACAGCATCGCGATTAGTGCCATCATATATGTCAAGAACTCTATCGATGAGTTCGTCGATAACATGGATAATACCGCTATTTACGTCTAAGCAGTAATAGTTATCCTTCATCCGAAACTTATGGATCATTGGTTTTAATTCTAACATGGTACCTCCAATTGATTTGTATGGTAAAAGCTCTAGTATATAGAACTTTCTAGATAATTGTACCACATTTCCACACTAAACGTTATAAAAAGAGTCATAAAGATATACTATACAATGTATGTCTTTAAAACATAAATAAAAAGGCCCGCTAAGCGAGCCTCTTCATTATTTTTGTTTGCAAACTTGGTTACCAACTGTGCAACTTGTTTTACAAGCGGATTGGCAAGATGTTTGACATTCCCCACAACCGCCAGTTTTAGCAGTTTTTTGTAAGGATTCAGTGTTGATAGTACGAATACGTTTAGCCATGATTATCCTCCTCAATACTTATCGAATGATATTTATTTTATCATATTTATAAAAAGCCTGTAAAATACTATTTCGTTATTATTTTCGTCTACAACTTCAGCTTATTTGGTTTCTACCACTTCAGTTTCTCCTAATTGATGGTCTGTAACTTTTGCGTCTCGCATAGCTTCACCTTTAGTTTTCTTAGGAGCATCCTTACGCAATACTTTTCGTAAAGCCATTGCCACCGGTGTTACAATTACAGCAGCAAAAACTGCTTCTGGAATACCATGTGTAACAGACAAGAATACAATAGAGCCTAATACTTGATCTGGACTAAGATTCATTTTAAAAGCAAACATATCTGCATAGAGTAAGAAGATTAATCCCATAACCATGATCGTATGGAATACGGTCCCCATAAAAGCAGAAACAATAATACGTGGACCTTGCGGTGCTTTCCACAATAATAGATATACCAAATATGCTAATACTGGGAAAAGTATACGCGGTAATACGGAAATAATTGGATTAATAAATAGTGGGGATAAAATATTAGGAGCTGTAATATTTTGCCACAAACTATAGCAACCAAAGATAAAGCCTACAAAGGCCCCCACTTTTGGTCCTTCTACAATAGCACCAATTAAAGTTGGTACATGTAAAGTTGTTACATTTAGCGGCCCTAATGGAATAATACCATAACCAGAAAGCCCTAATGCAATAGTGATACCTGCTAGTAGACCAATAATTGTCAATTCTCGAATCGTAATGCCACTTTTCTTCTCTTTTTGGGCCTCTTTACGTTCAACTTGCTTCAGTTTTTCATTGTCGTGGATTGATACAGTTGAGTTATCATCCAATGGACGTTCAATGTTGTTCATAGATCCTCCTTCGCTCTCATTCCTTACGGATATAAGTCGAAACTAGAAATTAAATACGTTCACGGCGTCGTGAAATAATACCACGCTCTACCAATGCACCTATAATCACTGCTCCACCTGTCATACCAGCTTCTAATAAAGTTGGAGTTACAAACACTAGTGGATTACCTTGGTACGTTGGAAAAACGGTGGGAACTAAAGATAAAATAAATTCTGGAATATAACCACCATACAAGATATGAGCGTTCATAGCAAGCCATATGCCTGCAGTAATAATGATACGCAACAAACGTACACCCTTATATGCTAAATCTCTTGGATACAAATAGAATACAAAGACCAATAAAGAAACTAATAATAATACAAGTTCAGCAAATAATATATTTACATTCATGGATGATGCATACATAAAATATACCATCGGATCTTGTAAATCTATATATAGGATTGAGCCAATATACAAGAACGGAATCGGTATAGTATAGGCAATTATATCTAATGCTTCATCAATCATACCCCATCGATAAGTACGATTGAAAAACTTCGTAGCTAATAAACCACATAACTCAATGAGAACTTGAACGATAAAATACACCACAAATAAAAGTAATGCTTTTGCTAATCCATTATCTACATTAAAGCTAAATGGTGTATGAAGAAACGAAAATACCATCCACCAAGCCCAACTATAAGCATGATACCCCATGCTTAGCGGTAAATCATCGTTAAACTTGGCATTCTTTAGTCGTCGCACCATAATTGGTATGACTAGCGACAAAACTGGAAACACTAAAATGGATAATGATAATGCCCCACTTAATGAAAGTACTGTTGTAATAGCACTTACAAAAAGTGAACAAATTAACGTAAATAGCCAAAAACTTTTATTCATTACAGCCTCCCACTAATCGAGTTAAGCCATAAGCTATAAGCAAGCTAAATGTGACACTTAAATACATAGCTAATAAAAAGGCTATATCACGACCTACTGTTGGCCATCCCCACAACATGGATAAATCAACACCTAAAAAAATACCTTTATAGCTGATACCATGAACGACAACCCAACTCACTACATAAGCAATGCGACTTATAGATCTACCATCATCAAAGGTACTGCTTTTAAATGATAAATAGGCCCAAGGCATACATAAGGATAACAATAAATACCATACTAGTGCTACGGTCGCACTCGATCCATTATGAATCATATATGCAATAATGGGGATTACCACAATAAATAGATTCAAATAGAAGGAGCGCTTACAAATATCTATCAAAATGTTCATATAAATCTCCTACAATATGTAATCTCCTTGTATTTTACAATAATCATAGATAAATGTCATCAAAAAAGAAAAACCTCCATACAGGTAAATCAATACCTATATGGAGGTTCTTTGATTAAGCTACTACAGAATCAGCTGTTACATCAATTGTAGGAACAGTTTCCTTTGGTTCATCTTTTTTCAATAATGGGGTCATGCTTTCTAAGCCGATACCCAATGTGAATAGATTATGCAACCATGCTGTTTGGCTTGGCGGCATAATACCGAGTACGCCACCACCTACAAGAGCACCATTAAAACCAACGATGCCATTGTAATTAGCTTTGATACGTTTCATCAATGCCATAGAAATGCGGCGCAAATCTACAAGAGCTTGTAGATTATCAGAAGAAATAGTAACATTAGCAATCTTTTGAGCGATTGGAGCGCCTTCATTCATAGCGATACCAACATGAGCTTCAGAAATTGCCGGGGAGTCATTGATACCGTCCCCTACCATCATAACAGTATAGCCATCAGCTTTAGCTTGTTTTACATAACTTGCTTTATCTTCTGGCAATACTTCTGCATGCACTTCATCAATACCAAGTTCATCAGCTACACGTTGTGCATTACGCTTAGAGTCACCAGTCATCATGACAACCTTTTTAATACCTAATGCATGCAAATCAGCTATAACTTGTTTTGCCTCTTCACGTACAGGGTCTTTAATGCAAATAACCGCTGCTAATGTACCACCAATAGCGAGGTAAATATGTGAAGATGTATTTGGTAAATTATTGAATTTTTCTTGTTCATCAGCAGGAATCTTTGTTTTTTCATCATCAAAGATATAATGAGCACTACCAATGCGTACACGATAGCGACCAACCTTAGATGCAATACCATGAGCCACAACGTATTCTACGTCAGAGTGCATTTCCTTGTGAGGTAATGCATGATCCTTAGCAGCGCGTACAATTGCTTTTGCCATGGAGTGAGGGAAATGTTCCTCAATACATGCAGCTAATTTCAACATTTCATCTGCATCATGACCGTTGAACGGAATGATTTGTTCAAACTCAGGTTCTGCTTTTGTAAGAGTACCAGTTTTATCGAACACAATCATATCTGCTTGTGCAATTTGTTCTAAGAACTTACCACCTTTAACAGTGATACCGCGTTTAGATGCTTCTTGCATAGCGGAAAGTACTGCCAATGGAATGGATAATTTTAGAGCACAAGAGAAGTCAACCATAACGAAAGACAATGCTTTCATCACATTTCGAGTCAACAAATATGTTAAACCAGCACCGATAAAGCTAATAGGCACTAATTTATCAGCCATGCGGTATGCTTGTTGTTCCATACCGGATTTCATTTGTTCAGACTCTTCGATTAGGTTAACGATTTTTTCGTAACGAGAAGATTTAGATGTGCTACGTACTTCTACAATAGCTTTACCATCTTCAACAACAGTACCAGCATAAACAGAAGTATCTTTATCACGACGAACTGCTTCTGGTTCACCAGTCATGGAGCTTTCATTTACAAGAACAACACCATCGATTACAGTGCCATCCAATGGAATTACTTCACCTTGACGAATGATAATTTGATCACCAGCTACAACCTCGTTAACAGGTTTGCTTACCTCAATATCATCCACCAATACCCATACTTTATCTACGTTCAAGGACATGCTTTGAGCAAGATTCAATACGGATTTACGGTGAGTCCATTCTTCTAAGATATCACCAATACCCAATAGGTACATAACGGCTCCAGCTGTAGGATAATCTTTTTGAAGTAATGCAGCACCAATAGCTACACCATCAAGTACTTCTACAGTTAACTTACGTTGCCACAATGTTTTAATCGCTTTACCGATAAATTTAATCCCATCAAACCATGCCCATGCAGCCGCAATCGGTGCAGGTAACACTGCTTTTTTACCTAAGTAAACTGCTGTGCGGTTAATCATCATTTCACGGTATTTTTTATTTACCAAGCGCGGAGAGTATTCATTCAAAGCAGGAGCTTCGGACAAATCTAAATCGCGTAGACCTAACACCGCATCACGTACAGATTCAGAATCGCCAGTATGTTTAATGGCGATCTGACTGCTACGTGTATAGAAGGTTACGTCTAAAATTGCATCATTAAGTAATAATGTATCCTCTACATAAGCAGCTTCAGCTTCTGTAAAGCGATGACCTGTTACCTTAACATGCAAGCGATTTCTGAGTTTTCGTACAACAGAAAATTGTAACATAGTTAAATCCTCAATTATTTGTTTTCTTCAAAGATTTCTTCGTTGCGTGCTTCGTTGATTTCTTGAGCTTCTGCCAATACATCAGATGCGGATGCTTGTACTTTTTCAGCTGTTTCTAATACAGTTTCTTTAGCGCGAAGACCAGCTGCTACAATACCAGCATATACTTTTTTAGCATCTTTAGAAGTTAAAACTTTAAGACCTACAGTACCTAATGCAAGACCTGCTGCGAATAAATTAGCGTTTTTAAGATTGTTTTGGTTGAAGTTGAACATGATAATATTCCTTTCTACTAAATATATATGAAAATTACTTACTATATTTGAAAAAAGGAGCCCATTATAGAGACCCCTCTTTCAAAATCAGAAATATGTATTAGTTTACTTAACAGTACGTTTAATGCCTAAAGCCTTATTGGAACCATCACAGCTGCAGCTACCACCACAACCAGAAGATTTCTTTGAGCTAGAATCAGAGTCGCCGCCACCACAGCCGCAACCACCTTTTCCAGACACTTGCTTATAAATTTTAGTACCGATATAAGCTAATGCTAATACAACTATGAGTCCTATAACAAGATTATCCATTATTATTCCTCTTTCTCAATATCTACTAAATTACAATATCTGTCTTAGTGATAAACAAGATAAAAGCAATATCTAAAGGATATTTCCCTTTTCTCATTATCATTTAACCACGAATATTGATAATTATCAAGTATTATTTTTAAATTACCTATAACAAAATCGCATTTTTTTATTCATTTTTGTTTAAAGAATCTAAAAGTGGCTAAACACACCTATTTAGCGACTCTAGATTAGAAACCTAATGCGCGACCTATGTTATAGAAGATGAAACATGCAATCCATGCAAATGCATTTTCATAGAAGAACATGAACAACATCCATTTCCAAGAACCAGTTTCACGTTTGATAACTGCTAAAGCTGCGATACATGGAGGGTAAATCAAGATGAATAGCATTAATGTTAATGCAATCAATGGTGTAAAGTGTGGATCATTTTGTAAGTAATCAGTCAATGCTTGAGGATGATCTGTATCGCCACCTACTGCATAGATAGTACCCAATGTAGATACAACAACTTCTTTAGCCGCTAAACCAGCTACGAGAGATACACCCATTTTCCAGTCAAAGCCCAATGGTTCTAGCACTGGGTTGATAGCTTTACCAAAGGATGCTGCATAGGATTGTTCAAGTTTTTCAGAAGCTTGTTCTTTATCAAGTTTGTCATTTTCAGCATCTAAGTTAGCACTGTTTTTGTACATTGCCCATGCTGCTGGGAACAAGTCTTTATTTTCATCTTTAATATCATTGAATAATTCAGGTGCTTCAGAATCATCTTCTACTTCGATTTCAGGAGCAGCTTCTTGAGCAGCTTCTGCTTGTGCAGTGGCATCTTGTACAGTAGATTTCATATTATCTACAATTTCATTTACTTGATCTTTTTGTTCATCTGTAGTGATACCAAAATGAGCCAAAGTTTCAGCATCTTTCATTTCATATGTTTGAGCTACTTGATCATGCAATGCATCATAATCTTTGGAGTATTCTACATCCATTGGATATGTTGTGATGAACCATACGAGGATGGAAGCAGCAAGGATGAAAGTACCTGCTTTTTTAAGGTACATAATACCACGTTCAAACATATGAGTTAATGTAGCTTTTAAAGTTGGTAAATGATATGGAGGCAATTCCATTACGAATGGTTCTGCTTCGCCAGCAAATAAATATTTGCGGAAAATTTTAGCAAATACGATACCAAATACAATACCTAATGCATACACACCAAATACTACAGTACCAGCCCATTCAGGAGGGAAAAATGCTGCTGCAAACAAAGTATAAACAGGTAAGCGTGCAGAACAACTCATGAATGGAGTAATTAAGATTGTTACCATACGATCTTTGTAGTTATCAAGGATACGTGCACCCATTACGGATGGTACGGAACAACCAAAACCTAATAATAAAGGAATAAAGGATTTACCATGTAAACCACAAGCGCGCATTACACGGTCAATAACGAAGGCAGCACGTGCCATATACCCTGTATCTTCCAAGAAAGAGATACCAAGGAATAATAATAGAATTAATGGTACGAAGGATAATACAGCACCTACACCGGCGATGATACCGTCAGAAATAAGTGATTGTAACTGACCTTCTGGAATAACTGTTACAACCCATGCTTGTAATGCAGTAAAGCCATCTTCAATCCAACCTTGAGGAATAGCCCCTACAGTATTTACGAAGTTAAATAGTAACCACATTACAACCATAAAAATTGGCAAACCAAGAATACGGTGAGTTAAAATTTTATCATAACGGTCAGAACGCGTTTCTAATTGTGTAGGAGCCTGTGTTAAGCATTTATTATATACTTCTACTGCGAAGCGGTGACGATATTCTTGGAATACTACATCAAGATCGACTTGATCTTTAATTTCTTCACGAATAGCTTCAGCCTTTTGAATAACAGCTTCCGTATTATCAAAACGCATAACCTTGCCAATAACGTCCGCATCTTTTTCAAGTAATTTAATAGCAATCCAACGAAGTGGATATGTAACAGTGCCAGCTTGTTTTAGTTCTTCTACAAGCTCACTAATTTTGCCTTCTAACAAATCACCATAATTAATTGTTACACCAGGAGCTTTTTGAGAAGCAGCTACACTAATTGTTGCTGCTAACAAGTCTTTTGTACCAATGTTTGTACGACCTACTGTGCTAACAATTGTAGCCCCTGTCATTTCTGCCATTTTTTTTAGGTCGTATTTGATGCCCATTTCTTCAGCAACGTCAGCCATGTTTAGAGCAATAACCATTGGCTTTTCAAGTTCCAATAATTGTGCAGCTAAATATAAGTTACGTTCCAAGTTAGATGCATCAAGAACATTAACAATTACATCTGGGTTATCATTTACGATAACATTACGCGCTACTAACTCATCCAAGGAACGTGCAGTTAAGCTATATGTACCTGGTAAGTCAATAAACAATAACTCATGGCCATCAAATTTCGTATGGCCTTCTTTTTTCTCTACTGTAACACCTGGATAGTTACCCACGTGTTGCTTCGCCCCTGTGATATTGTTAAACATTGTAGTTTTACCACAGTTAGGGTTACCTGCTAAGGCAATGCGAATTTGCCCATTTTCTGCCATGTGAACCTCCTATTGAACCTCTACATCAATCATGCCAGCTTCGCTTGTACGAAGTGCTAATTCAAAGTTTTTTACTTTGATTTCCACTGGATCACCCAAAGGGGCAAACTTCATAACATGGATTTTTGTACCATGTACGAGACCCATGTCGATTAGACGATGCTTAACATTGCCACTGCCATGTAGTGCAACAATAAGACCAGACTCACCTGGCTTCATGTCTTTCAACTTTTTGATAGCCATACGACACCTCCTAATTATTGTACCTAACAACCTCATATTAACCACACAAAATAATAATGCGTATTAATATCTTAAATTATTATATCAAACCAAGCATTAATTTCAACAATTATTATCATTTTTATGGTTATTTTTTATCTCATATCTATATTTTATTATCATATTTAATATGAGATTATCTATATGATTATCTAATAAAATACTGAATACTAGCTGAAATTTAATATTTGATAGCTAAATATTTAGATGCTGTAATCAATAAACTCTATTAAGATTATCATTTACAAATACTCTCACATTCTCAATTAATAGTTTATAAACAGTTTAAATGTAGCTATTTTAATATTTTCATTTCTCATTTCACTTAGTTATATCAGTATTTTTCCATATATTATCAAAAAAAATATACCCCAAAATACTATAATATTTATTGAGCCTAGAGTATGTTAAGACTATACATCTTCCAAGTTCAATTCATTTGCCCCTAATATGTGCATACGTTATAATTAATATAATATGTATTATAGAAAGGACGATTCATGAATTCTTTTAAATCTTTAGGTGTTTGTGATGAACTTATCCAAGCCCTACAAAAACAAGGTATAAAGGAGCCTACGCCAATTCAAGAACAATCCATTCCTGTCGTCTTTAAAGGGAATGATGTCATAGCCAAAGCTCAAACAGGCACGGGGAAAACACTAGCATTCTTACTGCCAATTCTACAACGTGTACATACTGATGTTCATCAAGAACAAGTGCTTATCATTGCGCCTACACGAGAACTAATTAAACAAATTTCCGATGAAGCGAAGGAAATAGGTTCTATTTTAAATGTAGATATTCTTCCTCTCATCGGCGGCAAAACAATCGAGGCACAGTTACAACAGTTAGGCCGCCGACCTCAAGTCATCTTAGGTACACCTGGTCGTCTATTGGATCATGCAAAGCGCGTTTCTCTCCATCTAGACTGTATTCGTCGTGTTGTACTAGATGAAGCAGACCAAATGCTTCACATGGGCTTCTTACCAGATATCGAAAATCTCATCAGCCAAACAGATGCTAATAGACAACTATTACTATTCTCCGCTACAATTCCAGATAAAATCCGAAATCTCGCAAAGGCATATATGTCTAAACCCGTTTCAGTAACGGCAGAAGGAAAACACATCACGCTCGAATCAATTGATCAACGAGTGTATATGATGAATCCTGAAGAAAAAACACAACGTCTCATCAAAATGATTGAAGATGATAATCCGTTTTTAGCTATTGTTTTCTGTAATAAACGGGAAGGTGCCATTCGTTTATCCTACGAATTAACCGCGGCGGGACTTAATATTGCAGAAATGCACGGTGACTTGACACAAGGTCGTCGCACACAAATTCTGCGAGACTTTGCAAAAGCTAAAACACAAATCTTAGTGGCTACCGATATTGCGGCTCGCGGTATCGACATCGAAGGTATCACACATGTATATAATTACGACGTACCTCGCGATGTAGATTACTACATCCACCGCATTGGCCGTACAGGTCGTGCTGGTAACTCTGGCGTGGCTGTAACCTTTGCGACACCACAAGACGAATCATGGTTACGACGCATCGAACGAGCTATCCAAGCTACACTTACAAAATATACTAAGGATGGTCAGATCAAAACTAAGGGCAATGCTAGCACTGCGCCAAAACGCACAAAATCAGCTAGTAAACCTAAGGTTACAAGCACTTACCAATCCACTAAGGCTAAAGCTCACAAAGCACGAGGTCACAAAGGCTCAAATACACGCCAACGCCGCGCGTCTACGTCTCAGACTGGGCGTCGTGGCAAACGCAGATAAAATTCAGCTTAATATCCTAAACTAAATGAAGAAATTTTTCTTCTACAAAAGCAGTTTTAAACAAAAAAGACGCGTACAGCTTAGCTGTGCGCGTCTTTTTATTATTTACAATAAAAATAATCATTTCTAAGTAATGTTAGATTTGTTAACATAAATACTCGGTACCCCATCTACATCAGAACATTGGGTCTTACATTGAGATCGATTACTACAAATCCAGTTTGTTCGACCTCTCACCTCTTGTTTCACAAAGTAACCTACTTTACATCTAGGGCATTTATATTGTTTATCTTCATCAGATACTTCAATATTATCTTCAATACTAGAAACATCCCCTTCTACTGGCTGAGTATGTTTACAAGTAGGATAATTTGTACAGCCTAAAAAGGCACCAAATTTACCATTCCGCTGTTGCAAACGGCCCTTTTTACACTTAGGACATACAGGTAAGGAAGACAAGTCTACGCTTTCACTATCCATAGGGCGCTTACGATTTTGACTCGTTATAGTTCGTACCACATTTGGCATCATTTGATCAGAGTTTACTACTTTATCAAAACCAAGTTTATCAATTAATAATTTTAAAAACTTAATTTGATCCGCTAAGAAGGAATCTAATGTATCCTCTCCTTCGCTCATAAGTGCTAAGCGTTCTTCCCAAACAGCTGTTTCATCAGGATAAAGCAGCTCTTCTGGCAGAGCATCTACTAAGAGATAGCCCGTTTCCGTTGGAGATAAGACTTGCTTCTTCCCTGACGTTTTCATAAAGCCTCGACTGATAAGCTCATCAATTATGTTTGCCCGCGTTGCTTCTGTACCAATACCAGATACAGCCTTTAATTGTTTTTTCAAATCTTCATTTTTTACGAATTTATGAATTTCCTTCATCGCTTGTAGTAATGTGGACGGCGTAAAACGGGATGGTGGCTTTGTTTGTTTAGCCTCTACAGAAGAATCCGTATATAAAACAGTATCGTTCTTTTTAACTGCTGGCAAGTGGTCCGTTTCTTCAATAATCTCTTTTTTAGGGTCTGACTCAGCCCCACGCTCATCGGTTAGATCGGGCTCGTCATTGTCCGTCGTAGATTTAGACTTATGTCGTTTATAAAGCAATTTCCATCCTTCTTCGATAACTACACGACCATTAGCTACAAACTCTTCCTTACATTGTTCTACTACAATTTTAGTTTGCTCGTAAATATGCTCCCCATAAAATTGAGCAATATAAGCTTGACTGATGAGGAAATAAATATTTCGCTCCTCTTGGGACAAACTATTTATATTACAAGCCACCGTTGTAGGAATAATAGCATGATGGGCGGTAATTTTCTTTTCATTCCAAGCACGGCTCTTAATAGAACGATCTGCATCGGCAGCCCACTGTGCTAATCTCTCATCACCTGCATTTTGTAGATTGTTGAGGATTGCATTGCGATCATCATATTGATTGGGTGGTAAATATTCACAATCAGAACGTGGATAGGTAGTTAATTTCTTTTCGTATAATTTTTGCGCTGTATCAAGTACAGTCTGTGGATCATAAGAAAAGGCTTTACCTGCCAGTACCTGTAAGGATGACAGGGATAACGGTAAACGCTGTACATCTTTCTTTTTGGATTTAGTAACAGCTTTAATAACACCATCAGGTCCACTTTGCAATTGTTCAACTAATGAATCAGCTATAGCCTTATTAATAAGACGACCATCAGGATCTAATCCTTTTTGCTCATCTGTCGGCTGCCAAGTGGCCCAAAACACCCCATTAGGATGGTTATATAATACCTTTACAGTAAAATAGTCTACTGGTTTAAATGCAGCTAACTCTCGTTCTCTACGTACAACAAGAGCTAAGGTTGGCGTCTTTACACGACCAATTGGCAATGTTACCTTATTACCTTTATAACGTTCAGATAATGTATATGCCCGAGATAAATTCATCCCAATGAGCCAGTCTGCCCGTGCTCTTGCCAATGCAGATTGATATAGATTGTGAAGGTCCTTGTTATCTCTCAAATCATCAAGAGCGGAACGAATGGATTTTTCATCGAGGGCATTTAATAGAATACGCTGTACTGGTTTTGTATTACCTACATAGTACAAAACTTCATCAACTAAGAGTTGCCCTTCCCGATCCGGGTCACCTGCGTTGACGATGACATCAGCTTTGTCGATAAGGTCTTTTACAATCTCAAACTGTTGACGGCTGCTATCTGTGACAAGCAATTTCCACTCAGCTGGCACGATAGGCAAATCTTGAGGACGCCAACGGATATATTTATCATCGTAATCTCCGGGCTCAGCCTGATGCAGTACATGACCTACTACCCAGGTCACCACATCGTCACCCTGGATAAAATAGCCATTCCTCTTTTGGATATTCTTATTTTCTGGCAAGCATTTACTGATTTCGCGAGCCATGGATGGCTTTTCCGCAATAAATAACCGCATGGTCCCCTCCTTAACCTAAAGATAACGGCTAAACCCCAAGCCGTTCTATGAAATCTCATTATACTACAATTTAGTGGTCATAACTAGAAAAATCATGTATAATTTTTACGATATATAGACTGTGAAAGTAGAACCTAAAGATTTATCTGCTTTTACAAACATATTAATAGAGGTGAATCATGACATTTTTAGAAGAAGTACAACGTCGTCGTACGTTTGCTATCATATCTCACCCGGATGCGGGTAAAACAACATTAACGGAAAAATTACTATTATATGGTGGTGCTATTCACTTAGCAGGCTCCGTAAAGTCTCGTAAAACTGCAAAACACGCCGTATCCGACTGGATGGAAATCGAGAAACAACGTGGTATCTCTGTAACAAGTTCCGTGTTGCAATTTGACTACGATGGTTGTCGCGTAAACATCCTTGATACTCCTGGTCACCAAGACTTCTCTGAAGATACATACCGTACATTGATGGCTGCTGACAGTGCTGTCATGCTTATCGACGTAGCAAAAGGCGTAGAGGCCCAAACAAAGAAACTATTTGCCGTATCAAAAGAGCGCGGTATTCCTATCTTTACATTTGTAAACAAAATTGACCATTTCGGTCGTAGCCCATTCGATCTAATGGAAGAAATCGAAAATGTTCTGGGCATTCGTACATGTCCTATGAACTGGCCTATCGGTATTAATGGCGAATACAAAGGCGTCTACGACAGAGAACACGAAACTATCGAGCTCTTTGCAAAAGACGAAACTCATGGCCAAGAAAAACTTGCATCCGAAAAAGGTGCTTTAACGGATCCGCGCATGAAAGAGCTATTAGGTGACGATGTATACCAAGCATTGCTTGACGATATTGAGTTGCTCGACGTTGCTGGCGATCCATTCGATTTTAATAAGGTTCGTGCTGGTGAATTAACACCTATGTTTTTCGGTTCTGCTATGACTAACTTCGGGGTAAAACCATTCTTAGAAAAATTCTTAGAACTAGCTCCATCCCCTGCTCCACGACAAGCGGTAGAGGAAATGGTACAGCCTACTAGTGAAGACTTCTCTGCTCTAGTATTTAAAATCCAGGCTAATATGGACCCAAATCACCATGACCGCATCGTATTTATGCGTATTTGCTCTGGTAAATTCGAAAAAGGTATGTCCGTATTACATCGCCAATCTAATAAAACAATCCGTCTATCTCAGCCGCAACAATTCTTAGCTACGGAACGTACCATTGTGGAAGATGCGTATCCAGGCGATATTATTGGTGTTTTTGATGCAGGTACTATGGGAGTAGGCGATACACTTTGTGCACAAAAACACAAAGTAACTTTCGGTGACTTCCCTGTATTCCCGCCGGAATTCTTTGCCCGTGTATCCCCGAAAGATACTATGAAACGTAAGCAATTCCAAAAGGGTATGACTCAATTGGCTCAAGAAGGGGCTGTTCAAATCTTTGAACAACCAGGTGCCTTTGATTCCTTCGTAGTCGGTGCCGTAGGTATGCTTCAATTTGAAGTTCTTGAGTACCGCCTCAAAAATGAATATGGCGTTGATTTATTAAATCATACATTGCCATATGGAGTAGCCCGTTGGATTGATGGCGAAGTTGATATTGCATCATTAAAAGGTGTTGATAATGCGATGATTGTAAAAGATAATCGGGATCGCACCGTTGTTCTTATTTCCAATGAATGGCAAATGGGTTGGGTTCAAGAGCGTAATCCGGATGTAACATTCTTAACAACCCCTAAATTACACCATGAGCTATAACTTCTAATTAGCTTATTGCTAGGTATATATATTTTAGTTATAACTTAACATGCATTTATAGAACGAATTTATCGCATTTATAATTTAGAGCCTTACGAAATAACATAAAAATATTAAATTTTAAAACTGGAGTATATTTTATATAATTATAAATATAAAAAATATATTCCAGTTTATTTTTTTATAACAAGAAGGAAAATCACAGATTTAAGTCGAATACATATAGTATGATTATGTACATAAGTAATATATACTATTACTTTTCTATATTTATATGTATAATCATAAAAATAGCTTTATTAATATTATTGTTTTTTTGTGTTGTTATGAGTGTTTAAAGATAAAAATGTAAACTTTTTATACGTTATATATTCTATAGTATTTTTTGACCATTCATGATACCATAAAATTCAGATTTATTTTTTATTTTAAAGGAGTGATTTTATGCCACTTATTGACTTAGCCCTAGTCAACAATGTATGGACCTTAAAACTGTCCATGATTCAAACTGTAGGTCTTGCTGTAATTACCTTATTCATCGGTACTTGGATCAATAAGCATTCCAAGTTCTTACAACGTATGTGTATGCCTGCACCAGCCGTAGGCGCTCTTCCATTTGCATTTTTAACTGCTATTTTGTCTTATTATAAAATCTTAAACATTACCTTTGAAGGTTCCTTACAAACATTTCTAATGCTTGCCTTCTTTACCACTATCGGTTTAATGGCATCCTTAAAAGTCCTCAAAAAGGGTGGTATCTTCATTATTTTCTTCTTCTTAGCATGTGCAGTGTGGATTGTAGTTCAAAATACTGCAGGTATTATGATTGCTAAAGCATTAGGAATTGAACCAATTATTGGCATCATGGCTGGTTCTGTATCTATGATTGGTGGCCTTGGTACAGCTGGTGCCTTCGGTCCATATTACGAACAATTACTTGGTATCCCTGGTACCGCTTCCGCAGCAGTTGCAGCTGCAACATTTGGCATGGTAGCTGGTACAATCCTCGGTGCACCTGTAGGTGAACGCATTATTAAAATGCATAAAGTTAAAACACCTTATGAAAATCCTGAGTTAATGGAGGATGAAGGCATCGATATGATCGAAGATCACGTTGAAAGCGGTGGCAAACAGTTTAACTCTCAAGATCTTTTAACAATTTGTATGTGGATTGGTCTTGCATTAGGTATCGGTACCATCGTAAGTGCTGGATTATCTGTTCTTACTCCACTACCTGCATATATTGGCGCTATGATTTGTGCAGCAGTAATTCGTAACTTTGGTGATTTTACTAAAGCATACAAAATCAACGATGCAGCTCTTGATGCAGTATCTAATGTAGCATTATCCTTATTCGTAACAATGGCTATCAACAGCTTGAAATTAGTTCAATTAATTGATCTTGCTTTACCACTTATTACAATCTTAGTTGTACAAATGGCACTTATCTGTGTATTTGCATACCTTATTTACTTCCTCTTTGGTCGCAACTACGATGCAGTTATGCTTGGTTCCGGAGCTATCGGTTTCGGTTTAGGCGCTACACCAAACGCATTAGTTAACATGCTATCCTTAGCAAGTAAACACGGTCCATCCCCTCGTGCCTGGCTCGTAGTTTCCTTAGTAGGTGCCTTCTTAATCGACTTTGCAAATGCTTTCCTCATTACAACCATGGCTGGCATTCTTTACTAACTAAAAAGGACCCATTTGGGTCCTTTTTTCATGAAAAAGAGCTTATTGAAATGATATTTTATCAGTCCAATAAGCTCTTTATGTATTATACTATTTGATTAAAGTCGCCCACGCGTTGGCTACATCGGCAAAGTCTTGAAGGGTAAAGGTCTCACCTCTTCGTTGACCATCAATATTTGCTTTTGCTAATAACTCTTCAATTCTATCCCTTGTTAAGCCCGTTGTTTTCATCGTATTAGAGAATGTTTTACGGCGTTGCGCAAAACCTGCTTTCACAACGCGAAAAAATAGTTTCTCATCAATCACATCTACAGGTGGTTTATCACGCAATACGCAACGGATAACAGAACTTGTCACCGCTGGAGCTGGCAAGAAAGATTTAGGCGGTACATCAAGAACAATATCTGGTTCCGTATAATACTGAACAGCAACAGATAATGCGCCATAGTCCTTTGTACCGGGCTTTGCTATCATCCGTAAGGCCACCTCTTTTTGCACCATCACAACTAGACGTTCAATAGGTAGTTTACTTTCCAACAAAGACATAATAATAGGTGTTGTAATATAGTATGGCAAATTGGCAACCACTTTAAATGGTTTATGATTCATAATCGTTGGCACATCAAGCTTTAACACATCACCATGAATGATACGTACATTGTCATAAGATGCCAATGTCGTATCTAGTACCTCTAATAAGCGACGATCTAGCTCGATAGCCGTTACATCTGCCCCACTTTGAGCTAAACCTTGTGTCAACGTACCAATGCCAGGACCAACCTCTAGGACAGGTTCCCCTACGGTTAATTCCGCAGCATGTACGATTTCATCAACTATGCCTCGCTTAATAAGAAAATTTTGCCCTAGCTTTTTGCTCATTTTAATATCAAAGCGCTTACATATATAATGCACAACCTCTGGGCTTGCAATTACTGATTCTAACATCTTAACTCCTATTTTAACAATTTACCGCCTCTTCATAAGTATCTCGAGTTATACCATAATGATTTAAACGGTACAAAAATTGTTTACCATTACCGTATCCAATACCTAATTTAGCACCAATAACCGCTCGACGAGCCGCACTATCAGGCATACCAGACAATCCGTGACGCACTAAGTCCACCATAGTAAATTCGTTGGATGATTTTAGAGACTCTACGTGTAATGTAGATAGAGCTTTTCTGATTGAATCTGGAGATGCTTGTTCTATACCAATGTCATCATTTGCAAACGCTTCGTCACGAGGCACAAAAGCATGTTGTGCATTAGGAAATTTTTTAGTTAAAACGCGTCGGATTCGCTCCCCTGCCGTATCAGGATCAGTTAATATAATAATGCCACGTTTCTCATAGGCAACGCGAATCATATCGATAACACCTCTTCTAAGGGTAAATCCTTCTGTAGCAATGCAATCAGCCTCTACAGCTTGAGCGATACGTTGTATATCAGATTTTCCTTCTACCACAATGACTTGTTTTAACATATATCCCCCTTTTATTCTATTAATACATTGTAACATATATATAACATTGCTTAAATACTTATAATCGAGTAGTATTAATAGTGTAATATATAAAAGGAGGCCAATCATGACCTTACAACAATTAAAGTATGTCACTACAATTGCCAATATAGGCAGCATTAGTGAGGCAGCAAAGAGATTATTTGTGTCTCAACCGAGCCTCACCAAGGCTATTAAAGAACTAGAGAAAGAAATGGGCATTACCATTTTCGATCGTACTAATAAAGGAATTACCGTATCTAAAGAAGGGGAACGCTTCCTCGGCTATGCGCGCCAAGTGTTAGAACAAGCAGCCCTTTTAGAGGAGCAATATAAGAGCCAAAGCGGCGGTAAGAAACAATTTTCTGTGTCTACTCAACATTACTCCTTTGCAGTCAATGCCTTTGTAGAGCTTTTAAAAGGCGCTGAAATCGATCAATATGATGTATCCTTACGAGAAACACAAACCTATGAAATTATCGATGACGTAGCTCATATGAAGAGTGAAATTGGTTTGCTCTATTATAATGATTTCAACCGTCCTGTATTAGAAAAATTAATTCACACTAACGAATTAACCTTTACTGAATTATTTACGGCCCATCCTCATATCTTTATTGGTAAAACGCATCCACTAGCCCATAAAGAGGTAGTCTCTATGGACGAATTAGAGGAATATCCATATATTTCCTTTGAGCAAGGCGATCACAACTCCTTCTACTTCTCTGAAGAAATCTTCAGTACCGTAGTGCGCCCAAAACATATCCGTGTTCGCGATAGAGCATCTTTATTTAGCCTATTACTTGGCCTTGATGGATACACTGTATCTAGTGGTGTAATCGATAAAGAGGTAAATGGTGAAAATATCATTTCCGTTCCACTTGCCGAAGAAGGTTTAATGCACATTGGCTACATTACTAATAATAAAATGCAACGTAGCCGTTTAGGTCAAGAATATATCCACGCCCTAGAACAATACGTTAGTAATTACGGTAGACATATTCAATTACCGGAAAACAAAAAATAATTATATATCATATTATTTATAGAGCGATACAACACTATTGTTCAATTTAGATGTATCAGATAATCCATAAAGAAGGCACTCTCTATTTTAGAGAGTGCCTTCTTGGGTATAACTTAAAGCATAAAATCACTCATAGACATAACTTCAAGCTATACACAACTCAAATATATTAATATTTTTATATATAATCATACTTAGCTATAATTAACCTATCAAAATTATCGGTTTAATCGTTTATATAAGGAGGATTATTATGTCCAAACATACAGCACCATTCCACTTTGATATCGTAGGTTCCTTCCTACGCCCAGCAGAATTAAAAGAAGCACGCGAAGCTTTTAATAAGGGAAATATTACTCGAGAAGAATTAACAGCCGTTGAAGATCGTCTTATTACAGACCTCATTCAAAAACAGAAAGTAGCTGGCCTACCAGTGATTACAGATGGCGAATTCCGTCGTGCCTATTGGCATCTAGACTTCATGTGGGGCTTTAACGGCGTAAAAGAAATTGAACTGGAACACGGTTACAAATTCGTCGGTCAAGAAACAGCGCCAGGTTCCCTCGCCCTTACTGGCAAAATTACGGGAACAAACCACCCATTCGTTGAACATTTCAAATTTGTAAAACAATTTGAAGACGAAAATACTACGGCGCGTCAAACGATTCCTGCTCCCTCTCAGTTTTTGGCAGAGTTATTCCGTGAAGACAATGGCATTACAACGCGCTCCTTCTATCCAGATTTAGAAGAATTGATTCAAGATATTGCTGCCGCCTATCGCCAAGTAATTAAAGACCTTTACGATGCAGGTTGCCGCAATATTCAATTTGATGATTGTACTTGGGGTATGTGTTGTGACCATGCTTACTGGACAGGTCGTCAAAAGGATAAAAGTGTAACCATTGAAGGTGAAACCGCAAAATATTTACGTTTGAATAACTTAGCTCTTGAAGGTCGCCCTCACGACTTAGCATTTACTACACATGTATGTCGTGGTAACTATAACTCTACATGGGCCGCTAGTGGTGGGTACGAACCTATTGCCCCTATCCTATTTGCCAAGGAAAATGTAGACGCTTATTACCTAGAATTTGATGATGATCGCTCTGGAGGTTTTGAGCCATTGCGTGAAGTTTCTCCTAATAAAAAAGTTGTATTAGGTCTTATCACATCTAAACGCCCTGAGTTAGAAGATAAAGAAGTCATCAAAGAACGTATCAAAGAAGCAACAAAATATATCCCTCTCGAAAGACTTTGCTTATCCCCTCAATGTGGCTTTGCATCCTGTGAAATTGGCAACCAATTGACCGAGGAAGAACAATGGGCTAAACTCGCATTAGTCAAAGAAATAGCTCATGAAGTTTGGGGTGATTAAATGAGTGAACATACTATTTATTTAGGCGGTGGTTGCTTCTGGGGCCTTCAGGGGTATATCAAAAAGATCTCCGGTGTCCTTACTACTGAAGTAGGTTATGCTAATGGTCCTACAGAAAATCCAAGTTATGAAGATGTATGCCACAATAGTGGGCACGTAGAAGCCCTCAAGGTCACTTACGATGCTGATATATTATCTTTAAATCACTTAATTCAATATTTCCTACGTGCTATTGATCCCTTTAGTGTCAACAAACAAGGTGGTGACGTAGGAATTCAATATCGCACGGGTATTTATTATACTGATCCAACAGATAAGGACGTTATTGAAAGCACCTTAGCTCGTGCTCAAGCCTTCGAAGGTAAACCATTTGCTATTGAAGTATTGCCTTTAGAGAATTACTACTCTGCTGAGGAATACCATCAAGATTACTTAGACAAAAATCCTAATGGCTATTGTCACATTCCATTGGGGTTATCTGATGAACCACTCATCGATGATAATACATATGCTAAACCTTCCCAGGAAGATTTAGAGGCATTAACGCCACAAGAGTTTGAAGTAACTCAAAACTCTGCTACAGATGCACCTTTCAGCCATGAACTAACAGATGAGTTCAAAGCAGGTCTCTACGTAGATATTACAACTGGAGAACCCCTTTTTGTATCAGCCCATAAATTCGATTCTCATTGTGGCTGGCCTAGCTTTACTAAGCCAATAGCTAAAGATGTTATCAAATATTACCAAGATGACTCACATGGTATGAATCGCATAGAAGTTCGTAGCCGCATCGGTAATGCTCATTTAGGTCATGTATTTGAAGATGGGCCTAATGGCTCTCTTCGCTACTGTATCAATGGATCAGCTTTAAGATTTATCCCTAAAGAAGAATTAAAGGGTACCAAATACGAATACTTAATTCCATATATTGAAGACTAGTTAAAATAAAAGGACGCCTTACATATGTAAGGCGTCCTTTTATTATATTAATCTAAAACGTACACTGTAACGTCTTGACGACCAAAGTCCATAGCCTCCCCATAAGAGTCCATTACAAGATCGATTTTGTTACCTACTATAGCACCACCTGTATCGGCAGCAATAGCTTCACCGTAACCAGGAATAAATAAACGTGTACCCAATGGAATAACATCTGGGTCAACTGCTGCTATGCCACGTACTGCAGGTACACCCGTAGCTGTAATACCAGCACCATCACCATCGCCAGCAAGATAAGCAGATGCTTCCATTACGATAGCGCGAGATGCACGACCCGCCACATTACGAGATGTAGTCACTTCACGAGTGCCCTCTTTAATAATTGTAGGAATCATTGCACGTTGTGTTACTTTAGATACGTCATTAGTTTTAATAACGGTACCATTACTATATAGTGTTTCACGTTGTACTCGTTCTAAGCCAGGTTGACCAACTTGAACAACCTCTTCTTCGCCCTTAGCCATAGTATCATCTTTTTGACGAACCACTTCAACAGCAACTTCTTGATCTACTGTAGATAGAGAGCGGCTTGTTACTTGAGCAATTGTTATACGTGTACCACTTAAAACAGATCCATTTTCATCGCCCACTACTACATAGTTAGGTGCTTTGAAACCAAGCTCATTAGCAACACCTTGAGCAGTTGTTTCTGTAGTGAATACAGCTCTTGTTTTACCATTTACAGTTACATAAACTGGAATAGCACGAACAACCGTTAAGGTTGTTCCATTTTGAACTGTAGATGAACTAGAAATAACTTTATCATTTGGATTTAACTTAACCCCAGCATCGCGTACAATGCCTTCGTTAGAATTTAAATGCGTTCTAACAGTGTGTGCTGCACCATCTACCATAACGGTAACGGTTTTATCATTATAAGAAAAACCGGTCATGGTTACAGCTGTTACAATCAATCCGGCAACAACAGACGAAATATATCGCTTGTGTGTCTTATGAATTCTCATGTTGTAATCCCTCCTGTAATGGTATTATTCTACTACAGATAGATACAACCTGTCAAACGCCGCAAGTTAACAATAAGAGGAAACCCTTTATAAATACTGAATTTATAACAGTTTGTATTTTATATTTTTTAATAGAAGTCCACTGTATACGTACATATCGATATTTTTAAATACTATACAATATATTCCGAATTGTGTACATATATACAACAGTAATACCACATATAGTATATACAGATTTTTTATTACTAAATTTGTATTTTTATGTGTTTTTCAATTGTTACCAACATTTTCTAGAACACTCAAAACTTCACTTTTCCCTCATTTTTAAATGTATAAGGAAGTAAAAAAGCGCATATAATGGGCTTTTTATATGTTATGTAATTGTATTAAAATTCATTACCTAATATATTAAGGTTTCTTCATTATCTATTCATTTTTAACATTGGTTGTAACCGTTCAATGACCGTCATTGACTCTCTGTGTTCATGCTCAATAGCAGCTTTCATTAGCTCCTCTTGAGCAGATATAGGATTCTCTCGATCATTGATTTTATGATATGAACCATCTGCTCTCATAAAATGAGCTTTTAATGTATCATCTAAATATAAATCTAAAATACTTTTTACTCGTTCTTTATGGCGTTTATCTTCAATAGGAATCATAAGCTCTACACGTTCATTCAAATTTCGAGGCATCCAATCTGCACTAGATAGGTACAGACTTTCATTCCCTCCATTACGGAAGTAGAACAAACGATGATGTTCAAGAAAACGTCCCACAATAGAGCGTACTGTGATATTATCACTAACACCGGCAATGCCAGGTCGAAGCGTACAAATACCACGCACAATTAAATCTATACGAACGCCAGCCGAAGAAGCTTCATACAACTTGGCAATGACCTTTTTATCGAGCAAAGAATTCATCTTACAGATGATATAGGCTTCTTCCCCGTTTTTGGCAAACTCAATTTCACGGTCAATAAGTTCCATAATTTTTTCACGTAAATTTAAAGGCGCTACAATAAACTTATTCCAAATCGGTGGGTCAGAATATCCCGAAATCAAGTTAAAGAAACGAGATGCATCATCACCATACTCATCATTACAAGTAAATATACCACAATCAGTATACATGCGAGCTGTTTTACCATTATAGTTTCCCGTTGCTAGATGGACGTACCGCCTAATACCATCCGTTTCCCGGCGTACCACCATAGTAATTTTAGAATGTGTCTTAAGACCTTTTAAGCCATAAATAACATGACACCCCGCTTTTTCGAGTCGTCGAGCCATATGAATATTGTTTTCTTCATCAAATCGTGCCTTAACCTCCATAAGCACGGTTACTTGTTTTCCATTATCTGCCGCTTTTATTAAGGACGCAATAATCGGAGAGTCCCCACTAACGCGATATAATGTTTGTTTAATGGCCAATACATCAGGATCTATAGCTGCTTGTGCAATAAATTGCTCAACCACTGCAAAAGATTCAAAGGGATGATGAACAAAAAGATCTTGCTTCCCAATAATAGAAAATAAGCTATCACCTTCATAATCAACTAATTCACTAGGAATCTTAGGATCAAACGGTTCATATCGGAGCTTATCATAACCTGGATAATTACAGAAATCAAAATACATACGGCAATCCAAATGTCCATCAATGCGATATACGTCCTTTTGCTCTAATTCTACACTTGTAAGGACAAAGTCTAATAAGTGATCCTTTATCTCTCCACAAACTTCAAGACGTACCGCATCACCACGACGGCGACGCCGCAAGGATGCCTCTACTTCAGATAGCAAATCTGTTGCTTCTTCCTCATCTATTTCAAGGTCTGCATCACGAGTAATACGGAAAACCATATAATCTTCAATACCATAACCTTGGAAAAATTGATTTGCATAATAAGTAATGACATCTTCTAGATAAACAAATCGATGTTCCTTATTGCCACGGCTTGGAACTTCAATGATTCGATCTAATACAGATGGTATTGGCAAGATAGCAATCTTGTAATCCTTAGTCCCATCCTCTTGTATTTGAAAGATACGTACAATTGCATTAATGGTATGATTTGTTAAAAATGGAAATGGGTGCCCCGAGTCAACAGCCAATGGTGTTACTACGGGGTATATATGTTCCTCAAAATAATGGCGTAGCCAGGCTTTTGTTTTTACGTCTAGCTCATCAGGATGTGTAAAGAAAAAACCATAACTTTCTAGTTCAGTCAAAACATTATTTAAATACATACTTTGCATAGCAACAAGGCGTTGTACAGATTCATCTATCGCCTTTAATTGTGCCTTTGCATCCATATGAGCCGCATCATATTTAACAATGCCATTCACAACTTGATGACGTAAACCAGCCACGCGAATCATAAAGAACTCATCTAAATTAGAACTAGCAATAGCAATAAAACGCAATCGCTCCAACAGCGGAGTATTTGTATCTATGGACTCTAATAGTACACGCTGATTAAATTTTAGCCAAGATAATTCACGGTTAAAATAATATTTAGCATTACTGAACATGGCGGTCACCTCCTCTTACAAGCATGAGTTCCATACCAAATACTTCTGTAAAATACTCGGAATCGCGACTAAATGTCCACCATTCTAGAGAAATGTCTTCATTAGTGCGGCAGAATACATACAATACATTATCCCGTTCTTCTAAGGTAATATCCGATATTTTTTGATTGCTACCTGCATCAAGCGCACAAGCCACACGAATGATAGCTACTAACTTTGTAACTTGAATCTTTTGTAATTCCGTCAAGGAATTAAAATATGTATCATCATCAGACGGAGTTCCCTTATAATGATAAAACACAACATTTGCTACCACTTGTTTTTCTTCTTCTGAAAGCCCAAAAATATCTGTGCCCATCACAATATGATACGCATGCTCTCCATGGTTTCGTAAATTAACAAACTTGCCTACAGAACATAATATAGCTGCAATGCGGCATAAATAACCCCACCGCTCCGGTAAACCTTTATGGCGTAATGTTTTACAGAATAAAGAGCTGAATCTTTCTACCTCAGCATCATGAATGCTGTCAGTATGATATCTAGCGGCAACAGCACGAGCTAATTGAGCATTTTGCTCACGCAATTGATACATAAAAGGATTATTTTCCGCCTCAACTCCATAAAACCAGCTTATTCCTTGCGAGAAGGAGAAGCTACTAAAAATCAACGATTTAGGCTCTATAGCCGTTATAATTTCATTAAATAAAATCATAGTAGGCATCAAAATATTGGCCTTATATTCAGGTAGTCTATATCGATTGATCAACTTAGTGGCCGTTACACCATCAAAGGATTTGATGAACCCCTTAAAACGTTCTGGTTCAATGGTAATAATATCATCCTTATTACTGCCATCTCCCATGAGGCGCGCCATATATTGAGCTTCATCGCCTGATAAAATGACACTATTAATATTGAAAGTTTTAAGCTCTTCCCGCAATGGGCCTATCATGCGATGTAAATACTCGGTAATAGCCATTGGAAACGATGTAGAGGAACGTTGGTTGCGATTAAAAGATTCCATAACACGTAATGACCCGCTATGCATATTGCGCTGAAATAATAAGCTTTCACCACGCCAAACGGTTAAACCTACACCACCAGAAGTAATATCAAGGAATAATGTTGCCTTTGTAGGATCCGTCAAGCGGTACTGATTAGTCATCTTGTAGTATAGTAAGGCATATTTGTAATACACCTCTTTAGGCATGTCGATAACCTCAACACGCATACCTGTTTGAATATAAATTTGGTCGAGAATACTACGACGATTAGCGGCTTCACGTATTACAGTGGTGCCATATAATCTAGAGCGACTCACACCGTAATCAGCCATTAATTGTTTATATCCCTTTAAGATATGACAAATTTCCTCAATTGTTTCAAAACTCAAACGAGAGGTTTGGAATAATTCTTCCCCAAAGGTTACCTCCCTAGCTGCATAATCTATAACGCGTACATCATCGATGCCCTTGTATTCTAAAATAGTAATACTCATGCTACTGGAGCCTACATGTAGCACTGCATATCGTAACGCTTTTGGTAATGCCATTATGCCTCCTTACGAGCTTCCTTCCACTCTATTTCTAATGTTTTCTTGAATTCTTTTTTGAAGGATTTTCCTAATTTCTCTACAGCCGCTTTTGTGACACTTATATCGCGACCATTCAAATAGGTTACAACTAATTGTACACTAGTATATTTTAGATTCACGGATAAATGGCGAATAAATTGTTCATGACTTTCATCAAGAGCTTCAGCCAAGGCTAGAATAATAGATATTTTTTGTCCCAACAAACGCTGTTCTTGATCTAACAATTTACCGTATAAGAAGTTTTTATACTCTTTTGGCGTCAAACCATGAGAGTTCATAACAAGGAACGCGCTAAAAGCTTGTTCAATATGGGAAAGCCCATATAAATTACTATTGACAAGCATATAGCAGCCATGTCGGGCATGACTATAATAATTAATCCGTTTACCAATATCATGTAATAAACTAGCCGCAATCAAACAACGTCTTGTATTTTTATCAGCTCTATGAAGTGGTTCTAATTCATCATACAGTTTAATAGCTAAATCTGTAATATATTTAGCATGAACTAACTCATGTTTAGTCATACCTAATAATACATTCTCTGCAGAATGTACTAAAATATCATCAATAATAGAGTTACCACCTAAGTAGTGCGCTCCATAATAGTCATAAAATAAACCTTCTCGCAAACCACAACCACCAACAACGAGTGTTTTAGTATTTACGTAGTTAAATAATTCTTCTACGATAGTAAGGCCGGCAATAATGATATCAGCGCGCTCCGATGATAAACCACTAATCTTTTTGCGCTCCTCTAGAGTTTTGCCTTTTACTTCTTCCAAAATTTCATGGAATCTATGATATGGAATTTCATAATTATGTAGCTTTGTAATAGGATAAGATAACTTGCGTTGATCCATTTTAGCAATATTACGAGCAGTGCCACCGATACCAAGGAGCGGTAATTTCACATTGCGAAGCCATGTATGTTCCTTAATCGTTTTCTTTACAACTTTCGTCAGTTTATCAAGTTCTTTAGGAGTATATTCATCCCCCTTCTGATAGGTGCCTGTTAAGGTAAGGGCCCCTATCGGCAAGCTCACCGATTTTGTAATATGACGATTTCGTACAAGGGTTATCTCGGTACTGGCACCACCTAAATCAAAAATAATAAAATCCTTAAGTCCAATGGTATTGATAACGCCAAGAAACCCCAGGCGAGCCTCTTCTTCACCAGCAATACATTCTAAATCCAAACCCGTTCGTTCTTTTACGGATTTAATAAAAGCATCCCCATTTTTAGCCAAACGTACTGCTGCGGTAGCAACAGCTTTAACCGTATTTGCCTCCATTGCATCAGCCATGTGTACAAAACCTTTTAGAGCACGCAAAGAGCGTTCCATAGCTTCTTTGGTCAGTTCGTGAGTTCCCCACATATTCTCACTGAGACGTACACTTTCTTTCTCTTGATATATCAGTCGATAACTACCAGTCTTAGAAATTTCATATATGACAAAACGAACTGAGTTCGAGCCTAAATCTATAAATGCAATACGTTTCATGTTGCTATCCTCATCTTACTTCTGTTCAGTCTGAATATACTTTAGTATACCATAGAAAAACGCGATTCTCACCGCTAAGGGAGAACCGCGTTTTATGATTTATAATTCTAATTTAGTTTTATCATGTATTTTAATACTTTGTACGCAAAAACTTAGTAATTAAAGCCCAACAGATATTTTATCAGCCAATAATCTTATGAACTAGTTTCTACATTTACTCGATACCAAATACTCGTTTACCATTATTAAAAGCAATTTCACAAAACTCATCTATATCGAGCCCTTTAAGGCTTGCAATTTCTTCTGCCACAAACTGAGTTTTACTTGGATCATTACGACGGCCTCTAAATGGTGGTGGTGTCAAATACGGTGAATCGGTTTCAATGAGGATTCGTTCTAATGGCACTTGTCTTGCTACTTCCTTAAGATTTGTAGACTTAGGAAATACTACAGGACCTGCAAAGGAAATATAAAAGCCCATTTTAATGGCTTCTTTTGCCATCTCCCAGCTACCAGAATAGCAATGAAAAATGCCCCAGTTATCCTTCCCTTCATTGCGCAAGATATTCATAATATCACCATGTGCATCGCGGTCATGGATAATAATCGGGAGATCTACTTCACGAGCAAGCTCTAACTGACGAATAAATACGCGTTTTTGTGTTTCACGGTCAGAAAAATCATAGTAATAATCTAGTCCAATTTCACCAATAGCACGTACCTTATCATTGTTAAGAGCTTGTTCCTTATAAAACTCGTAGTCTTCTTCTGTAAAGTCCTTTGATTCATGGGGATGAGTCCCTACAGCAGCATATAATTGATCGTACTGTTTAGCCAAAGCTAAACCAGACTCAACGGTACCTCTGTCAACACCAGGAATCATAATATATTCTACACCTGTATCAAAGCAGGCTTGTAACATCTCATTACGATCATTATCAAAGCGCCCATCATTTACATGAGCATGTGTATCAAAAAGTTTCATTATTTAACCACACTTCCTGCCGGTAATGATTCGATATTTGTTACCTCTAAATGTTCTTCCCAATCAGAGGCGGACAAAATCATACCATAAGACTCAATGCCCATCATCTTTTTAGGAGCCAAGTTAGACAAATAGATTACCTTTTTACCAACCATAGTCTCCGGTTCATAATATTGGGAAATACCACTTAATACGGTGCGTTCTTCAATACCGATATCCAATACAAATTTCAACAACTTCTTGGACTTAGGCACCTTTTCACAGCTTATAACTTTAGCTACACGAAGATCGAGTTTCTCAAAGTCATCATAGGTAATATTTTCTTTTAATGGTGGAATATTAGATGTATCTACAGCTTCTTCAACTTCTTCTGTAACAACTACATCTACCATTTCAGGAACTTCAAAACGTGGATAGATAGGCTCACCTTTTACAACTTTAGTACCTGTTGCCAATAATCCCCAAGTTTTAGCATCTTCCAACGTAGCCGCTTCAAAACCTGTAAGCCCTAATTGTTCCCAGATTTTTGGAGCTCCTACAGGAATTACAGGGCTTACTAAGATGGCAATGATACGCAATGCCTCTGCCAAGTGATACATAGCAGATTGCAAGCGCGCTTTATCATGCGCATCTTCAGATTTAGCTAATACCCAAGGCATTGTTTCATCAATGTATTTATTCATGCGACCAATAAAGGACCATACAGTTTTGATAGCTTTATTAAGCTCCATATTTTCCATCGCCGCTTCAAAATCTTTTGCAGTTTGAACGGCTAATGTAGATACATCACGATCCAAATCATCCATATCATCGCATTTTGTAATCACACCACCATGGTATTTTTCAATCATCGCAATAGTACGGTTTAATAAGTTACCTAAATCATTAGATAAATCTGCATTAATTTTTGTAACGAAGTTAGGTAACGTAAAGTTGCCGTCATTACCTAACGTAATCTCGCTTAATAAGTAATAACGCAAAGAATCTGCACCATATGTATCAATCAATGGGATTGGATCGATTACGTTCCCCAAGGATTTACTCATCTTTGTACCATCTACAATCATCCAACCGTGTCCAAATACCTTTTTTGGTAATGGCAACTCAAGGCTCATGAGCATCATAGGCCAAATAATTGTATGGAAACGTACGATTTCCTTCCCCACTAAATGGAGATCTGCAGGCCAGTATTTTTTATATAGTTCACCATCACCATCAAATGGAGAGAGTGCACTAATATAGTTCACTAATGCATCGAACCAAACATATACTACATGTTTAGGATCAAATGGGACCTTGATTCCCCAATCAAAGGATGTACGAGACACCGCCAAGTCTTCTAGACCTTGCTTTACAAATTGAATCATCTCATTACGACGAGATTCAGGCTGAATAAAGTCAGGATTCTCTTCAATAAACTTAAGCCATTGATCCGTATATTTACCGAGTTGGAAGAAATAACTTTCCTCTTTAACACGCTCTACAGGGCGACCGCAATCCGGACAAGTATGATTAGGTCCTAGCTTCTGCTCTGTCCAAAAAGTTTCGTCCGGTGTACAATACCAGCCTTCATATTCGGCTTTATAAATATCGCCCTTCTCATAAGCTTTTGTAAATAACGCTTGAACAACCTTTTCATGACGTTCATCGGTAGTCCGAATAAAATCGTCATTGGAAATATGCATTTTTTCCCACAATGCTTTAAAACCATTTACAATATTTGTAGTATATTCAAGAGGAGTAATGCCTTGTGCTTCTGCAGCACGTTGGATTTTTTGGCCATGTTCATCTGAACCAGTCAAAAAACGTACATCATATCCTGCTAATCGTTTAAAGCGTGCAATTGTATCGGCTACAGATGTACAATACGTATGACCAATGTGCAACTTAGCACTTGGATAATAAATAGGTGTCGTAATATAATACGTTTTCTTTGTGTCTCCCATGATGAGCCTCCTTCTAACCTTCGAATGGGAAGGTTTAACGTTCTACAATATTATATACATCCCGGCGGGAAACGTTAAAACGCTTTGCCACCTGGCGAATAGCTTCTTTTTTAGGTACCCCAGTATCTACAAGGGCTTGCACAGCATCTTCATAAGATACTGGTTCATCCAACACTTCACAAGTATCGGACTCCACTGTATCAGCACCGCTTACGATGAGGACGAATTCACCTTTATAGGTGAGCTGTTCTAAATCCTTTATAAGGCTTTCTAGATCGGTGCGTACAAAGGTTTCAAACTTCTTCGTCAATTCCCTTGCCACCGTTATAGAGCGATTACCAAAGACTTCATACATATCTTGTAAAACCTCTTGTAATCGATGCGGGGCTTCGTAAAACAGCAAGGTTCCCGTCACTTGTGAAAGTCTTTTTAATTCTTCAATACGATGTTTTCCCCGTTTAGGCAAGAACCCTGCAAAGGTAAAGGATTTAGTATCTAAACCTGATGCAATAAGTGCTGTTAACGCCGCATTGGCTCCTGGTAATGGAACTACAGCTATGCCTTCTTCAATGGCCTTTGTTACAAGGTCTGCCCCTGGATCAGAAATAGCAGGCATACCCGCATCACTAACGCAAGCAATCGACTGTCCTTCTAACAAAAGCTCCAAAATATAAGCACCTTTTTCCTCCTTATTATGTTCATGATAAGAAATCAAAGGCTTTTTAATATCAAAATGTTTTAACAATATGCCCGTATGACGTGTATCCTCAGCCGCGATAGCATCTACCTCACCCAAAATACGAACAGATCGATACGTCATATCTTCTAAATTACCAATCGGTGTAGGCACCAAGTATAATGCGCCCCATTCATTATCGTTCATACCAAGAGGACACCTCCTTCGTGTACACATTCGTTTTTTTGTAAACGATGAGTGGTGGCTCAAGTACAAGACCTGCCTGACCTTGAAAAATAGACTCTATCAAAACTAATTTTGCTGGTTTATCTAGCATACCATGAACAAACCGAATTCGTTTTGCTTGAAAGTTAAACCTTTCTAGTTCATGTAATACATATTGCAACCGACTAGCACTATAAATCATCCACAAGCGACCTTTACATTTAATAAAAGACTGTACCGCTTTCAGAACATCACATAAAGTTGTATGTCCATCATGAAGTGCTAAAGTACGCTCTTCAGATGTAGGCTTTGCACCGCTTTCACAATCATAAAAAGGGGGATTAACAATAACACCATCAAAAGGCTTATCTTGTATATCTCGATATGTCATATGCCGATAATCACCACATAACATATTTACCACATCTTGTTTACGATTATGTTCTACGCTACGCTTAGCCAACTCAACGAGAGTTTCATTAATTTCTATACCTGTAATATGACCTGCCCCTAATGACGTACCTATAAGCGGCATAACCCCTGACCCCGTTCCAAGATCAACATAGGTATGACGACCATTAAAACGACAAAAATGAATGAGTGCTATGGCGTCAAAGGAAAAGCGAAACATATCAGAACGCTGATAAATCTGTAAGCCATCGATAATTAAATCATCAAGTCGTTCTTGATCATTCATCAGGCAATGCCACCTCGGACCATTTCAAATCGATAGTACGGCCCGCTTCGAGCTGTACCTTTACAGTATGTTTATGATGATTTACCTTTAAAACTTTACCAATACCTTCATCGGTAACAACCTCCTTACCAATGCCAGGAGGTGCTATATCTTGAGGAGATTGAGTGCGTTCCTTCTTCACATATAGGTCGCCACCTTTTTTATATAAATCATCTTCGTAGTTAAGACAACACATCAATCGACCGCATACACCGGAAATCTTCGTAGGATTTAAGCTTAAATTTTGATCCTTTGCCATGCGAATCGATACAGGCGTAAAGTCACCTAAGAAATTTGAACAACACAAAGGTCGACCACAAGCACCGATACCATTTAGTACTTTAGCCTCATCACGGACACCTACTTGGCGTAACTCGATGCGCGTTCTAAATATAGTTGCCAAATCTTTAACGAGCTCACGGAAGTCAATACGGCCATCTGCAGTAAAGAAGAATATAATCTTATTCATATCAAATGTGTATTCCACATTAATAAGTTTCATCGGTAACTTGCGTTTTTCAATTTTTTCGAGACAAATTTCAAAGGCTTTTTCTTCGCGCTCTTTATTCTTCTCGATTTGTTTCAAATCCTTAGACGTCGCCTGTCTAATAACAGGCTTAACAGGGGCAACAACAGAATCTTCATAGACCTCTTTAGGTCCAATCACAACTGTGCCATATTCTACACCACGTGCTGTTTCAACGATAACTCCATCCCCAACGGATAGTTCTAATTGTTCAGGCTGAAAATAATAAATCTTTCCCGCCTTTTTAAAGCGTACGCCAACTATGGTTAGCATTTAATCCTCCTCCCGAGCATCATGAAGGGCGATACTAAGACCGTCCACCACGAGAGCGGTTTTTATATGTAAGCACAAAGCCCGTTCTGCTTGCAATGTTTCGGTAATAACCTTAGCCAATGCTTGCATAGACCAGCGCGGTAATAATCGTAATAATTGAGTTTTGTATATAGGTACTTGTAATTGCGTGTCTTGAGCCCCCATTTTAAGAGCCATCATATCTCTACTTACAAGGCGTAGCCAGTGCATCAATTCCGTTAGGCTTTCACGAGATAAGCTTTCACAAGCTAAGGAAATCATAGAAAACCATCGCGTTTCAAAAGCTAATATGTCCATCACCTTAACGGCTAACTCTAGCATTTCAATGCGACCTTGTGTCGCCAGTTTTTCCACCAATTGTGGATTACCATGACCAGCTAATAAAGCCTGTTCTATATCACCGGTAATTCCACGCGCTATAAGAGCGGTGCGAATCGTATCTACATCAACACTGTTAAAACCAACTCCCATACATCTAGAAATGATGGTAGGCAATACGGTGTTAATCTTGTTCGTAATAATGATGAAGTACACCTGTTCGGGTGGTTCTTCAATGGTTTTTAGCATAGCATTTGCCATAACTGCATTGGCTGTGTGAAAGTCCTCCACAATGACAACGCGGTTCCCATTGCCCGCCACAGACAGATGATCTTGTAATAATGAATACCACTGCTCTACCTTTAAGGTTGTTTTCATAGGGCGAATCCAAAAGGCATCACCCTTATCCATATAGATAGGTAATCCTTCGGCTTCGATACGTTTTTCCGTATCCCCATTTGCTAAACGGGCTTCCTTAACCTCTGCTAAATAAGATTCCCCCTTAGGTTGAGAGAATACTTGACGCCCTAGTAATAAAGACGCTAGGCCAATGGCCATATCTAGCTTGCCAAGACCAGATTCGCCATAAAACAAGAGACTATGAGGTAATGCATTACGACTTACAAGTTCAGATAGGTGTGCCTTAATCGAATCTTGACCAATTATAGAATCAAAATATGTCATAGCGCCTCCTATCAATACATGCTCAATATTAATATTATATAGGAAAAAGGCGACTTTTAAAAGAGTCGCCTTTTTCTAAGGTAGTAGATTTTCTACTACACTATATACATCATTATGAATTTCTTCAATAGTACGCAATGTATACTGACTAGACTTAGCTTTATCAGCACAAGGTATGCGGTGCCATTGATAACGCTTTACTAATTCTTCATACGCACCGTGAACGGCTACTAAATATGCATGATTCCCTTCGTGAATATCACCAGTATTGCCTCCTGTTTTACCAGTGCGCTCCGCCATAAGGGCTTCGCTCACTTCAAGGGGCATATCCAAAAGGCATACCGCATCAGGTTTAGGCAAGCCAAATTTTTGGAACTCAAAATCTTCAAGCCAATCTAAAAATGCAGTACGTTCCTTCGGATCATCGTATTTTACCATTTGGTGCACCATGTTAGACGTTGTATAACGATCTGCAATGATGATACCCCCATTTTTGTAAAACTGTTCCCAGTCAGTTCTGAAGGAAGCAAATCGATCGATAGCGTACATAGAGCTTGCCACATAAGGATTTACATCATGTACATCCTTACCAAATTCACCAGCTAAATACATTTTAATAGGCATAGCGGCGCCGCTATCATAGTTTGGAAAGCTCACAGACTTAACGGCATGCCCTTCTTTGGTCAAGCGCTCTACTAAGAGTTTAGTTTGTGTAGCCTTACCGCTGCCGTCTCCACCTTCTAATATAATCAAAGTCCCCATAATTACTCCTGTAACACCCAAATTGTTTCCAATGTCATATCATCAGACCCATTAGGTACATAACCTAGAGCCTTGTGATTCTCTATATATTGTAACACAGAGGCACTAATCTCTTCACCTACTGCTACACAGGGAATACCTGGTGGATAATAAGCAATTGTCTCCCCTGCAATGCGATGAAGTGCTTCTTTTAAAGGTACTTGCTCACGATTTGCATACATAGCATTACGAGGGGTTATGCGCACAATAGGCGCTGGCAGCAGCGCAGAATCTTTACTAATGTCTTGCAATTGCTCTTCCTCTGTTTTATTAAATTCTTTAAATGCACGTAACACCTTTTCACTTACAGCTTGTACAGCCTTAATAAGAGCAGTTACAGACTCGTTTGTATCACCTATGGTAATGAGCACTAGCACATGATGAGCTTGTACTAACTCCACCTCAATATGATATTCTCGTAACATCCGTTCAAAAGCAACGCCTGTGAGCCCTAATTCTTTAGCATCAATCAGCACCTTAGTACAATCATAATTTATCACCCGCTCTTGAATATCTGTGTATTCCATAGCAGCAATACCAGAAATTTTATTGAGTTCCTCACGTAAGTACATACTCAACTCTACTGCACGACTTACTAAATCATTACCTGCTGTGGCTAATTGATGGCGCGCCATATCTAAGGAAGCAAGGAAAATATAGTTTGGACTCGTACTTTGTAGCATTTGATGCATTTGCGTAATACGCCGCTTATCAATTTTTTTACCTTGCCCTAATAGCCAAGATGTTTGTGTCAAAGAGCCAACAGATTTATGTGTGCTTTGAGCCACCAAATCTGCTCCAGCCTCTATAGCTTCTATAGGTAAACTTTCAGAAAACGGCAAATGAGGACCATGAGCTTCATCAACAAGTACAATAAGTCCCCGCTTATGAGCCTCTTGTATGATATTAACAATATCTATGCCCACGCCATAATAGTTTGGATAAACTAAAAGAATCGCCTTTGCCTCTGGATGTGCATCCATTGATTTGATAGCATTTTCTAATAATACGCCTAGTGGAATCCCCCAGCGTTCATCAAAATCACAGTCCATATATACTGGTTTGGCTCCTGAGAGGACAAGCCCACTAATAACGGAACGATGTGCTTCTCGAGGAATGATAATGATTTCATCAGGCCCTACAGTCCCCATAATCATGGCTTCGATCAAAGCGGTAGTACCATTAATAGAAAACCAACAACAATCAGCTCCATATAATTCGGCTGTTAAGTCTTGCGCTTCTTTTAATTCCCGTTCAGGTTCATGTAAATCATCTAAAGCGTACATAACACCTAAGTCATAGGGTAATGCTGCCCCCATCCAGTTCTTTAACAGTTGAGGTGCTTCAACGCCTATCTTATGACCTGGCGTATGAAAGGGCACGAAATGTTGTTCTTTATATGATTCTAAAGCCTCTACAAAAGGCATTTTTTCTTGATTACTCATATGTACCTCGTAAAAAGGGCATGAATCTCAATGAGACTCATGCCCTTATGCATGTATTTATCGCTGTGGACGACGTTTAGGATTGAATTGATTCATGCCTTTATCAATACCTACCTCTAAGGTGCCTAATACGGCTTTTACCGTATCCTTAATACCTTTTTGTACCTTCTCTTGCGACTCTTCACTAAATGGTGCTAAAACGTGATCAATGACAGTCCATTGTGGCAATGGACGTCCAATTCCTACGCGGAAACGAGGAAAATTTTCTGTTCCTATATGGGAAATTAAAGATTTAATCCCATTATGTCCACCCGAACTACCATTTGGTCGAATACGCAACTTACCTATAGGTAAATCCATGTCATCATAGATACAATACACATCAGATGGATCAATTTTATAGTACCGCATTAACGGTCCTACAGACTCACCACTTAGATTCATAAATGTTTGCGGCTTTACAAGTAATACTTTCTCACCATCCACGGTAATACTGCATACCTCAGCACGTTGCTCCTCTCTCCAAGGCGTGTGAGGGACACTATCGGCAATGGCATCAATAACCATAAATCCAATATTATGTTTTGTCTTTTCGTATTGCTTGCCGGGGTTACCGAGGCCTACTACTAATTTCAAGAATCACCTATTATTTATCAAATAAATTACTTACAGATACTTCATGGAAAATACGCATAATTGCTTCACCCAACAATGGAGCTACGGATAATTGCGTAATATTTGGTAAGTTGCAATTTTCCGGCAATGGAATAGTATTAGTAACGATAAGTTCCTTAATATTGGAATTTGCAATTCGTTCACTTGCCGGATCTGTCAACACTGCATGTGTAACAGCGGCGGTAACGGATTTAGCACCGAATTCTTCCAATGCTTTAGCACCTTCAACCAAGGATCCAGCCGTATCTACGATATCATCAATAATAATACAGTTTTTACCTGCCACATCACCGATGAGATTCATAACTTTAGCCACACCTGGTTCAGGGCGTTTTTTCTCAATGATTGCAATCGGTGCACCAATGCGGTCAGCCAAATCACGAGCTCTTGTAACACCGCCAAGGTCAGGAGATACAACGATAACATCTTCCATATTTTTTTCATTAATGTATTTAGCCAAAATAGATGCGCCAAACAAATGATCTACAGGCACATCAAAGAAACCTTGAATTTGGCCTGCATGCAAATCAATTGTTACAAGACGTGTAATACCTGCCGTTTGCATCAAATTAGCTACTAATTTAGCTGTAATCGGCTCACGACCACGAGTCTTACGGTCTTGGCGAGCATAGCCATAGTAAGGTACTACTGCAGTGATATGACGTGCAGAAGCGCGTTTTAACGCGTCAGCCATAACCATGAGTTCCATTAAATTATCATTTACAGGATAGCTAGTTGGTTGAATGATAAATACATCTTTGCCACGTACGCTTTCATCAATCATTATTTGTACTTCGCCATTGTTAAAACGACCTACAAATGCTTCACCTAAAGGCAACCCTAAATAATCACAAATTTCCTTTGCCAATGCAGGATTTGCATTACCTGTGAAAATCTTGAGTTTTTTGCCGTCTTCAAATGCCATTTTGTTACCCTTTCATTTGCTCCTATACTGGTTACTTATCCATAATCTATACATTACAGATACACACTATTGCCTTTTTATTGTATACTATTTTGACCTAATTGTGTTAAAAAATATGAGATTTTTTTTATTTCTTTTTGAAAGTATCCTCTGTTACCCAATTTTCTTTCACAATTTGCTTACTACGACCTACAGCTAAGGCCTTATCTGGTACGTTTTTAGTAATAGTAGAGCCCGCACCCACATAACTATAATTACCCACTGTCACAGGAGCTACTAAGTTACTATTACAGCCAACAAATGCGCCATCACCAATAGTAGTACGATGCTTAACTTTCCCATCATAGTTTACGGTAATAGTACCACAGCCAATATTAACACCGGCCCCAACATCGCTGTCGCCGATATAGGAGAGATGTGGAAACTTAGTTCCTTCCCCAACATTAGAATTTTTAACTTCTACAAAGTTACCTACATGAACCTTGTTGCCTAGAACTGTATTTGGACGCAAATGAACATATGGACCTACATCTACACCGTCTTTTACTTCACAGTCATGACCATAAGTAAAGTGGATAATCGTATCATTGCCGACTTTTACATTCGTCAAACGAGTATGTGGTCCAATTTCACAACGCTCACCAATCACGGTATCACCTTCAAGGACTGTACCAGGATGCAAAATTGTATCTGCACCTACTGTTACCTCAGGATCCACATAGGTATTTTCAGGATCAATAATTGTTACGCCAGCAGTCATTAACTCAACATTTTTACGATGTTTTAATATAGCTTCAGCCTCTGCTAATTGCAAACGTGAGTTTACACCTAAAGATTCTTCAAAATCCTTAGTCATGTATGCACTTACCTTGTCGCCACCACTTACGAGAATACCAACTACATCAGTAATATACAATTCACCTTGGGCATTATCATCAGATAATTGATCTAAGCAAGGCCATAATTTTTTACTATCAAAAGCGTACATACCTGTATTTACTTCTTGAACCGCTAGTTCTTCAGGTTTACCATCTTTCTGTTCTACGATACGAACTACAGAACCCGCTTCATTGCGAATGATACGTCCATAACCAGTTGGATCCGGCATATGAGCAGTTAAGATTGTAGCTGCTGCACCGGAATTTTTATGTTCTTCTAAAAGTGCTTCTAAACTTTCTTTTGTAACCAAGGGAGTATCACCGCATAACAATAAGATTGTACCATCATAATCACCAAGTACTGGTTGAGCCATCTTAACTGCATGACCTGTACCATTTTGTTCTTCTTGACGAACAAATTCAGCGCGCTCCCCCAAGTAATTTTGTACTGCATCGCCGCCAAAACCAACGATAACAACATCGCGATTGGTACCAATGGATTGAACCGTTTCAAGAACACGTTCTACCATCGCCTTACCGCCGACCTTGTGTAACACTTTTGGCAATTTAGACTTCATACGCGTGCCCTTACCAGCAGCTAAAATAAGGCTTGCAATATTCATAGTAATCTCCTATCTGGTATCTCTTATATCTCTAAACCATTTTAAATATTATTATTTACGTCATTGTTTAGCCCATAGGTCAATACTCAATATAAACCATTATATCAGCCTATAATCTTCCTAATATTAATGATTTACTCTGTATCTAACACAGGATCTATACTAATTTTCTTTGTATTTTCATCGATACCATAAAAAGTAAATAATGATTCATAATCATCGATCAACTTCGGACTTGGTTCAGCTGTAGCTACAAGAACACCTGTGCCAACAACGACCCCACTCATTTCAAGAACTAATTCCTTAAGTCCCTTAGCGGTACCGCCAGCTTTCATAAAGTCATCGATAATTAACACCTTCGCATTGGGAGGAATTGCCCGTTTAGTTAGAGTCATAGTCTGAATGCGCCCAGAGGAACCTGTTACATAATTAATGCTAATAGCAGAACCTTCTGTTACCTTACTATCACGTCTAGCAATAACAAGTGGTTTATTGAAAGCTCTCGCTACCATTACAGCCAAAGGAATCCCCTTTGTTTCTACAGTCAAAATATAGTCCGGTTCACGGTCCACGAAACGAGTCATAATAATCTCACCCAGACGTGTCATTACGTGCCAATCATATAAGATATCAGACATATAAATAAAACCACCTGGAATGATGCGATCTGGCTCCATTAAACGAGCTTGCACATCTCGTAAAATATCGTTCGCTTGTGTGCCCTTGCGATGCGGAATAAATCGTACCCCACCAGCTACACCGGCCACCGTTTCTAAGGTCCCCAGTTGAAAGTGTTCCATAGACTGCCTTACACATGTTAAATCTTCACTAACCGTTGATTTAGCCATGCCAAAAAAGTCGCAAAAGTAATTTAAAGGAATCAATTTTTGCGGTGAATCAACTAACAGTTTTGTCATTGCCACCATTCGTTCTACACGCCGTACTTTATCCATAGGGTTATCCTTTACCATTCATCATATAACTATTGAGTATACTCATCAATTTAACATCATGAGTCATCATCATATATCTATATTATACCATAATTTCCGAATATTCGAGGTTTTGAATACATTATAATTCGGTAAAAGAAAAACTCTCTAGCATTTTATACAAGAATATGATTTTAGTCTATAAACCTATCATATAGTTATATAAAGCTAGAGAGTCATCATTATAAAATATAAACCTTTACAGATTGACGTCCAAACTGCAATGCTTCTGCACGAGAATCAAAAGCTAAATCAATGCGATGCCCTTTAATAGCACCACCTACATCGTCAGCTACAGCATAGCCATAACCTTCAATATATAATCGCGTTCCCAAAGGAATTAATTTAGGGTCTACAGACACAAGTCCCTTCCGTAGACGACTACCTGTAGCTGTATATTTTCCGTTGCCAGGATCTTGAGATGAATAGCCACTAGCCTCCATCGTTAAAACTTTAGAGTATTTATTAGGCACTCCATTATGATTGCGTTCTGTGCCATGGCCACCATAACGAGTCTCCATCTTTTCCAAAGCATTCATCGTAGCAGGACCAACACGACCATCTACAGGGAGCCCTTTAGATTTTTGAAATTTTCGAACAGCCTGTTCTGTATTATGACCGTAAATGCCATCTATAGAATCATGTAAAAAACCTTGATGCTTTAACATGGTTTGCACCTTACTAACGTGATGCCCTCGTTGCCCCCGATCAATAGTTTTTGCTAATGATACAGAGGATACCATTACAATCATACAAACAAGCGTACATGTAATAATTATTTTTTTTATCATATACACCTCACCTTACATTAAGTAGTATACTATACAGTTTTAAATAATCTATAAACCATAAAGGTTCTATTAATATCAATAATTCATATATTAAATTATAGTTATAGTAATAATTTTAAAGGTGTATTACATATATATCATAAAATTATAAGATACCAATGAAAATCTCCATTATATCCTGCAAGAATATTCACTTAGATTACTTCTAAAGTCGGAAATTCTCTTCAGTCTACAATGGAGATTTAATAGTTTTATTTAATTTTAGCAGTTATGGTATACACCAATATGACATTCTTTTCGGTTTGCACCAACAAGTCTTAAGAAGATGTAACCAAATAATGCAGAGATTAATGAGCCAAGTATAACGCCACCTTTTGCCATTTCTTGAGCGTGACCTGGTTCAAATGCCAAGATAGATACGAAGATACTCATTGTAAAGCCTATACCACATACAATCGCAGTACCATATACATGCTTCCAATTAGCTTCTGTAGGCATTGGTACAAGGCCACATTTCACCATCGCAAATACTGCACCAAAAATACCTAATTGTTTCCCTATAATAAGACCTAATGCAACACCAAGCACTACAGGATGTGTTAAGTCATTAACAGATACATTACGTAAATCTACACCGGCATTAAAGAATGCAAATATTGGTACAATTAAAAAACTAACCCAATTGGATAATAAATGTTCCCAATGTTGCATTGGACGAACATACTTACGGCCTCGTTTACCTTTTGAAGGAATTGTCATAGCTAAGATTACACCAGCCATAGTTGCATGTAAACCAGATTTTAATACACAATACCAAAGGATAAACCCTAGAATGATATATGGTAAAGGTCGTACATATCCTTGCTTATTACAATAGATTAAAGCAGCTACAACTACGACAGCTGCACCTAAATACATCATGTGAATACTTGACGCATAGAAGATTGCAATTACGATGATAGCAATCAAATCATCTATAACGGCAAGAGCTGTTAGAAATACTTTCATTGAATTCGGTACTCTAGAGCCTAATGCAGATATAATACCGATGGAAAATGCAATATCCGTAGCAGTTGGTATTGCCCAACCATGTATATATTCAGAATGAAAACCTGCAATTAAGTAGTAGATAAAAGCGGGCGTTAGAACACCAAATAATGCGGCAATGCCTGGCATCACACGCTTAGCATTAGTATTAAGCTCACCTGATACTAATTCACGCTTAACTTCGAGACCTACAAAAAGGAAGAAGATTGCCATCAATGCATCATTAACCCATTCTAAAATTGTTAGATTACCTATATGGTGATTAACGATTTGAAAGTATTGTTCAGATGATGGAGAGTTCGCTAAAATTAAAGCGAGTACTGTTGCTCCTAGGAGTACAGATGTAGCTGCACCTGGAGAACGTAAGAAAACAAAAATGCGTTCCATTTGAATCCTTTCTATACTTACAAAAGATTATTTTATTAAATTTTACCACGCATCTTGCGTATTTGATAAGCTAAAATTAGGACAATCGCACCTAGCAAGCCTGCCGTGATTGATCCTATAAAGATACCTACCTTAGCCATTTCTTGTGTTATACCTGGTGGGAAAGCCAGTGTAGCAACAAAAAGGCTCATAGTAAAGCCAATACCACACAAAATAGCTGTCCCATAAATTTCAGGCCACGTCGTTTTTGTAGGCATCTTAATTGCCTTAGATTGAACCAAAATGTAGACGGCAGAGAATATACCTAATTGTTTTCCTAAGATTAAACCGAATGAAACACCTATGATTACAGGATGGAATAAATTATCTATGGAAAAATCAGCAAAGGATACACCAGCATTTAAAAAACTAAATAATGGTATAATTAAGAAGTTTACCCAATTGCGTAAAGCATGGGCCCATTCTTCCATAGGATATACTACCTTATCTATAACTTTACCTTTAAAAGGAATTGTCATAGCCAGTACAACACCAGCAATGGTAGCATGCACACCAGATTTTAAAACTAAATACCAAAGAACTAATCCTAGAACACAATACGGAAGTGGTCTTAAATAGCCTTGCTTATTAGTATAAATCAGTAAACCAGTTACAGCCGCAGCAGCTATTAAATCCATAAAATTAACGCCTGCCCCATAAAAGAGAGCAATAACGACTATGGCAATCAAGTCGTCAATAATAGCTAATGCAGCTAGAAAGGCTTTCATCGCTGTAGATACCTTATTACCAAGCATTGTAATAACGCCTATAGCAAAAGCGATATCTGTAGCGGTAGGAATCCCCCAACCATGTCTATATTCTGGCATATATCCAGCCGCAAAATAATACACAATAGCTGGCGTAATAACACCTGCAAATGCGGCTAATACGGGAAGCACACGTTTCGCCTTCGTATCAAGCTCCCCAGAAATCATTTCCTTCTTGATCTCTATACCAACATAAAGGAAAAAAAGAGCCATTAAGGCATCATTTACCCACTCCAGTATAGTCATTGGACCAAGGTGTATTTGCATGACTGCAAAATACTGTGCTGCAATCGGTGAGTTCGCCACAAGAACGCCTAAAATAGCAGCGGACAGCAAGGATATCCCACCAGCAGACTCTGACTGGAAAAATGCTTTTATAAAATTCATAATAACTACCACTTTCTGAGTCATAAATAATAATACGTATTTTTATGTATATAAAAACAACTATATTTATTATTATATCATTTCAGTTCGAAAATAATCAATATTGTTTACTTTCTTTAAGTAAAGAGATAAAAAATACAATAAGTGATACAGTTAAACAAATAGCAGCAATCGTATTCATAACAGGATTTTGCCAAAGTGGTAGAAGCAATCCTATAAGAACAGATATACTACAAAATAATGGTGTACGCCAAATATGCTTTTCCTCTACCGATACTTTAGATAGAATTACATCTGATTTTTTATACTTTCTAATAATAGTCATCATAAGTCCAGTCACGATACCAATAATGAGAACAATATCCCATATAGCCCACAATATCTTCAGAGCCATCGTATTATGATTATGAATATGTAGGTTAATCATAGTCGTCATACCTGTAAAATACCATGGAACTGCTTTAGTAGAAAATCTATCATTACTAGAATCGACATACAAGTTAGCATATACAGGCTGTCCAAGAAACATAGCTGGATCATCATCATTTTCTGCACCTAAATAAAATGCATAATGGTAATTGTTAAACTTAGATGGATAATCCATAGAAATAACTTGTCGATCTGGATATACTTTCATTATACGAGAAATTGCTTCTGATGGTTGCAATATTTCAGATTGTCCAATCGAAAGTTCCTGTTTAGCATTATGAAGTACATCGGCATTATAGTTATCATTTGCAATAAAAAAGCCCCCAATCCATACACCTGTTATACATAATATAAATCCCCAGACCGTTGCAACTATTGAGAATTCACGATGTAATACACCTATTTTCATTTTCTTAGATAAAACAGAGGCTTTAGAATAACTTTTACGAAATGGACCATATAAAAAAATCCCTGAAATAATAGTGAGACTACATAAAAATGATAAGAATGTTACAATATATATGCCAATTTTACCTAAATCTAATCGTGTATGTAATTGATGAAGAGTATGTAACATACTACGAATCCAAGGATGTACAGGAGGCTCATTATGTGAAGTAATCAGTTCTTTAGATATAGGATTATATAAAACATAATCCCCACCCATTCCCATGCGAGCTGGAGGTGCTACCGTAGCCGTAGATTCAATAATACGATACCGTAAAATATGTGTAGCCCCCATAGCAGGGGATATATTCAAAATATCTTTTGATGGATATTTCTGTTTAACAAGTAGTGCCCCCTGATCAGCATACTTAAATATAGATTCTTCATGTTCATTCATCGACATTATAGCTGATGAATGATGTATTGTTCCACCTTGAGCCCATGCATTTAACTCAGTTCGAAACATGAGTACTAATCCTGTAATACAAAACATTAAGAAGAAAATTAAGGAAATGATAGATAACCATTTATGAACTTTATATACTTTTGACATACGAATTCCTCCTTTTCTATTATTTTATACATCTAGATTGAAAGTAATTCAATACATTTACTACTATAGGTATAATCATAGATATATCTATGATTACTTGAATGTATATGTAAATATATGATACAATATTTACATCGTGCGGGCGTAGTTCATCGGTAGAATGCGAGCTTCCCAAGCTTGAGAGGAGGGTTCGATTCCCTTCGCCCGCTCCATATAATTTGTGATGTAATGTATATCACAAATTATATGCAAAATATTATAATATATATACTTTTTGTATTGTTTTTTAAGGAGATATCCATGAAATTAAGTGCAAGAAATCAATTAAAAGGTACTATCGTTGAGATCCAAGAAGGCGCTGTAAATGCAATCGTAAAAATCAACGTAGGTAATAATAATATTGTTACTGCTGACATTACTATTCAATCCGTTAAAGAATTAGGCTTAGCAGTTGGCAAAGAAGTTGTCGCTGTTATCAAATCCACTAGCGTAATGGTTGGTGTAGAATAATAAAGAATTAGAGCTGCTTAGGCAGCTCTTTTTTTGTATATATATTAAATTCCTAATAAGTTGTTATTAATATATAGGCTCTATGATTTTGTGATCATGGGGCTTGTTATTTACATAAATATGGAGTTGCTCAACTAGTTTACGGTTCGATACCATTGGTGCTGCGCACCGCGGTATCGATTAGATAAAGTTTATTTACATATATTTAAAGTAGCTCAACTGCTTTACGGTTCGGTAACATTGGCACGTTGTGCCTCGTTACCGTATGGATTAGTTAGATACTACCATTAGCCGCGGCTTCCTATCAATCCTCACTGTGGATTTCCCTTCTCTGCTTCGCAGCTCGGTAAATCTTACGTTCGGAAGAAAGCGATGCAGTGAATCTGTCGTCGTTTCACTCCTCCATCTTCTACTGCCCTGCTTTTCCCAAGGCCGTCTTACACAGACACGCAGATAGATATAAAACCTCTACAACCTTGGCTGGAGACGGTTCTAGCAGGATTAGCTAGTCGAAGATGAGCAAAAAGAAAAAGGCCTACCATTCGGTAGACCTTTTTCTTTTCGTTAATCAGCGGCTTCCTATCCTCCCAGGCCGTCTCCAGCCAAGTACTTTCGGCGTTTATGAGCTTAACTACTGTGTTTCGAGATGGGAACAGGTGGATCCTCATAGCCATCGCCACTGAATCTGTCAGAGTTTGTACTCTGAAAACCACATAGAAGTATATATATTTGTTGCACATTCTGCTTAATGTTTTATTATATGTTGCGTCCCATACTCAAAGTACACGTCTGGAGGATTGCGTCGAAGCCTGTGGATTTCACTTCGTGAAATCTTACGTTTCGACGTAAGCGACTCCACGCAACTTGTGCGTCGCGTTGCTCCTTCAAGCTGGTTACGCTTGCTTAAGTAAAGCCCTCGATCGATTAGTACCAGTCAGCTCCAAACCTCACGGCTCTTCCACACCTGGCCTATCTACCATGTCGTCTACATGGGATCTTACTAGCTTATGCTATGAGAAACCTCATCTCAAGGCTGGTTTCACGCTTAGATGCTTTCAGCGTTTATCCGTCCCGAACGTAGCTACCCAACTGTACCCTTGGCAGGATAATTGGTACACCAGCGGTTCGTCCACTCCGGTCCTCTCGTACTAGGAGCAGCCCCCTTCAAGTTTCTTCCGCCCGCGATGGATAGGGACCGAACTGTCTCACGACGTTCTGAACCCAGCTCACGTACCACTTTAATCGGCGAACAGCCGAACCCTTGGGACCTACTTCAGCCCCAGGATGTGATGAGCCGACATCGAGGTGCCAAACCTCCCCGTCGATATGGACTCTTGGGAGAGATTAGCCTGTTATCCCCAGGGTAGCTTTTATCCGTTGAGCGATGGCCCTTCCACTCGGCACCACCGGATCACTAAGCCCGACTTTCGTCCCTGCTCGACCTGTCCGTCTCGCAGTCAAGCTCCCTTCTGCCTTTACACTCTTCGAGCGATTTCCGTCCGCTCTGAGGGAACCTTTGGGCGCCTCCGTTACTCTTTTGGAGGCGACCGCCCCAGTCAAACTGCCCGCCTAAGACTGTCCGGCCGGTCGTTACTCGGCCCGTTAGAAATCAATTAATGAAAGGGTGGTATCCCAACAGCGACTCCCCTAAAACTGGCGTCCTAGGTTCTACGTCTCCCACCTATCCTGTACATTCATTAACTAAGTTCAATCTTAGGTTGCAGTAAAGCTCCATGGGGTCTTTCTGTCCAGTCGCGGGTAACCTGCATCTTCACAGGTACTTCAATTTCACCGGGTCCCTCGTTGAGACAGTGCGCAAGTCGTTACACCTTTCGTGCGGGTCGGAACTTACCCGACAAGGAATTTCGCTACCTTAGGACCGTTATAGTTACGGCCGCCGTTTACTGGGGCTTCAATTCAGAGCTTCGACCGAAGTCTAACCCCTCCTCTTAACCTTCCAGCACCGGGCAGGTGTCAGCACCTATACATCAGCTTTCGCTTTAGCAGGCACCTGTGTTTGTGGTAAACAGTCGCTTGCGCCTCTCTTGTGCCACTCATTCATGCTCCATGCGCTTCTGCTCTTCACACTACATGAGTCCTCCTTTTCCCGAAGTTACGGAGGCATTTTGCCGAGTTCCTTAACGAGGGTTTTCCCGCGCACCTTAGGATTCTCTCCCCGCCTACCTGTGTCGGTTTTGGTACGGGCGATGTGTCTCTACCTAGAAGCTTTTCTCGACAGTGTAGGATCAATCACTTCGCGACTATTGCTAGTCACTCGTCATCACATCTCAGCTTTTAGAGCTACGGATTTGCCTATAGCTCAACCTACCTGCTTAAACACGCTCTTCCAATCGCGTGCTGACCTACCTTACTGTGTCACTCCATCGATCAAACGATTCACACCGGTACAGGAATTTCAACCTGTTGTCCATCGCCTACGCTATTCCGCCTCGGCTTAGGTCCCGACTTACCCTGAGACGACGATCGTTGCTCAGGAACCCTTAGGCTTTCGGTGGAATGGATTCTCACCATTCTTTTCGCTACTCATACCGACATTCTCACTTCTCATCAGTCCACAACTCCTTACGGTACTGCTTCAGCCCGATGAGAACGCTCCCCTACCCATATACATTGCTGCATATGACACGACTTCGGTTTTACACTTTAGCCCCGGACATTTTCGGCGCAGAGTCTCTCGACCAGTGAGCTATTACGCACTCTTTAAATGGTGGCTGCTTCTAAGCCAACATCCTGGTTGTTTTGGAAATTCCACATCCTTCGCCACTTAGTGTAACATTGGGGACCTTAGTCGGTGTTCTGGGCTGTTTCCCTCTTGACAATGGACCTTATCATTCACTGTCTGACTCCCGAGTATAAGTATAGCCATTCGTAGTTTGACTAGGTTCGGTAACCGGTATGGCCCCTAGCCCGATCAGTGCTCTACCGCCTATACTCTCTACCTCGAGGCTAGCCCTAAAGCTATTTCGGGGAGAACCAGCTATCTCCGTGTTCGATTGGCATTTCACCCCTATCCACAACTCATCCCAAAGCTTTTCAACGCTCACGAGTTCGGTCCTCCACACAATTTTACCTGTGCTTCAACCTGGCCATGGATAGATCACTACGGTTTCGGGTCTACTATTACTAACTGAACGCCCTGTTCAGACTCGCTTTCGCTGCGGCTCCATGTTTTCCACTTAACCTCGCTAGCAACAGTAACTCGTCGGTTCATTCTTCAATAGGCACGCCGTCGTCCTGATATATATACAGACTTCGACTGTTTGTAGACATACGGTTTCAGGTTCTCTTTCACTCCCCGCCAGGGGTTCTTTTCACCTTTCCCTCACGGTACTATGCGCTATCGGTCGATATCAGTATTTTGGCTTGGAGGGTGGTCCCCCCTGCTTCCCACAAGGTTTCACGTGTCTCGTGGTACTCTGGATACAGTCCCATGTATGCAAGGTTTCGATTACAGGGCTTTCACCTTCTGCGGCTGAGCTTTCCAGCTCGATTCTTCTACCTCATTTACACTTGATGACTGTCCTCAACCCCGGTGCGGTTGCCCGCTCCGGTTTGGCCTCTTTCCCGTTCGCTCGCCGCTACTAAGAAAATCTCGTTTGATTACTGTTCCTCTGGGTAATTAGATGTTTCAGTTCCCCAGGTGCCCTCCTCATAGTCTAAGCTATGGGTGACAGTGCATAACCACTGCCGGGTTCCCCCATTCGAAAATCTACGGGTCACAGGTTGCTTGCACCTCTCCGTAGCTTATCGCAGCTTACCGCGTCCTTCTTCGGCTGATATCGCCAAGGCATCCACCGTACGCCCTTATTATCTTTACTTATTTTGCGTTATCATTTGCGCCTATCGTCGTCGCCTCACGCTCGATTTTGCCTTACGTACAATAGTACACGGCGGCTTCATCTAGCTCAGGCTCCTAGATAAGCATCAAATGCTAACGAAAATCTCATGATTGAATACATGAGAGATAATATTGACATGCATTAGATACATTGTCGTTTTTTGTAGCCGTACATTTTCATGTACGTCACCATTAAGTCAGAGAATTATTTCCTATGTGCTCGGGTCAACCTACTTAGAAATTCTAAGAGATGACCTTACAAATATATAATAATTATCTTCTATGCAGTTTTCAAAGAACAAACAATTAGTATATCACAGACTCGCTGTCAAATACTAAATGGTGGAGACGAGGAGATTCGAACTCCTGACCCCCTGCTTGCAAGGCAGGTGCTCTCCCAACTGAGCTACGCCCCCATGTATTAAATGGTGGGCCTAGGTGGACTCGAACCACCGACCTCACGCTTATCAGGCGTGCGCTCTAACCAGCTGAGCTATAGGCCCATTTAATATAATGAGAAATTATTATCTTGTAGATAACAGATCTCTCAAAACCGAACAATGTTAGGTGCCAAAGTGTCGACCTAAGTGACATCCAAGCTTTTGGCTTGGTGTATGTCTCCCTAGAAAGGAGGTGATCCAGCCGCACCTTCCGATACGGCTACCTTGTTACGACTTCACCCCAATCATCGACTTTACCTTAGACGGCTGGCTCCCGAAGGTTACCCCACCGGCTTTGGGCACTTCCGACTTTCGT